>NZ_JBFTLG010000001.1:0-493430 GCF_056396305.1 Arthrobacter sp. 05T420 | reverse complement strand
GTTGAAGTCTGCGATCGACACCTTGCTGATGCTCCTTCGGCTCGACGTTATCTTGGGCAGCGTTCCGGGAGTTACGGCCGAACCCGGAATTTCCCCGCTGGTCTCCGAAGCGGTCGAGCGGCTGCGGACGGCCATAAATGTCATAGCCCACAGGGACACTTGATTCATGGAAGGCACTCAGGGGCCCGATGTGGTTCCGGCAGATTCGGCACCGGCACCGGCAACGACTGCGACGGTCGCGGACTTGGCCACGCTCCTGAGCGGCCTCCCGGCCCCTGACAGCGCCGCTGCCCTGATCGATGAGATCCGGGAACTCGAAGACCTGAAATCCGCCATGGCAGCCCGGCAGGCACGGCACGCCGTGGCACTGGATCTGTCCCAGCGCCGCGCCCAGGCCGCCGCCGGGGTCCCCGCCGAGCAGCTCGGCGCCGGGGTCGGCGCGCAGATCGCCCTCGCCCGGCACGAATCCCCCGTCAAGGGCGGCCGGCTCCTGGGCCTCGCGAAAGCCCTCGTGGCCGAGATGCCGCACACCCTCGCCGCGCTCGAGTCCGGGCAGCTGAACGAGTGGCGCGCCACCTTGCTCGTACGCGAAACCGCGTGCCTGACCGCCGCGGACCGGTCCGCCGTCGACGAACACCTCGCACCCGACACCGGGACCCTCGCCGGGGCCGGGGACCGGCGGCTGGTCGCCACCGCCCGGGCCGCCGCGTACCGGCTGGACCCGCGCACCGTCACCGACCGCGCCGCGCGCGCCGTGTCCGAGCGGCACGTCAGCCTCCGCCCGGCCCCGGACACCATGTGCTACCTCACCGCCCTGCTCCCGGTCACCGCCGGCGTCGGGATCTACACCGCCCTGGCCCGGCACGCCGACACCCTCCGCAACAGCGGCGACCCCCGTTCCCGCGGCCAGGCCATGGCCGACACCCTCGTCGAACGCAGCACGGGAACCCCTGGCGGGATCACCGGGGTGGAGATCCAGCTCGTCATGACCGACCGCACCCTCCTCCAGGCCGACTCCGAGCCGGCCCGCATCCCCGGCTACGGCACCGTCCCCGCCGGCCGGGCCCGCACCCTCATCAACGCCACCAGGGCCAAGGACGGCGCCGGCCCCCCGGGACCAGCCAGCCCCAACAGACCCGATGCCGATGCCGACGCCGACGCTTTCACCGTCTGGCTCCGACTGCTCTACACCCGCCCGCGCACCGGCGAACTCGTCGCCATGGACTCCCGCGCCCGGATCTTCCCGCACCGGCTCCGCCGCTTCATCCAGACCCGGGACGACACCTGCCGCACGCCCTACTGCGACGCCCCGATCCGGCACCTGGACCACATCATCGCCTGGCACCACGGCGGCCCCACCACCCAGACCAACGGCGCCGGCCTCTGCGAAGCCTGCAACCACACCAAAGAAACCCCCGGCTGGCGAGCCCGCCCCGTAAACCCCGCACACCCAAAGCACGCGGACTCTGGACCCGGACCAGCACCCGGTCCAGCAGCCGTGCCCGGGCACAGCGGACACAGGCACACCATCGAACTCACCACCCCCACCGGACACACCTACCACTCCACCGCACCACCCCTCCCGGGGACGCCGCTCGGCTCAACAGCCATAGAGCAGCCCGTATCCCGCCACCGCCGCCGGCTTCTGTGCCACGCCAAGTCACTCAAACTCAGCAAGGTCAAGGAGTCGGCCGCAGCCTAGGGGCCACGTATCCAGATTCCGTCGGGGCGGGGCCAAGGTTACGGACGTGAGCTGGGTTTGGACGCTAGTTTGAAGCCTCGACCTCGCCGTAAGGCTCAGGCCCGGTGACAACATCGTTGGAGGCACTGTGGCACCACTCCGAAAACGATCCCGGGTACAGGGCAGCGGAAAAGCCGGCGATTTCAAGGGCGGCGATCTCGTGGGCCGCTGTGACGCCGGAACCGCAATACACGGCGGTGGGGACGTCGGCCCTGTAGCCGAGCCGCTCGAAGCGCGCCCGCAGCTCCGCCGGACCAAGGAAGCGTCCGTCGGTCTCCAGGTTCCCGGTGGTGGGGGCACTCACGGCGCCCGGAATATGGCCCGCGCGGGGATCCACGGGCTCGATTTCCCCGCGGTACCGTTCGGCCGCCCGGGCATCCAACAGCAGACCCTGCCGGCCCCAGGTGGCTGCTTGTCCGGCGTCGATCGCGGGCATGTGGCCCTCGGACAGGGTGACGTTTCCGGGTGCGGGCTGTTCGGGCCCCGCCGCCACTTCGAACCCTGCGGCACGCCAGGCGGCCAGGCCGCCGTCGAGCAAGTGAACCTGGCTGAAGCCGGCGTTGCGCAGCATCCACCACAACCGGGCGGCGGCCATGTTGCCGCTGTCGTCGTAGGCTACAACGGCGTCGCCGTCGTTGACGCCCCAGCGGCGCGCCGATTCCTGGAACTGCTCCAGCGGCGGCAGCGGATGCCTTCCGCGTCGCGGTTCCGCGGGTCCGGCGAGTTCGGTGGCGAGATCCACGAAAATCGCTCCAGGGATGTGTTCGCTCAGGAAGTGGTCGTGACCGTGAGGGTCCCCGAGCGCCCAGCGAACGTCGAGGAGCACTGTGCGCTGGCCGGTGCCGACGGCGCCGCCCAGCCGGTCTTTGAGGGCAGCAGCATTGAGAAGGGTGTCCATTTCCCCACTCTATCTTCGGTGTCCCGCCGCCCCGGTAGGCTGTAGCGGTGAATACCGCGCACCAGCAGCACCGGGCCTGGGCCGACGACGCCGTCCGCCGGATCAGTGCCGAAAACAACCGCTCCGCCGACACCCACCTGTATTCGGTGCCGCTGCCCGACCACTGGGGCGTGCAGCTGTACCTGAAGGACGAATCCACCCACCGCACGGGCAGCCTCAAGCACCGGCTGGCGCGTTCGCTGTTCCTTTTTGGCCTCGTCAACGGCTGGATCCGGGAAGGGACCACGATCGTTGAGGCTTCCAGCGGCAGCACCGCCGTCTCCGAGGCCTACTTTGCGCAGTTGCTCGGCCTGCCTTTCATCGCCGTGATGACCCGGACCACCAGCCGCGAGAAGATCGCCCTGATAGAACAGTTCGGCGGCTCGTGCCACCTGGTGGACCACGCCTCCGAGGTCTACCAGGCCGCCGCAGATCTCGCCACCAGCACCGGCGGGCACTACATGGACCAGTTCACGTACGCCGAACGGGCCACGGACTGGCGCGGAAACAACAACATCGCCGAGTCGATCTTCGGCCAGCTGGCGATGGAGGAGCACCCGGTCCCCCGTTGGGTCGTGGTCGGGGCCGGCACCGGCGGGACCAGCGCCACAATCGGCAGGTACCTGCGGTACCACCGCTACGAGACCAGGCTCGCCGTCGTCGACCCGGAAAATTCCGCGTTCTATCCGGGCTGGCGGGACAGCCGGCCCGACGGCGGGATGCCCGCCGTCGAAGCGGCGGCGGCATCGCCGTCACGCATCGAGGGCATCGGCCGGCCGCGGATGGAGCCAAGTTTTGTACCTGCCGTGATCGACCACATGATCCAGGTTCCCGACGCCGCGTCGGTGGCCGCCATGCGGCACCTCAGGGAACATGCCGGACTGCACGCGGGCCCGTCCACCGGGACCAACCTCTGGGGCGTGTGGCAGCTCATAGCCGAGATGATCAAAGAAGACCGCAAGGGCAGCGTGGTGACCCTCATGTGCGACGCCGGGGACCGCTACGCCGGGAATTACTACAACCCGGAGTGGCTGGACACCCAGGGCCTGGATCCCGAGCCCCACGAGGCCGTGCTGCGCGAGTTCTTCCAGACCGGCGTCTGGCCGGCCTGACCGGCCTGGTCAGCCGACCGGCGGCAGCCGGTGCGCCCGCTTAGGCTAAACCTCCACGGAATCGCCGCTGGAGAGGTGCCGGTACTCGGTGCCGTACTTGGCGCCGATCCGGGTCACATGCCCCTCCACCAGGCCGCGGCCCAGCTCGTTCAGGAGCGCGTCGTGGATCGGGAAGGCCTGCGGGGCGCGGACGCCGATCACAAAGTCCACCACTTCACCCACCTTGTTCCACGGGGCGTGGACGGGTACCAGCAGCGTCTTGACGTCGACCCCGTCGGGGATCGCGAAGGAGTCCCCCGGGTGGTAGACGTTGCCATCCACGAGGTAGCCGACGTTGGCAACGACCGGGATCTGCGGGTGGATGAGGGCGTGCTGGCCGCCATATGTCCTGACCGCGAAGCCTGCGGTTTCAAATTCCTGGCCCGCGGCGGCGGCATGGATGCGGCTCCCGGCCTCGGGCGCCTTGCCGCGAAGCGTCGCGGCCACCGCTTCCGGGGCGTAAAGCTCAAGGGCAGTGTTCGACTGCAACGCCGCGGCGACGGCGTCGACGTCCACATGGTCCGCATGCTCGTGGGTGATGAGCACGGCATGTGCTCCGGCCAGGGCCTCATCCGTCTCCGAAAAAGTGCCCGGGTCAAACACCAGCACCCGGCCGTCCTGCTCGAGGCGGACACAGGCGTGCGTGAATTTGGTGAGTTTCATCCGGCCAGCCTAGGCACCAGCGGCCACAGTGTCCACGGAGCCCTGCTGGCGATCCTGCACGCTGGTAATCTTGGACATTGCCACCACACCGCAGCGCGTCCCACCCGCGAATCCTTGACGAAGCGAGTTCCACGATGTCCCAAGGCACCACCGCCGGCAGCAGCCGGACTCCGGCCTCGGCACCCGTGCAAGGTAAGGAACAGCGAGTTACCAAGCAGCGCCTCGCCGTCAGCGCCGCCCTGGACGACCTGGCGGACTTCGTCAGCACCCAGGAACTGCACCGCATCCTCCAGGAGCGCGGCACCGCGGTGTCCCTCGCCACGTCCTACCGAATCCTGCAGTCGCTCGCCGACGACGGGCTGGTGGATGTCCTGCGCAACGCCGACGGCGAAGCGGTCTACCGGCGCTGCGCCGTCACCGGCCACCACCATCACCTGCTGTGCCGCAACTGCGGCAAGGCCGTGGAAGTGGAAGCCCCGGCAGTAGAGGCCTGGGCTGCGCGGATCGCGCAAGAGCACGGCTTCACCGCGGTGGAGCACACGGTGGAAATCTTCGGCCTGTGCCCCGAATGCACAGCCAGTCAGGCCGGCCAGTAGCTGGCTCAGGCCGCCGCGGCCGCGTTCGGCACGATCCGCCCGTTGAGCCCCCGCTTGGCCTTGGCATTGCCGATCATCCGGCAGGCCACGTAGATCAGGAAGGACAGCGTGGTCACATAGGGGCTGATCGGCAGCCGGCCGCCGAGGGCCAGCAGGATGCCGCCGACCGTCGCCGTCATCGCGAAGACGATGCTCAGCATGACCACCAGCCGGGGTGAGGACGTGACGCGCATGGCGGCCGCCGCCGGCGTGATCAGCAGGGCCAGCACCAGCAGGGCGCCCACAATCTGGATGGACAGCGCCACGCTGATTCCCAGCAGCACCATGAAACCAAGGGCCAGGGCCCGCACCGGTACGCCGCGGGCAATGGCGACGTCGGGGTCAACACTGGCGAAGGTCAGCGGCCGCCAGATAGCGACCAGCGCCAGCATCACCACGACGGCGGCGAACGCCAGGACCTGCAGTTGGACCGTTCCCACCGACACGATCTGCCCGGTGAGCAGGCCGAACTTGTTGGCCGCCCGGCCCTCGTATAGGGACAGGAAGAGGATGCCCAGGCCCAGCCCGAAGGGCATGATGACGCCGATGATCGAGTTCTTGTCCCGGGCGCGGACGCCCATCACGCCGAGCACCACGGCCGCCAGGACCGATCCCGCCAGCGAGCCGAGGATGATGTTCGCGCCGATCAGCAGCGCGAAGGCCGCTCCGGCAAAGGAGAGCTCCGAGATCCCGTGGACCGCGAACGCCAGGTCGCGTTTCATCACGAAGGTGCCCATGAGTCCGCCCAGCAGGCCCAGGACCGCGCCGGCCCAGATGGAGTTCTGCACCAGGACCAGCAGCTCGCCATAGTTTTCGAAATTGAAGATTGAATGCAGCAGGTTACCCAGGTCCACTCAGCCCACCTCCCCCGCGACAGAGTGCGCGTCCTCGTGATGGTGCGTCACGGCATCCGGCAGTCCCACCACGATCAGACGGCCGTTGGCCTGGATGACTTCAACACGGCTGTCGTACAAATCGGAGAGCACCTCGGTGGTCATGACCTCGGCGGGTGTGCCCACCCGGAACCGGCCTCCGGCCAGGTACAGGACCCGGTCCACGTAGTCCATGATCGGGTTGATCTCGTGGGTGACGAACACCACGGCGCTGTCCGCCTCGCGGCATTGCTTGTTGATCAGGGCGCTGACGCCCTGCTGGTGCTGAAGGTCGAGGGAGAGCAGCGGCTCGTCGCACAGCAGCACTTTGGGATCCGTGGCCAGGGCCTGGGCCACGCGCAGGCGCTGCTGCTCACCGCCGGAGAGCTGCCCCACCGGCACCTTGGCGTAGTCGGTGGCGCCCACGAGGTCCAGGAGCTCATCGACCTTGCGGTTCACTTTTGCGTTGCCCAGGCGGATGCCCCAGCGGTGGCCGTCGACGCCGAGGGCCACGAGGTCGCGGGCGCGCAAGGGCGTATCCGGGTCGAATGATTTCTGCTGGGGCACGTAGCCGATCCGGCGGCTGCCGCGCTCTACGGGGTGGCCGTCGAGCACGGCGGTGCCCGTGCTCAGTTCCTGCAGGCCGAGCAGGACCTTCAGGAAGGTGGTCTTGCCGCTGCCGTTGGGACCGAGCACGGCAAAGAATTCACCTGGGTTGATGTCCAGGTCCAGGCCTTCCCACAGAGTCCGTTGGCCGAAGGCCAGGGAGGCGCCGCGGAGGCTCACTACCGGTGTCAAAAGGGGATTCCTCGATTTTCCGCGGAGACTGCTGCTCCGGCTGTTGCGATCATCCTAGGGCCTTGCGGATGCTCTCCACGTTAGCGGTCATCCACTGCAGGTAGGACTGGCCGTCCGGGAGGGTTTCACTGAAGTTCACTACCGGGACGCCGGCGGTCTCGGCGGCCTTTTTCAGCGCCACCGTTTGCGGTCCCTCGGTCTGGGTATTGTAGGCCAGCAGCTTGACGCCGCGGGAGGCCACGAGATCGACGGCGGCCTTGAGCACTGCGGGCGGGACGTCGGCGTCTTCCTCGATCGCGGCCGTGTATGCCGCCGGGGTTTCGTTCTCCAGGCCGGCGGCCTCAAGCAGGTACAGCGGTACCGGCTCGGTGACGGCCACGGGCGCATGGCCTGCCGAGGACTTGATGGCGGCGAGCTTGGTTTCCAGGCCGCCGAGCGATGCCTTAAAGGCCGCAGCGTTGGTCCGGAACGTCTGCGCCGAGCCCGGCTCCAGGGTGCCCAGCTTGTCGGCGACGGCGTCCGCGAGGCGGGACATGGCCGCCATGCTGTACCAGACGTGTTCGTTCAGCCCGGTGTGCTCGTGGGTGTGGCCGGCAGAGTCCGGGCTCGCCGCTGCGGGGCTTTCGGTGGCCAGGCCGGATACGTCCACGGCGTTGATGATGTTGCCGCTCTCCAGCCCGGTGTCGGTTGCCAGCGTGTCGATGAAGGCGTCGTATCCCCCGCCGTTCTCCACCACAAACTCGGCCTTGGAGACGGCCAGCTTGTCCTGCGTGGTGGCCTCGTAGGAGTGCGGGTCCTGGCTGGTGCGGTTGATGATCGAGCTGACCCGAACCTTGTCGCCGCCGATGCTGGAGACGATGTCGCCGTAGACGCTGGTGGAGGCGACGACGTCGATCACGCCGTCACCGGCGGTCCCCCGCGAGCTGCCCGGCGTCGGACTGCACGCGGTGAGCAGGAGGCCTAAGCCGGCGAGACCAGCCAGCATGGCTCGGGCAGCGGGACGGCGCACGGGAAACCTCGGATCTGTTATTGAGAATCAGGAGCAATAGCAACAGCCCGAGTGTATCCCTAAATAGGAATCATTCCTATTTAGGGATACCAGGCATGCCGCGCTGCGGTCCGTCCGCTACTGGCTGGCCCCCACTGGGCTGCGCCTTACTGGTCTTGGCCCAGCCTGCGGTAGCCGGTGGCCTGCGTCGCGTCCCGGATTTCGCCGACGAGCTGCTCGATCACGTCCTCCAGGAACAGCACCCCCTGGGTCAGCCCGTCGGGGCCGATCACGCGGGCCAGGTGCGAGCCTGTGCGCTGCATGACGGACATGGCCTTCTCGATTTCGTCGTCCATGGCCAGGTTCGCCAGCGACCGGATGCGGCTTTCCGCGATCGGCTGGTGGTACCCGGCGTCCGGGATGGACAGTACGTCCTTGATGTGCAGATAGCCGGACAGCATGCCGTCGTCATCGAGCATCGGGAACCGCGAGAAGCCGGTCCGGCTCACCGCCTTTTCGAATTCCGCCGGCGTGGTGGCCGCCTTGAGCATGACGAGCTTTCCCAACGGAACCATCACGTGGGAGGCCGTGTGTTCGGAGAACTCCAGCGCTCCGGTGATGAGTCCGGCGTCGTCGTCCACGAGTCCGTGGCGGGTGGATTCCTGCACGATCGACTGCACTTCTTCGAGGGTGAAGGAGGACGTGACCTCATTCTGTGGCTCAATCCGCATCAGCTTAAGGATGTGGTTCGCGGACCAGTTAAGCGCCGTAATGACGGGCTTGACCAGCCGCGCGATGAACATCAGCGGCGGCGCCAGCAGCAGCGCCGCCTTGTCCGCGACCGACACGGAAATGTTCTTGGGCACCATTTCGCCGAAGGTGACGTGCAGGAACGTGACCACCAGCAGTGCGACGGCGAAGGCCACAATATCCGCGGCCCCCACCGGGATGCCTGCCGCTTCCAGCGGCACGGCCAGGAGGTGGTGGATCGCGGGCTCAGCCACCTGCAGGATCAGCAGCGAGCAGACGGTGATGCCGAGCTGGGCGCACGCAAGCATGAGGGACACGTTTTCCATGGCCCGCAGCGTTGTCTGTGCGCGCTTGGAGCCGGCCTCGGCCAGCGGCTCGATCTGGCTCCGGCGGGCGGACATGATGGCGAATTCCGCTGCCACGAAGAAGGCGTTGCCCACAAGGAGGAAGGCAAGCCACAGGATTCCTGCCCAGTCGCTCATGCGGCACCTGCCTGGCTGGCGGGCTGGCCGTCGCCGGGTACCCGGGTGGGCCGGAAACAGATCCTGTCGATCCGGCGGCCGTCCATGCGGGTCACGCTCAGTGTCCCGCCGACGACGTCGACAGTGTCGCCGACTGCCGCGATCCGGCCGAGCTGGCTCATGACGTAGCCTCCCACCGTTTCGTAGGCAGCTTCGTCGGGCACGGTCAGGCCCGGGATCTGTTCGGAAAGTTCATCGGGCCGGAGCAGGCCGGGGAAGTACCAGTCCCCCGAGGCGCTCTGGAGCAAGCCGGGACGGACCTTGTCGTGTTCATCGGCTACTTCCCCGACGATTTCCTCCACGAGGTCTTCCAGGGTGGTGATGCCGGCCGTTCCGCCGTACTCGTCCAGGACGACGGCCAGTTGCAGGTTGCCCTCGCGCAGTTCGGCGAGGAGGGCGTCCAGGTGGATGGTTTCGGGGACCTGGAGCACATCGGTCATGATGGCTCCGGCCTGCAGCCTGGCGCGGCGGTTCGAGGGCACGGCGATGGCCTTCTTGATATGGACTACGCCACGGATGTCATCGGAGGACTCGCCGATCACAGGGAAACGGGAGTATCCGGTCCGCTTGGCGGCCTCGACGATGTCCGAGACCGGCTGGTCGGCGTCGATGGTCTCCACGCGGATGCGGGGGGTCATGACGTCAGCGGCGGTCCGCCCGGAGAACTTAAGCGTCCGGGCGATGAAGTTGGCCGTCCCGGCGTCCAGGGTGCCCATGGCCGCGGAGCGGCGCACGAGCGAGGCCAGTTCGGCCGGAGTGCGGGCGCCGGAGATTTCCTCCTTGGCCTCCAGTCCGAAGACGTTGAGGACCTTGTTGGAGAAGCCATTGAGCACCACGATTGCGGGCTTGAAGATGGCGGTGAACACCAGCTGGGGCCGGGCGACGGCCTTGCCGATCGGGAAGGACAGCGCGATGGCCATGTTCTTGGGCACCAGCTCACCGATCAGCATGGAGAGCAGGGTGGCCACCGCCATCGCGAGGACCAGGGACAGCGAGGCAGCCGCCGCGGGCGCGACTCCGAGCGCGGTAAGGGGACCCTCGAGCAGCTTGCCGACGGACGGTTCCATGACGTAACCGGTCAGCAGCGTGGTCATGGTGATGCCGAGCTGGCAGCTGGAGAGCTGGGTGGAGAGCGACTTGAGACATTTGAGCAGGGGCTCGGCGGCGGTGTCGCCGGCGTCAACGGCGCGCTGCACCGTGGATTGGTCCAAGGCCACCAGGGAAAATTCCACGGCGACAAAGAACCCGGTGCCGAGGATGAGCAGCAGGCCTGCTGCGAGGAGTAGCCATTCCATCTCAGCGGCCTGCTTCCGCGGGAGCGGCAGCGCCAGAGGCGCAAAAAAACGGCCGTTGCTGGGACCGTAGATGCTGGGAGGGTCTGCCCGGCGGAGGATGGTCGGCGGCGGCCGACCCTGTTTCCTGGAAGGCTCCGGTGTGGCGCGTGGCCGGAGAATGATGGGCGCGTGAACGGGGTTTGCCGGCTCTTCGGGTGGACTGCGCGGGAACGGATTCCGTTCTCCGCTGACAGCCCCCAGGCCGGCACCTAGATTTACTGTCCATAAGAATTTCAGTCTACAGGAGCGGCCGCCGCCAGCCCCGGCCGCCCGCTTCACCGGCTGCGCCGAAACTCACCAGCTCTGCGGGACGGGCCGGCCTTCCTCGTACCCGGCCGCGGACTGGATGCCGGCCACGGCACGTTCGCGAAAGGCGGCGAGATCGGCAGCGCCGGCGTAGCTCATGGAACTGCGCAGGCCGGCGGTGATCATGTCCAGCAGGTCCTCGACGCCGGGCCGCGCCGCGTCCACGTACATGCGGGACGTGGAGATGCCTTCCTCGAACAGGGCCTTGCGGTCCTTTTCAAACGCGCCCTCGCGCTGGTTGCGGTTTTGCACCGCGCGGGCGGACGCCATGCCGAAGCTCTCCTTGTACTGCCGTCCCGCAGAGTCGAGCTGCAGATCCCCGGGGCTTTCGTGCGTGCCGGCAAACCAGGAGCCGATCATGACCTGGCTGGCACCGGCGGCCAGGGCCAGGGCGACGTCGCGCGGGTAGCGGACCCCGCCGTCGGCCCACACCCGGCCGCCGGCTTCCCGCGCCGCGGCGGAACATTCCAGGACGGCGCTGAACTGCGGGCGGCCCACGGCCGTCATCATGCGCGTGGTGCACATGGCGCCCGGACCCACGCCGACCTTGACGATGTCCGCCCCGGCCTCGATAAGCTCCCGCGCTGCCTCGCCGGTGACGACGTTGCCGGCGACCACCGGCACGCCGGGGTTGAGTCCTTTCACGGCTGCCAGCGCGTCGAACATTTTCTGCTGGTGCCCATGCGCGGTGTCGAGGACCAGCACATTCACGCCGGCAGCCAGCAACTCGGCGGCCCGCCCGGCCACGTCACCGTTGATTCCGACGGCGGCAGCCACCTTGAGCTTGCCGTCGTCGTCCAGGGACGGGCGGTAGAGCGTGGAGCGCAGGGCGCCCTTGCGGGTCAGCACCCCGGCCAGGACGCCGTCCTGCTGCACCGGTGCGTAGTCAGTTCCGGCAGCGTCCATCGCCTCAAAGGCGCGGCGAAGGGCCGTCGCAGCACCCGCAGGGTCCCCCGCCAGCCCGCCGTCCAACAGTCCGGCATCCAGCACCAGCGGCTGGTGGCGGAGGACGGAGGCCAGCGACGCGAAACGGTCCTGGCCCTCGCAGTCCGCGGCCCGGACAACACCGGCGACGGCGCCGGCCTCATCCACCACCACAACGGCGCCGTGCGGCCGCTTGCCCATCAGGTGGAGGGCATCGATCACGGTGTCCGTTGGCGCGAGCGTGACGGGCGTCTCGAGGACCGGGTGGCGGGCCTTGATCCAGGCCGTGACGTCCCGGATGACGTCGAGCGGGACGTCCTGCGGCAGGACTCCAAGGCCGCCGCGGCGGGCCATGGTCTCGGCCATCCGCTTCCCCGTCACCGCCGTCATGTTCGCCGCCACCAGCGGAATCGCCGAGCCGGTCCCGTCATCGGCCGCCAGATCGACGTCCAGGCGCGAGATGACATCCGACCGCGACGGCACCAGGAAGAGGTCGGAGTAAGTCAGATCGGTGGTGGGCTCATTCAGGAAACGCACGGCTGCTCCTTTGCTGGCACCCGCAGCTGGCGCCCTCGGCGCCAAACGGGTTCTTCTTTGATTCTAGGGCGGTTCCCGGCGGGGCCGGCACTGCGTCCGGCAGTGTGTAAGTCACCGCGTGAAGCACCGCGTGAGGCACCGCCTCCGGGCCGATTCCGGGCCGATTTTGCAGCACTTCTTCTCTGTAATTCAGCGGCTGCGGGGGTGGATCATGATTTGGGTCACGCTTATTGGCGGTTTGGCAAGAATCCTCACTAGACTGGCAGAGGTCTGGGTTCACTGGACGCAGAGACTGGCTCAATCGTTGTGCCGAGGCACCGTGGAAGCCAGAGGGAATCAAACTCATGGAAGAGGCGTATTTCAAGTGCCAGAGCAGCCTAGCCACCGTCTACCAGAGGAATTTGGCGGAAACGAGTGGCTCGTTGACGAACTGTACGAGCGTTACCAGCAGGACAAGAACACGGTCGACGCCAAGTGGTGGCCGCTGTTCGAATCTTTTGCAGCTAGTGACGCCTCTTCCGTCAACGGAACGTCCGGCACCGCGACAGCTGTGCATCCTGCCACCCGTGAACTTCCCGTCGTAGCGCCTGCCGCTTCGCAGGCAGCACCCGCGCCGGCCGCGCCCGCTGCCCCCGCAACTCCCGCCGCCACGCCCGCGCCGGCACCTGCAGCCAAGAGGACCCCGGCCACCGTCGCCCGGGATGGCTCCAAGACCACGGACGCCCCCGGAACCGCGCCGATCCCGGCGCAGCTGCCCAAGAACCTCAAGGCTCCGACGGCGCCCGAGGAGGACGTCGTCTCGGTCCTGCGCGGACCGGCCAAGGCCATCGCGTCGAACATGGTCACCAGCCTGGAAGTGCCGACCGCCACGAGCGTCCGTGCCATCCCGGCGAAGCTGCTGATCGACAACCGCGTGGTCATCAACTCCAACCTGGCCCGCGCCCGCGGCGGCAAGGTCTCCTTCACGCACCTGATCGGCTACGCCGTCATCCGCGCCCTGTCCCAGTTCCCGTCGATGAACGTCTACTACGACGAGATCGACGGCAAGCCGGTGGCTGTCCAGCCGGCGCACGTGAACTTCGGCATCGCGATCGACATGCCCAAGCCTGACGGCACCCGCCTGCTCATGGTCCCGAACATCAAGAAGGCGGAGACCCTCAACTTCTCGGAGTTCTGGCACACCTACGAAGACCTGATCAAGCGGGCCCGCGCCGGCAAGCTGACCGCGGATGACCACTCCGGCACCACGGTGTCCCTGACCAACCCCGGCGGCATCGGCACCGTCCACTCGGTGCCCCGCCTGTCCAAGGGCCAGGCCGCCATCATCGGCGTCGGCGCCCTGGACTACCCGGCCGAGTTCCAGGGTGCCAGCGAGAAGATCATCGCCCAGAACGCGATCAGCAAGGTCCTCACGCTGACCTCCACGTATGACCACCGCGTCATCCAGGGTGCCGGCAGCGGCGAGTTCCTCAAGCTCGTACACCAGCTCCTGCTCGGTGCGCAGAACTTCTACGACGAGATCTTCGAGTCCCTGCGCATCCCCTACGAGCCCGTGCGTTGGAGCCCGGACCTGCAGGTGGACCCGGCCGACGAGATCAACAAAGTCGCCCGGATCCAGCAGCTGATCCACGCCTACCGCGTGCGCGGACACCTGATGGCGGACACCGATCCGCTCGAGTACGTCCAGCGCAAGCACCCGGACCTCGACGTCCTGACCTACGGCCTGACCCTGTGGGACCTGGACCGCGGGTGGCCCACGGGCGGCTTCGGCGGCAAGCCGATGCTCAAGTTCCGCGACATCCTCGGCGTCCTCCGCGACGCCTACTGCCGCACCGCCGGCATCGAATACATGCACATCCAGGACCCCGCCGAGCGCAAGTGGTTCCAGGACCAGCTGGAGCACGCCTATTCGAAGCCGAGCCGCGACGAGCAGCTGCGCATCGTCTCCAAGCTCAACGCCGCCGAGGCCTTTGAGACGTTCCTGCAGACCAAGTTCGTCGGCCAGAAGCGCTTCTCGCTCGAAGGCGGCGAGTCCCTGATTCCGCTGCTTGACGCGATCATCTCCGACGCCGCCGACGACGAACTCGACGAAGTCGCGATCGGCATGGCCCACCGCGGCCGCCTCAACGTGCTGACCAACATCGCGGGCAAGACCTACGCACAGGTCTTCCGCGAATTCGAAGGCACCCAGGACCCGCGCTCCGTGCAGGGCTCCGGCGACGTCAAGTACCACCTCGGCACCGAGGGCACCTTCACCTCGGACAACGGCAAGGAGACCAAGGTCTACCTCGCCGCGAACCCGTCCCACCTTGAGGCCGTGGACCCTGTCCTCGAGGGCATCGTCCGCGCCAAGCAGGACCGCCTGGACCAGGGCGAGGCGTTCCCCGTGCTGCCGATCATGGTGCACGGCGACGCCGCTTTCGCAGGCCAGGGTGTTGTCGCGGAAACGCTCAACCTCTCCCAGCTGCGCGGCTACCGCACCGGCGGCACCATCCACATCGTTGTCAACAACCAGGTCGGCTTCACCACCGCCCCGTCGTCCTCGCGTTCCTCCACCTACTCCACGGACGTCGCCAAGATGATCCAGGCGCCGGTGTTCCACGTGAACGGCGACGATCCGGAGGCTGTGGTCCGGATCGGGCAGCTTGCCTACGAATTCCGTCAGCGTTTCCACAAGGACGTTGTCATCGACATGGTGTGCTACCGCCGCCGCGGCCACAATGAGGGCGACGACCCCTCGATGACCCAGCCGCTGATGTACAACCTGATCGAAGCCAAGCGCTCGGTCCGCAAGCTGTACACCGAATCCCTGATCGGTCGCGGTGACATCACCGAGGAAGAAGCCGAGCAGCTGCTGCGCGACTACCAGGAACGCCTCGAACGCGTCTTCGCCGAAACCCACGCGGCCCAGACGTCCCCGATCCCGATCATCACGGCTGATTCCGCTGCGGTCTCCGATCTCGAACGCCCCATGGCCCAGCAGTCCGATTCCGGTGTCAGCGCCCCAGTCTCCACCGCGATCTCTGCGGAGACCCTGGCCCGGATCGGGAAGGCCCACACCGATATCCCGGAGGGCTTCACCGTCCACGCCAAGCTCAAGCAGCTGCTCGAGAAGCGTGAAGCGATGTCCCGTGAAGGCGGCATCGACTGGGGGTTCGGTGAACTTGCGGCGTTCGGCTCGCTCATCATGGAAGGCGTCCCTGTCCGGCTCGCCGGCCAGGACTCGCGCCGCGGCACGTTCGTGCAGCGGCACGCCGTCTTCCACGACCGAGCCAACGGCGACGAGTGGCTGCCGCTGGCCCACCTGTCGGACAACCAGGCGAAGCTGTGGATCTACGACTCCCTGCTCTCCGAATACGCTGCCATGGGCTTCGAGTATGGGTACTCCGTGGAGCGCCCGGATGCCCTGGTGCTCTGGGAGGCGCAGTTCGGTGACTTCGTCAACGGCGCGCAGACCATCATCGATGAGTTCATCTCCTCTGCCGAGCAGAAATGGGGCCAGCGGTCCTCGCTCGTTCTCATGCTGCCGCACGGCTACGAGGGCCAGGGGCCGGACCACTCGTCAGCCCGCATCGAGCGCTTCCTGCTGATGTGCGCTGAGGAGAACATGATCGTGGCCAACCCCACGACGTCGGCCTCGCACTTCCACCTGCTGCGCCGCCAGGCCTACAGCAGGCCGCGCAAGCCGCTCATCATCTTCACGCCGAAGCAGCTGCTCCGCCTGAAGGCCGCGGCGTCCTCCGTGGAGGACTTCACCACCGGCTCGTTCCGCCCGGTCATTCCCGAGCACGCCCCGCTGCAGGCCGACGCCGTCGAACGCGTGCTGCTGGTCTCCGGACGCCTGTACTACGATCTACTGTCCACCCGGCAGAAGACCGAGAACCAGACCACGGCGATAGTTCGCGTCGAGCAGCTCTACCCGCTGCCGGCCGCCGAAATCGCTGCGGAACTGGCCAAGTACCCGAATGCCGAAGTGGTCTGGGCGCAGGACGAACCGGCCAACCAGGGCCCGTGGCCGTTCATCGGCCTGAACCTGCCCGATGCCCTGGACCGCCAGGTCCGCCTCATCTCCCGCCCCGCCTCGGCCTCCACCGCGGCAGGGTCGATGAAGCGCCACTCGGCGGAACAGGACAGCTTGCTCAAGCAGGCATTTGCCCGTAAGTAGCGTCATTGCTGCCCGGCCGGAGAAAGAAAGACAACACTCCGGCCGGGCAGTTCTGTTTAATGGACTGTTAGTGGTCAGCTTGATGGACAGCGTTGAAGTGAAGAGGTAGTCGTGGAAGATCGGAAGCTGCGGATTGCAGCCGTTGGGGACGAGCTGTTGGCCGGGCTCGGTGATCCGCGTGCCTTGGGCTGGTGGGGGCGGGTCCTGGCCCGCACGCCGCAGGACAGCGTCGCACTGGAGTGCTACTCCCTGCCTTGCCCGGAAGAAGGCACGGAGGGTATCGCCGCGCGCTGGCTCGAGGAGGCAGGCCGCCGCTTCGGCAACCATCACGACAACCGCCTGGTGATCGGCTTGTCCGGCCGCGACATTGAGTTCGGCCTGTCCACGGCCCGCAGCCGCCTGAACCTCGCCAACATCCTGGACTCCGCCTCGCAGAACAAGATCGAGGTCTTTGTCGTGGGCCCCCCGCCCACGCTCGACCCCACCCAGAACCGCAGGCTCGGCGAACTCAACACCGCCTTCGCCGACGTCACGACGCGCCGGAAACACCTCTACGTCGACACGTTCTCGCCGCTGCTGAACCACGAGCAATGGCGCCAGGACCTCGCGGCCAACGGCGGCACGCCCGGCCAGGCCGGGTATGGCCTCATGGCGTGGCTCGTGCTGCACCGCGGCTGGTTCCAGTGGCTCGGCCTGGAGGCGCCGGAATAGGCCGGCCACCCGGCAACCGGCCGCACCGGACCGCACTCCTGCGGATTTTCGCGATATATCTTGACCTGGCAGTGGGCGCGATATATCGTGACTTCATAGTCGCGATATATCTTTAGTTGCCCAGCACCTTTCGCTTTTCCGGAGGAACCATGTCAGAGAACACGTGGACCGTGACCGGTCCGCAGACCATCGACGTCGACGGCGTCCGCTCCCTTAAACTCGGCATTGTCCGCGGCCGCTTCGACATCGTCACCCATGACGAGGACGTCGCCAGGATCGAGGTCTCCGAAATCGACGGCGATCCGTTGTCGGTTTCCGTCGTCAACGGCCGTCTGGAAGTCCGCCACCAGCTGCACGGTCCGCAGGGCTGGTTCAAGAACCTGATGAGCACCGTCAACAACGGCAGCAGCAACTCCGTGGTCATCAGCATCGCCCTGCCCGCCGGCGTCGAGGTCGAAGCCGGGACGGTGAGCGGCGACGGCATGGTCTCCGGGATCAGCGGCCACGCCCGGCTCAACACCGTCTCGGGCTCCGTGCTGGCGGACGGCACCTCCGGTGAACTCTCCGTCAACACGGTCAGCGGCGAAGTCATTGCCCGCAACCACCGCGGCGTCCTGACCGCCAAAAGCGTCTCCGGCGAAGTGACGGCCTCGGGGGAATTCAGCCACATCCGCGCGAACACCGTCAGCGGCGACCTGAACTTCGATCTGCACGGCTTCACCCAGGATTTTGGCGCCAATTCAGTCTCGGGCGACGTCACCATCCGGGTTCCGCACGACATCGGCGTCGACATTGTCGCCAAATCCGCCAGCGGGGCGGTGGTCATCGATGACAAGAGGTACGCCCAGCCCAGCGGCACGGTGCAGACCATCGCGGGACCGGACGCCAAGCTGATGCTGGTCCGGACCAACTCGGTTTCGGGAAAAACGTCGGTCTTCCACAGCCAGCCCACCGCGGACACCGAAACGGCCCTCTGATGCCTCCCGTCTTCGCCCATGGCGCGCTGCGGCTGTACCTGCTCGCCCTGCTCGAATCAGGTCCAAAGCACGGTTACGAACTCATCAAGGCGCTCAGCGAGCGTTTCGGCGGCACCTACTCCCCCAGCGCCGGAACCATCTACCCGCGCCTGGGCAAGCTCGAAGAAGAAGGGCTCGTTGCCACCCACACGGAGGGCCGCCGCACCAACTACAGCATCACCCCGGCGGGACTAACGGAGCTCAATAGCCGGCGGGACGAACTCGCCGGCGTCGAGAACGACATTTCGGCCTCGGTCCGCCGGCTGGCCGACAATCTGCGCCAGGACATCCGCGTCAACATGCGCGGCCTCCGGGCCGATCTCGCGGCAACGGCGGAGGCGGCGCGGACCTCCGCGCGCGCAGCGGGTTCTGCCGGCGGCGCGGGGAGCCCGCGGTTCTCCCCTGAGGGCGAGCGGCGCCTGAAGGAAGCGGAAATGCTGGTGCAGGCCTTCCGCGACGACATGCGGGTGGAACTGCGGCGGCACGCCGGCAGCCATCCCGTCACCGCCGTGACGCTCGAAACGGTCAAGACCGTGCTGGACCAGGCCCGGATCTCAATCCGCAATTCGCTGGAAAGCTGACCACCCCACGCGCAAGTGGTCACGGCCCCGTAGCGGCACGTCCCCGGTTCGCGGCGGGTGCCTCGATGTGGGAGACTTGAGGGCAGCTCTTTTGAGTACCACGATTAAGGAGGCCAGCTATGAGCAAACGTGCACGTAAACGTCGTGACCGTAAGCGTGGCGGCGCGAACCACGGTAAGCGCCCCAACGCCTAAGCAAAGCTTGGAATGACAGCTTTAGACGAATGACCCCGGAATCCTTACGGCTTCCGGGGTCATTCGTTTATCTGGGTAGAAAGCCGGGCTCAGGCTTCCACAGTCCGGATCGAGTGAATCCGGTCCAGGATGGCGTTCTTGAGGTTATCCGGAGCTGCTTCAGTGCACGAACGCTTGACCATCACGCGGATGACACATTCGAGGTCGTACTGCTCCAGGCACTCCGGGCAGCTGTCCAGGTGGTCCTTGATCTCTGTGATGTCCTCACGCGTGAGCGCACCATCCAGATATTCATAGATACGTTGCATCCGGGCGTCGTCGCAATCGCCCAGTCCCTGGCAGTCGCTCATTTCCTGTTCTCCTGTTTGTTGCTGTCGGCCGCGGCGCTTGACTCGCTTGCGCCCTTGAATCCCCGTTCGGCGGCATAGTCCGCAAGCATGTCCCGCAGCATCTTCCGGCCGCGGTGCAGCCGGGACATGACGGTCCCGATGGGGGTGTTCATGATGTCTGAAATTTCCTTGTACGCGAAACCCTCGACGTCGGCGAAGTACACGGCCAGCCGGAACTCCTCCGGAATCGACTGGAGTGCGCGCTTCACATCGGAGTCGGGCAGATGGTCGAGGGCCTCGGCCTCCGCCGAACGCAGCCCCGAGGACGTATGCGACTCGGCGCGGGCGAGTTGCCAGTCCTCGATGGTGTCCGAGTTCGACTGCAGCGGCTCGCGCTGACGCTTCCGGTACAAGTTGATGTATGTATTGGTGAGGATGCGGTACAGCCAAGCCTTCAGATTGGTTCCCGGCTTGTACTGGTGGAACGCGGAAAACGCCTTCGTGTACGCCTCTTGGACCAAGTCCTCGGCGTCGGAGGGATTCCGGGCCATCCTCATGGCCGCCGAATACAGCTGGTCCACGTACTGCATGGCGTCGCGTTCAAAGCGCACCCGGCGTTCGTCCGCGGACTCGGTGGCAACGTCCAGGGGCTTTCCGTCGACCTCGGTTTCCAGGGCGGCGGGTCCATCAGCGGGCGCCTGCGCAGCACGACCATCTGCGGAATTCTGCACAGGCGAATTCTGTACAGCGGGCCGTTCTGGTGCGCCGGACATGCCGGCATCAGGTGTCTTGGTGGGCGTGGCGTCGTTTCCGGCAACCTCGTGCATGGCCGCTACGGCCGGGTCCATGGTGCTCATTGCGTTCAAGTCTACTGTCACCTTCCGCCGGGCACCCGGAACTGCCGGAAGCTCGAGGGTCCATGATTTACCGGCTTCCGGTTCCGCCCTGTCCAACACCCTCGTCAAATCTCCGCCTTCCTAAGCTGCGTCCGTTCGCCTGCGTTTATCCAACCGTTTATCCAGCCACGTTTATGCAGCTCTGTTTATCCAGCCGTGTCTGTCTGGCCGTACCTACCCCACCCCGCTGCACCGGCGCTCCAACAAGGAGAACGGTTCAGGCACGGCGGCACTGTGACACGGCTGGGAAGACACGGCTGGGAAACCGCTGGGATCTGTCTTTCACAACCACGTCCTGCGGGCAAATATTCCGCAAAAGTGCAAGACTAGAACCGGTTCTCCCGCAGTGAAGCCGCGGTTTGTCCATCCAGGAGGAAATTCATGTCGTTTGTCCGCTTTCTCGCCCGGCCCATGCTCGCCTCCAGTTTCGTCCTCGCCGGCATGGACAAGCTCAAGAACGCGGATGACACTGCGGCACAGCTGACCCCCTTGCTGCGCCGCACGGCCGACGCACTGCCCTTCCAGCCCAACGAAAAAGTCGTGGCACGCGTGATCGGCGGCACCCAGATCGGCGCCGGCGTTTGCTTCGCCCTGGGCAAGTCCGCCCGGCTGGCCGCCACCTTGCTCGCCGTCATTTCGGTCCTGAACGGTTACGTGGAATGGCGCAGCGCGGACATCTCCTCGAAGGAAGCCCGCGACGCCCGCCGCAAGCAGCTTCTGAAAAACGTCACCCTCACCGGCGGCGTTCTCCTGGCCGCTGTCGATACCGCCGGCAAGCCCAGCCTGGCTTGGCGCGCCGGCCACCTGGCCGCGGATGCCAAGAAGAGCGCCAGCCACCTCGCCGCCGATGCCCGGAAGACCACCAACAAGCAGCTGAAAAAGGCCGACAAAGTTGTCCGCAAGGCCGTAGACCACACAGCCGGAGCCTAAGACGGTAATGACTGGCACCACCCCCTCAGCAGCTGCCCCTTCCCACTCTGCCGGCCTCCATACTGCCGGCGTCGGTCCGCACTGGCCCGCACCCCTGGCCGAGCGGCCGGTCGATGCCACTGTCACCGTTCCGGGGTCCAAGTCCCTGACCAACCGGTACCTCGTGCTGGCCGCTCTCGCGGATGGCCCGTCCCGGCTGCGGGCCCCCCTTCACTCCCGGGACTCAGCACTGATGATTGAGGCCCTGCGCCAGTTGGGGGCCACCGTCACGGAGGTTCCCGGCGACGGCGCCTTCGGCCCCGACCTGGAAATCAGCCCGATCAGCTTGGACGCCGCTGCGGCGGACACCGCGATCGACTGCGGCCTGGCCGGCACGGTCATGCGCTTTGTGCCTCCGGTGGCGGCGCTGCGCCGCGGCGAGTCCCGCTTCGACGGCGACCCGCACGCCCGCAAACGCCCGATGGGCACCATCATCGAGGCACTGGCCGGGCTGGGTGTGGCAGTGAACGCGCCCGACGGCGGTCCGGCGTCGTCGTTGCCCTTCACCGTCCACGGCACGGGCGAAGTACGCGGCGGCCACCTCATCATCGACGCCAGCGCGTCGTCCCAGTTCGTCTCCGCCCTGCTGCTGGCCGGCGCCCGCTTCACCGAAGGGCTCCATCTGGAACACGTCGGCAAGCCCGTACCGAGCCTGGACCACATCAACATGACCGTGGCCGTGCTGCGCGGCGTGGGCGTAGCGGTCGATGACTCAGTGCCGAACCACTGGATTGTCTCCCCAGGGCCGATCCGCGCCTTCGACCAGCGGATCGAGCAGGACCTCTCCAACGCCGGGCCCTTCCTCGCGGCGGCCCTGGCCACCCGCGGAACCGTGCGGATCCCGGACTGGCCCGCGGCGACCACCCAGGTCGGTGACCTCTGGCGCGGCATCCTGACCGCCATGGGCGCGACCGTGACAATGGATGCCGGCACCCTGACCGTCAGCGGCGGCCCGGAGATCAAGGGCGGCGACTTCGACGAGACCAGCGAGCTCGCCCCCACTGTGGCCGCGCT
The DNA here is from genome assembly GCF_056396305.1 of Arthrobacter sp. 05T420. NCBI lineage: Bacteria > Bacillati > Actinomycetota > Actinomycetes > Micrococcales > Micrococcaceae > Arthrobacter > Arthrobacter sp. 05T420. The sequence continues at coordinate 471,398 of NZ_JBFTLG010000001.1, read as the reverse complement.
CTGCGCCCTCGCCACCGGCCCCTCGCGGCTGACCGGCATCGCCCACCTCCGGGGCCACGAAACGGACCGGCTCGCGGCCCTCGTCACCGAAATCAACGGCCTCGGCGGCGACGCCGAAGAGACCGCCGACGGACTCATCATCCGACCGGCCACGCTGCACGGCGGTGTGGTGCACAGCTACGCGGACCACCGCATGGCCACTGCCGGCGCCATTCTCGGCCTGGCCGTGCCCGGCGTGGAGGTCGAGGACATCGCGACCACGGCCAAGACGATGCCCGATTTCCCGCAACTCTGGGAAGCAATGCTGGCACAGGGACCCGCCGCAGATGAGGACACCGCCGGTGGCACGCAGCACTGATTCCTGGGACGAGTCCGACGTCCGGATCCGTCCTAACAAGAAGGGCACCCGCCCCCGCACCAAGGACCGGCCCAGTTACGACGACGCCGTCACCGGACGCATCATCACCGTGGACCGCGGCCGCTACACCGCCGTCGTCGCCGAAGGGACCGCCGACGAACGCAAGATCATTGCGGCCCGGGCCCGGGAGCTGCGCCGCAATCCCGTGGTTGCCGGCGACTTCGTCTCCCTGGTGGGGGACGTCACCGGCGAGCCCGACACCCTGGCGCGGCTGGTCAAGATCCAGGACCGCAAGACCCTGCTGCGCCGCAGCGCCGACGACACGGACCCGATCGAACGCGCCGTGGTGGCCAACGCCGACCAGTTGGTTGTGGTGGTTGCCGCCGCCAATCCCGAGCCGCGGACCGGCTTCATCGACCGCGCGCTGGTAGCCGCGTACGACGCCGGCATCGAGCCGCTGCTGCTCGTCACCAAAGCCGACGTCAAGGATCCCGCCGAGCTGTTGTCCAACTACCAGCATCTCGATTTCCCCGTCATCATCTCCAAGACCGCAGACTCCGCCGCTTCCGGCATCGACGCCCGCTCCGACGACGGGCTCTCCGCCCGGCTCGACAAGGACGCGGTGTCCCAGCTGCGCAACTACCTCGACGGCAAGGTCACCGTGATGCTGGGCCATTCCGGCGTCGGCAAGTCCACCATGGTCAACGCCCTGACCGGGGCCGAGCGGGCCACGGGAGGCGTCAACGCGGTCACGGGCCGCGGCCGGCACACGTCATCCTCCGCGCTGGCGCTCAAAGTCAACGATGCCCCGGCCGGCAGCTGGATCATCGACACCCCCGGCATCCGGTCCTTCGGGCTGGCCCATGTGGACCCGGACCGGATCCTCCGCTCCTTCCCGGACCTGGAACCGGGCACCGACGACTGCGAACGCGGCTGCAAGCACGACGCCACCGCCGTCAACTGCGGCGTCGACAAGTGGGTTGCCGCCGGGCATGCCGGGCCCTCCGGACCCGCCAGGCTCGCGTCCCTGCGCCGGCTGCTGGGCACAGACCCGCGGATGGAAGCGCAGGAAACCAAGGAACTGGGCACCGTCTCCTAGCCCGCCCCGCAGTAGGACCTGCGGCGCCGGGCCGCGGCCTCCCGCCCGGCAGCCCGGTTTGCCGGTAGTTTGGAACCATGAGCCAACCCGCTTCAAGCTACAACGATGACCTGCGCCTTGCCCATGTCCTGGCAGATTCGGTCGACTCCCAGACCATGAGCCGCTTCAAGGCGCTCGACCTTCGGATCGAGACGAAGCCGGACCTGACGCCCGTCACCGATGCCGACAAGTCCGCCGAGGAGGCCATCCGTGGCCAGCTCTCCCGGTCCCGGCCGCGCGACGCGGTCCTGGGCGAAGAATTCGGCAGTTCTGGCCATGGCTCCCGCCGCTGGATCATTGACCCGATCGATGGCACCAAGAACTTTGTCCGCGGCGTCCCGGTCTGGGCCACCCTGATCGCCCTCGTCGATGAGGGCGAGCCGGTGGTCGGCGTCGTCAGCGCGCCGGCGCTGGGCAAACGCTGGTGGGCCGCCAAGGGTGCGGGCGCCTACACAGGCCGCTCGCTCGCCGCCGCCACACGGCTGAAGGTCTCCAACGTCTCCAACCTCGAGGACGCCTCGCTGTCCTACTCCAGCCTGGGCGGCTGGAAGCAGCGCGGGAACCTGGACGAGTTCCTGGGCCTCACCGAGGAAGTCTGGCGCACCCGTGCCTACGGCGACTTCTGGTCCTACTGCCTCGTTGCCGAGGGTGCCGTGGACATCGCCTGCGAGCCTGAGCTGAACCTCTACGACATGGCGGCCCTGGTGCCGATCGTTACCGAGGCCGGCGGCCGCTTCACCTCGCTCGAGGGCGAGGACGGCCCCTTCGGCGGCAACGCCCTCGCCACCAACTCCATCCTCCACTCAGAAGTCCTCAAGCGGCTCAACCCCGACCTCGACGACCTCCTCTAGGCCCCCTCAAGGATTCCCAAGGGCCGCTGTACGACGCTGTCCCCAGCTTCGCTGCCGTCAAGGCGCGGAGCGGGCATCGAGTGGCAGGAGGGCAGCCATGTCTGGATCGGTTCACCCCAAGGATCCCGAAACCCCCGACGCCGGCGTCGGTCCGGTTCTACTGGTCCTGGTTGCGAAGTACCGGGACCTGGACATTGAGTCCGCCGCCCGGCTCCAGGCCGTCTCCTCGGAGCTGGGCCAACATCTGCTCGCCAGCAGTTCCGCCGTGTCCGGAGCCGTGGTCGTGTCCACTTGCAGCCGCTTCGAGATCTACTGCGAGGTGGCGTCCAGGGACCATGTAGATGCCGCCTGCACCGTTGCCCTGGGTACGGTCCGCCTCTGCACGGGCCTGCCCGCCGTCCGGCTTGCGTCCCTGTTCGAACACTCGTCTGGCGCGTCCGCGGCGGAGCATCTCTTCGCCGTTGCAGCCGGCCTGAACTCCGTTGTGGTGGGTGAGCGTCAAGTCGCCGGCCAGGTCCGCCGCGCCCTCGCTGAAGCACAAGCCGCAGGTACTGCGAGCGGGCTTTTGGTCCGGCTGTTTCAGGAGGCCTCCCGCACGGGCAGGGACGTGGGGGCGCGGACCACGCTCAGCAGCGCCAGCAGGTCCATAGCCTCGGTGGCCCTTGAACTGGCCACTGCCGGAGTCGCGTACCCGTCCCTGACTGATGCTTCCGTAGTCCTCTTCGGCACCGGTTCCTACGCCGCGTGCGTCGCGGAGATCCTCAGGAGCAAACGATGCCCCACCATTTCCGTCTTCTCCCAATCCGGCCGCGCGGAGGCCTTTGTGGCAAGCAGGGGTGGCACGGCGCTGACGGCACAGGTGCTGCCCGCCGCTGTTGCCCGGGCAGACATACTGATTGGCTGCAGCGGCACGGAGACGCGCATCGCTGCCGGCCAACTGGCGCAGTGGAGAGGTGGCAGTGGCCGTGCCCTCACCGTCGTCGATCTCGCTCTGAGCCATGACTTCGACCCCCACGTGGCGGATCTGCCGGGCATTGAACTGATCACCCTGGATTCAGTGCGATCCGCGGCTCCCCCTGCGGACTCCGAGGCGCTCCGCCTCGCCCGCACAATGGTCCGGCAGGCGGCGCACCGTTTCGAAGATCGAGAGGAACTGCGCGCAGTCGACGCCGCCATCGTGGCCCTGCGCCGGCACGTCCAGCAGGTCCTCGAGGCCGAAGTGGAGCGCACCATGAAGCAACATGGGCGCGGCGCCCAGGCAGAGGATGTGAACCTCGCGATGCGCCGGCTGGTCCGCCGGCTGCTTCACCTCCCCACGGTCCGCGCCAGGGAACTGGCCACGGACGGCCGCCAGCACGACTACGCGGCTGCGCTGGAAGCCCTGTTCGGCCTCAGCGTCCAGCCCGCTGGCGGCCGGAGCCCCGGGACCGCCACTGTGGTCGGCTTGAGGCGGCCGACTTGGGAATTGAGGGAGGCGGAGTCTGCGATGAGAGCGTGCGGCGGGGCCGATCCGCGCGGCGGATGCCCGGGAGCCTGCCCGGCGCGCCGCGTCACAGTGCCGTCCTTGGATGGTGTCACGGCGGCTCCGTAGCCCTGGTCCGTAACAATCCGCTTCACAATCGGTGACCGCCTTTTCCCCGGCTGCGCGTATGTCCTACGCTCGATGCAGGTCACGAGTGCCAGCGCTAAACCCCGGTTTGCTGGCCGGCAACCCTCCAGACGCGGTGGGGTGCCCCGGGTGACGACCTGGCCGGTCCGGAACGGACCCGGCAAGCGCGGATTCCCACGATGTGGGGGTCCTGGTCGAGTGAGGTCCCATGACAACTGCCATTTTTCCCGCTGCCCCCGAATTTCACGCCCTCGCGGGCCGCCCGCTGGCGGCCGTCACCGGGGCCGAAATCCAGGCCCCGCTGATCACAGGCGGCCATGCCCGCTACGCCAACCTCGACTACGGCGCCTCCGCCCCGGCCCTGTCCGTGGTCTCGGCCTACTTGAACGAAATCCTGCCTTACTACGCGAGCGTGCACCGCGGCGCCGGCTACGCATCGCAGATCAGCACGTCCGTCTACGAGAATGCCCGGGACATCGTGCGGGACTTCGTGGGCGGCCGGGCGGACGATTCCGTGATCTTCACCCGCAACACCACCGATTCCCTGAACCTGCTGGCCGGCTGCCTGCCGCTCCGTGACGGCCGGCCCACGGGCGAGGTCCTGTATCTCGACATCGAGCACCACGCCAACCTCCTGCCCTGGCAGAGTGTCCCGCACCGCAGCGTCGTCGCTGCCCCCACCCTTGCGGCCACCGTGGACCGCCTGCGGGACGAGCTCGCGCGCGGCGGCGTCAGCCTGCTGGCCGTCACCGGCGCTTCCAATGTCACGGGGGAAATCCTGCCGATCCGGACCCTCGCCGCCCTGGCGCACGAGTACGGCGCCAGGATCGTTGTCGACGCCGCACAGCTGGCCCCGCACCGGCGGATCGACATCACCGCGGACGACGTCGACTACCTCGCCTTCTCGGGGCACAAGCTGTACGCCCCGTTCGGCACCGGCGTGCTGGTGGGCCGGACGGACTGGCTCGACGCCGGCACCCCGCACCTGGCCGGCGGCGGCGCGGTCCGCGACGCCCGGCTCGACTCCGTCAGCTGGACCACCGGACCCGCCCGGCACGAGGGCGGCTCGCCGAACGTCCTCGGTGCGGCCGCGCTGGCCCGCGCCACCCAGGTGATCGCAGCCCTGGACCCGGAACAGTGGCAGGCCCACGAGGACGCCATCCGGTCCTTCCTCGTCGAGGGCCTGCAGGGCATCGACGGCGTGACCGTGCACCGGATTTTTGCCGATTCGTCCACCCCTTCTTCCCCCGGAGGCGACTTGCCGGGCACCGGCACCATCGGTGTCGTAAACTTTTCCGTGGAAGGCTACGACGCCGGGCTGGTGGCCGCCTACCTGTCGGCCGAACACGGCATTGGCCTGCGCGACGGGCGCTTCTGCGCCCACCCGCTGCTCAAGCGGCTCGGCCTGCCCGCCGGCTCCTTGCGGGCCAGCTTCGGCCTCGGCTCACGGCTGGAGGATGCCGAGCGCCTGCTGGCCGGCCTGCAGCAGTTGCGGCAGAACGGACTCGGCTGGGACTACGTGGTGGACGCCGGCCGCTGGGTGCCGGCCAACGATACCCGCAGCTACCCCCACTGGGCCCCGAACACCCCGGGCACCGCCGGTGCCGCGCCCTGCACGGAGGACTAGGCACGGCGCCCGTGCGGTAAATTCGAAAGGTATCTGAAACCAGCAGTACCTTCCCGAAGGAGAGCGCACGTGGCAAGCGGCGGGCCCAAGCTCCACAGTGAGCGGCGCCAGGAACTCGGCCAAAGTTTCCAGGACGGCGGCGAGCACTACGAACGCGTCCGCCCGGGGTATCCGCAGGAGTCGGCCGACTGGCTGATCCCGGCGGGGGCCAAGGATGCCGCGGACATCGGCGCCGGCACCGGCAAGTTCACTGCGCTTCTGGCGGCCCGCGGCCTGCATACGGTGGCCATTGATCCCTCGGCCGACATGCTGGAGCAGTTGCGCCGCACCCTGCCGGAGGTCACCGCCATCGAGGGCAGCGCCGAGGACACGGGCCTGCCGCCGGAGACGTTCGATCTCGTCACGGTCGCCCAGGCATGGCACTGGTGCGATCCCCGCCTGGCGAGCACCGAGATTGCCCGGATCCTGCGGCCGCACGGTGTGCTGGGCCTGATCTGGAACCAACTGGACACCGCTGCGCCCTGGGTGCACCGGCTCTCGCGCATCATGCACGCCGGGGACGTCCACAAACCGCACTTCCGCCCGCCCGTGGGTTCCGAGTTCACCGGGCTGGAGAGCCACCTGACCCGGTGGGAGGATTCGGTCACCACGGCGGACATCCAGGAGCTGACAAAGTCCCGCAGCTACTACCTCGCGGCATCGGATTCCACCCGGGCCAAAGTAATGTCCAACCTCGACTGGTACCTGCACGAGCATCTGGGCCATGCCCCAGGCGCAGTGCTGCGGCTGCCCTACCTGACCCAGACGTGGCGGGCCTTCCGGATTGCGTAAGGCCCCGGCCGGGGCATATTGTTTCGGTATGCCTAATAGTCGCTTGTAGGCATGCGAAACTTTGAACCGGGCGCTTTTCCGGCCGGTGCCGATCATCGCGTCAACGCAGACGCGCCATTCACGGGAGCTGGCAGTGCTGGATGTAAGGGGCCACGAGCAGTCGCCGCAGGACGCGCGCACCTATAAACATCCGGGTGCCCGCAGGGCCCTGATCGGCCTGCTGGGGCCGGCGTTCGTGGCGTCGATCGCCTACGTGGACCCCGGAAACGTGGCCGCCAACCTGACCGCAGGCGCACAGTACGGCTACCTGCTGGTGTGGGTACTCGTGGTCGCCAACATCATGGCAGTCCTAGTCCAGTACCAGTCCGCCAAGCTCGGGATCGTCACGGGAAAGAGCCTCCCGGAGATCCTCGGCGAGCGGCTCAAACCGTTCTGGCGTCGCGCCTTCTGGCTGCAGGCCGAAGTCGTGGCCGCCGCTACCGACCTCGCCGAGGTGGTGGGCGGGGCAATCGCCCTGTACCTGCTTTTCGGACTCCCCCTCCCCCTTGGCGCCGTGATTGTCGGTGCGGTGTCGATGCTCCTGCTCGCGGTGCAGGCCCGACAGAAACAGCGGCCCTTCGAATTCATCATCATGTTCCTGCTCGGCATCATCACCATCGGTTTCCTGGCCGGGCTGTTCATCAGCCCGCCGGATCCGCGCGCCGCCCTGGCCGGGCTGGTGCCCGGCTTCCAGGGTCCGGAGACTGTGCTGCTGGCCGCCAGCATGCTCGGCGCTACCGTCATGCCGCACGCCATCTACGTCCATTCGGCCCTGTCCCGGGACCGGCACCGCCCAGACGAACACCTGCATGTTCCACCGGCGGCCGTCGCGCGCCTGGTCAGGGCTACCCGGTTCGACGTCGTGGCCGCGCTGGCGATCGCCGGGCTGGTCAACATCGGCATGCTGCTCCTTGCCGCTTCCACCCTTGGCGGGGAAGAGGGCACGGAGACGATCGAGGGCGCGCACGCCGCCATCACCGCCAATCTCGGCCCCATCATCGGTGTGATCTTCGCAGTCGGGCTGCTCGCGTCCGGCCTGGCCTCGACCTCGGTGGGCTGCTATGCAGGCGGAACCATCATGCAGGGCCTGCTCAAGATCAAGATTCCTGTCATGGCCCGGCGCGTGGTGACCCTGATTCCGGCCGTTGTGCTGCTGGCGGTCGGCTTCGACCCCACCTGGGCGCTCGTCTTGAGCCAGGTGGTCCTCAGCTTCGGGATTCCCTTTGTCCTCGTCCCGCTGGTGGTACTGACCAGCAGCAAGGCCCTGATGGGCCGGTTTGCCGACGGCCTGGCCCTCCGCATCGCAGCCATCATCAGCGTGGTGCTCGTCGTGGCACTTAATGTGGTGCTGCTGTGGCTCACTTTCTCCCGAGGAAGCTGACGGTAGGCTTAGGTCTGTGAAGACCAGTGCGCCCTCCTCCTCGATCGAGGACTACGTCAAGGTCATCTATTCGTTCACCGAATGGCAGCCGAAACCCATCACCTCCACGCAGCTGGCGCAGCGCCTGGGCGTCGCCAACTCCTCGGTTTCGGAAATGGTCCGCAAGCTCAAGGACCAAGGCCTCGTAGACCACAAGCCCTATAGTGCCGTCACTCTCACCAGCGACGGCGTCCGGCTCGCCCTGTCCATGGTCCGGCGGCACCGGTTGCTCGAGACTTTCCTCGTCCGGGAGCTCGGCTACCGCTGGGACGAGGTCCACGACGAAGCAGAGCTCCTTGAGCACGCCGTCTCCGACACCTTCATTGAGCGGATGGCGGCCAAGCTCGGAAACCCCGCCCGGGACCCGCACGGCGATCCCATCCCGGCCGCGGACGGCTCCGTGCTGGTGCCCGCCGCCCACCGCCTGAGCGAACTCGACGACGGCCATACCGGCCGGATCACCCGGATCAGCGACGAGAACCCGGAGCTGCTGCGCTACCTCGCCGCCCAGGACATCGACCTCGACGCCGAGGTGGAGGTGGTGGGCCGGAGGCCGTTCGGCGGTCCGATCGTGGTGCGGATCGGTGCCGCCGCGGCACCGCGGGAATTCGACTTTGCCGAAGAAGTCGCCTCGGCCCTCTGGGTCCACAGCGATGCCGCGCACGCAGGCTGCAGCGCCCCCGCCCATGATTGAAACGTGAGCTGAGTGAAAAGCGCGCTGGACGATCGCCGGACCGTGCCGCGCCCCGGCGTACCGGGCTGGAAGGCCTGGTCCGCCGTCGCCGTCGGCGGGTTGATCGGAACTGAGCTGCGGTTCGGCGCCGGCCTGATGTTCCCCGACAACGCCGGTGAGGTGCCGTGGACCACGCTGGCGATCAACGTGGCCGGGAGCTTCATCCTGGCCACGTTGACCACCATCTGGATCGCGCGGCCACAGACGGCGTTCTGGCTGCGCGCCGGCATCGGCCCCGGCCTTCTGGGGTCCTTCACCACTTTTTCAGCGCTGGTCATAGTCATTGACCAGCAGTTCCGCGGCGGCTATCACGCCACCTGGCTGGCCTACCTCGGGCTCTCGCTCGTCCTGGGCCTCGGGGCCGCCGCCGCCGGCTGGAAAACCGGCAAAGCGATTGCCGACCTCGGCGGAGGTGCCCAATGATCACCGCGTTCGTGGTCGGGGCATGCGGCGTGGCGGGAGCACTGCTGCGGTTCGCCGTCGACTCCTGGTTTGCGCACCACCAAGGCTCCCGGCCGCACTGGCCGTGGGCAACGTTTGCTGTCAACGTCACCGGATCGTTCATCATCGGTTTAGCCGTGGGCCTGACCGGCCACATGGAGTTGGGAGCCGACTGGCACGCGGCCATCGCGACCGGACTGGCCGGCGGCCTGACCACCTTCAGCTCATGGACCACCGCAACGGTCCGCCTGGTCAGCGAAACGCGTTACCGGGCGGCGGCGCTCAACGTAGCCTCGAATCTGCTCGCGGGGCTCGCGGCCGCGGCCTGCGGGCTCTATCTCGCCGGCTGAGGGCCTTTAGGGTGCCGTCGTTCCCGTATCGTTGAAGGATGATTACGCGACGTGAAGCAGCCCAGGTCCTCGACATCCCCCTGGAAATGGCGCACCGTCACGGCATCCCCGCACGGCTGTCCGAGGCCGAGCTCGGCGAACTGCTGGACAACCCCCCGGCCTGGCTGGTCCAGTCCAGGGCAAACCGGACAGGCAAGCGGCCCGTCTGGGTCCAGCTGACCTGCGCCGTCTGTGGATTCTCCGAAGCCGCACGGCCCAAGAAATGGTGGCCGGACTTCACCTATGTCTGCTGCGCGCACCACGAGGCCCGCGACATCCCCGTCCTCGGACCCGGGCTCGTGCGCAGTGTGTATGACGGCGTCGGCAGCCGCTTCGCAGGCATCGTGGACGCCGCGGTTCCCGAGGCGTAGCTTAAAAGACGGGGCCACCCCGGGCCCCAGCCGTGAGGGAGAGCACCATGCCTGACAAGACGCCGCACCAGAGCGTTTCGAAAAAGTCGGTCAAGACCATCAAGGAAAAACGGGCCGAGAAAAAGGCGAAGCACGTCGTTGATGCCCACACCGATCCTGTGGCACACATCAAGAAGCGCTGAATACTCATAGGGCCGGAAGCCGTTGCTTCCGGCCCTATGATGTGCCCCCTCGGGCTCACCCGAAACGGATGATGCGGGGGGACTTCCGTAGGCGCTTTAGTGTTCTTGAGATCCCTCGTCGGGAGAGCCAGTGTCCTGACCCACGGCTCGGCCCCGACGGCCTAGCCGGGGGTTCGGCAACAGAATCATTCGGCGCGGGTGGTGACGTCCCCGGGAGGGGACGTCCACACTAAGGACAGCGCGCTGGACGGTGCGCCCGAAACAGACCGGAGGAATGCCAGTGACTACCACACCGGAGACCGAGGCCCACGGGCCGGTCGACTTCGTACTCCTCGAGTTCCCCCTGGCGGGACTGACGGGACGGGCCAGTGAAGAACTCGTCAAACTCGTCGAGCAGGGCGTGATCCGCCTCTTCGATCTCCTCGTCATCATGAAGAACGAGGACGGCACGGTGGAGGTGCTCGAACTCACCGACCCAGGTGGCCCAGCGGCTAGCTTCGCCTACTTCGAAGGCGCACGGACAGGGCTTCTCGGCGATGACGATATTGCCGAGGCAACGGCCGCCGTCCTGCCAGGTACGGTCGCCGCGCTGATTGTCTACGAGAACACATGGGCAGCACCGTTCGTATCGGCCGTCCGCGAAAGCGGGGGCGAGCTCATCGCAAGCACGCGGATCCCTGCGCCGGACGTGATGGAAGCGCTCGACGCCCTCGAGGCCGCCGAGTCCGCACCGCCGGTAGCCGACGCATAATCCGACGCAGAAGAAGAGACGTGAGAGGAAAAGAATTATGGGACTTCTTAGGGGTATGGCCCGGACGGCGGTAGTGGCGGGAACGGCGTCGGCGGTGAACGGCCGCGTCCAGCGCCGGCAGGCTTCAAAGTTCGCCGAGAAGGACGCAGCGACCGCGGCCAAGCAGCAGGAGGCCTACGATGCGCAGATGGCGCAGCAGCAACCGCCACCACAGGCATACCAGCAACCTGTCTACCAGCAGCCGCCGCCCCCTCCCCCGCCCGCCGGCGGCGGTGGCATCAGCGACGACGCCATCCAGCAGCTCAAGGAGCTCGGAGCGCTGAAGGAGCAGGGAATTCTCACCGAAGAGGAGTTCGTGGCCCAGAAGGCGAAGATCCTCGGCACGTGACGTTCGGGGATCGGGTCAGGAAGGGAGGTGTCTGACGACACTTCCCTTCCCTGTGTCACGGGCGATTTAGGGCGCTGGTCTGCTCGCGCTGCCATTCCACGGTGCTGGGACTTAGGGCGCTGGGATTCTAGGGCGCTGGGATTTAGGGTGCCATGATGACGAAACCCGCCGGGGGGACATCGATCCTGATCGCCAGACCGTTCCGTGGCTCAGCGGCTGCCAGGGAGCCCACCTTGGTCTGGTCCGTTGAATAGAGGCATTCGAACTTGTCCCCGGCCGAGTGCAGGCCGGCATCAATGGTTACCCATGCTGTTCTCTGGGCGGCCCAATCAGTGTTGATGGCGCAGATAACCTCTCTGTTCGACACGATCCGGCTCCAGGCCACGATTGAGGTCATCCGTCCGGCGCCGATGCGTTCCGGGTACCAGAAGGTGTCGCCGTCCTCGGAGATGGGGCGCAGGTACTGCCGGCCGCGCCGCAGCGCGAGTTCCGTCTTCCGAACGGCCAGGATTTTTCCAAGTTCCTGATAGCTGTCCCTTGACTCATCGAAGAAGTGCCTGTCGCGGCTGCGGAACGATCCGAACGGGCCGCCGAACATCGCTTCCCGGATGTACCGGTCTGCCTTGAAGTCATCGGTGGGCGCCGGATTGACCTGCGGCGGAAATTTCCCGTCGAATCGCTGCTCGCTGCCGTAGTAGATGCACGGGATGCCGAGCGTGGTGGCGTTCAGGGCAAGGATGGCGAGCTCCAGGGCCCGGCCGTCCTGGTCGGCGGCGAACCGTGCCTTGTAGCTTTTCCCTTGGCGGACCAGGTCGTGGTCGTCAAAGGTTGTGACGACGTGGTTTCGGAACCAGGTGTGGGTCGCTTTATCGACCTGGATCGAGTTGCGGAAGAGATCGAAGTAGCCGGCGGGGTCGCCCCAGCCCTTGACGGCATCGACCATCCGTCCTTGCACGTCCGCCAAGCCCAGCGCAGCATCGAGCCCGGTCTGGTCCCGGAGCCTGATGGCCTCTTCGCGGCTCCCGGTGATTTCTCCGACGAGGAAAAATGAATCCTTGCCGAGGGTCTGGGCGAACTCATGAATGGTGGAGGCGAAGTACCGCGTGGCACCCGGGTCCATGTGCTTGACCGTGTCCACGCGGAAGCCATCGATGTCTGCATCCGCGATCCAGTACTTATACGCCTCGACGAGGGTTTGGAAGGCGGCCGAGGGCTGATATTCGTCCACCGGCCCGGCCCCCTGATGGATGTCCTTCAGCCCAAAGAAGTCCCCCTCGGTTGTCTCCTGGGGATCGTCCCAGTGGACGATCTGGCCCTTGCGGGTAAAAGCGACGTCGGACTGGAGTTCACCCGGCCAGACCGCGCTGTCCGTATCCGGCGGATTAACCGGCGCGGGGAACGGCAGGCTGGGAGCGCCGCCAGGATCCCGCCAACCGGCCACAGGATAGGTGGCCCCGGTCCACACGGGAACATAGGGCTGCCCGGTGGTGGCATCGACAGTGGCGTACTGGAACACGTCCGCGGAATGGTTGAGGATGACGTCGAGGATGACGTAAAGCCCGGCGTCGTGGGCAGCGGTCACCAGCTCTTTGAAGTCCTGGGCTGTGCCGAAGTGCGGGTCAACTTCGAGGAAGTTCTGTGTGCCATAGCCGTGGTAATCATCCGCGCCGGGCCGTTGCCGCAGTATGGGGCTGATCCAGAGCGCGGTGACTCCGAGCCTTGTCAGGTAGCCGAGTTTGGACTGTATCCCCTTCAAGGTCCCGCCGAGCCACTGGGTTCCCGCATTCTCCCAGTTCTGCATATCGGTGGCGGCCTGTACGGCATTGTTCGTGTCCCCAGGCGAAAACAGCGGCGTGCTGCCCTGCACGATCTGCCCTGCGGCGTCCTTGTAGCCGTCCTCCAATTCGTTGGAGAAACGGTCTATCAGCAGGAAGTAGATGACCTGGTCTGACCAGTCGCGCGGTGACGGGTGATATTGATTCGGGTTAATTGGATCCATCGGCATGATTGCCAAGTATGGTGAATTCCTCCGCGAGGCGGAAGGGCTTTCGGGTTCTTCCGGCCTTCCGCGGCGTGCTGGCCGCGCTGAGGGTGCACCGCCCGCTTCAGGAGCCGCCCTTAACGCACAAAACTCCCCGCCAACCGAAGTCAGCGGGGAGTTCTGTGTACCCAATACGGGGGTGGAGCACCGTTGCCGGGGCCCCTATGTGGAGATGGGGGGAATTGAACCCCCGTCCGATGTCGTGTTGTCAGGGCTTCTCCGGGCGCAGTTTGCGTTGGATTTTCTCGGCCCCAGCCATGCTACAAACAGCTGGCTGATCCGGGCCCAGTCATCTAAGAGTCCCGTTTACCCCGATGACGGAGGTAAACAGCAGTGGCTATCTAAATGACGCCAGGATCCGGGGCAATAGCAACCTCGGGCTGACGGACTGTCTTACTGCTTAGGCAGCGAGAGCGAAGTCAGTGCGTTTTGATTCGGCACTTATTGGTTTGCAGACAGCGTTTACGAGATAATTCTGCATCCTCGGCCCGCTTCACCTGTCGCGACTAACATCGTCGAAACCGATCATCCCCGTATTTTTTTATCAAACCCGGACAAGATACTTTCGTATCCTTCCCGGACTACCCATCATAACGCACCGCCTCCGGGAAACATTCCCCGGGGGCCCGCCGCGTTAGCGGCGGTTGCGTTCGCGCATGACCCGCAGCGCCTCGCGCTTGTCCTGCTGTTCGCGCAGCGTGTGGCGCTTGTCGTATTCCTTCTTGCCGCGGGCGACGCCGATTTCAACTTTTGCGCGTCCGTCTACGAAGTACAGCTGCAGGGGCACGATCGTGAACCCTGATTCGCGGATCTTATGCGAGATCTTCGTGAGCTCCTCGCGGTGCAGCAGCAGCTTGCGGCGGCGGCGTGCGGCGTGGTTGGTCCAGCTCCCCTGGTGGTACTCGGGGATGTGGATGCCCTCCATCCACAGCTCATCGTTGTAGAACGTGCAGAAGCCGTCAACCATCGAGGCATGGCCCTCGCGCAGCGACTTAACTTCCGTGCCCATCAGCGCAATGCCGGCCTCGTAGGTGTCAAGGATGAGGTAGTCGTGCCGGGCCTTGCGGTTGGTGGCCACTACCTTACGGCCACTTTCTTTGGGCACGGTAGGACTCCTAGGTTTTATTGGTGTTCACTCCGGCCAGGTGGTGCGGAGTCTTTCCAGTTTACGGCAGGGCGGCTGCCGCAGCGGATGGCCCGGGCGGGGCTACAGCAGGTTCATCGGGTCCACGGCCCGGCCATTGAGCCAGGTCTCGAAGTGCGCGTGGCAGCCGGTGGAGTTTCCTGTGGTCCCGGAGTAGGCGATCAGCTGTCCCTGTTCAACGTGCTGGCCGACCGAGACCGTCACGGACGTGTTGTGATAGTAGATCGTGGTCAGCGAGTTGCCCTGCACCACGCCGTGGGAAATCTTCACCCGGTTACCGCCGCCGTCGTTCCCCCAGCCCGCTGAGAAGACGGTGCCAGCCGCTGCGGCATACACAGGTGTGCCACACGTGGCGCCGAAGTCGATGCCCGTGTGCATGTAGCCGCCGGTGCCGTAGAAGTCGATGGTGCCGGGCGGCGTCGCCCGCCAGCCGAATCCGGAAGTGATGGGGATGTTGGCGTTGAACGGGTGTCGGAGGCCGAAGGCCGACGGTGAGCCCTGGGCGGGCGGAACGTACGGCTGGACGGCCTGTCCTTGGGCACGGGCAGCCGCAGCCGCGGCCTCGGCGATGCGCCGCTGCTCGGCGAGCCACGCCTCACGCAGCTTCCGGTCCCGTTCGGCGATTTCGGCGGCGACGGCGTCCTGCTGGGCCTTGACCTGGGCGATCTTGTTCTGGATGCCGGGCTTGGCGGCCTGGAGCTGCGCGTCGAGCCTGGTGGTGTCCGCGATGAGCTTGTCCACCGCGGCCTTCTTGGCCTCGGCCTCGTCCCGGGCTGCCTTTTCCCGTGCCAGTGCGGCGTCGGCCTTGGCCTTGAGATCCGTGATTTCAGTCTCGACGGCGGCCAGCCGGGCCTGCGCGTTGGTATTGGTTGCGCTTTGCTGAGTGAGCTTGTCCATCGCGGAGTTCTGGCTCCGAAGGGCCTGGTCCGCGAGGTCGATGGTGTCCGTCAGGCTGCTGCCCTGGTTCGAGCCGAAGAACAACGACAAGTTGGACGGGACGCCGCCGGACATGTAGGCCTGCGTGGCGATCTGCCCGATCAGCTTCCGGGTGCCTGCAATCTTCTGCTTGTCTGATTCGAGTTGCTGCGTGATTTTTGCCTTGTTCTGCTGGGCCAGGTCCACGCGGGCCGCCAGGGCCTCGACTTCCTGGACCGCGCCGGCCACCCGGCCCTGGGCATCCAGAAGGGCCTGCTGGGCGCCCGGGAGTTGCCCCTGGTACAGCACCAGGTCCGCCGCGGCCTGGGAGATCTTGGCGTCAACGAACTCGAGGGAGTCCTGGACCCGGGCCGCCTCGTCGCGGAGCGCGGCCTGCTGGTCTTCAAGGCTGTCGGCGACTGCCATGGGACCCGAGGCTCCCATGCTCCCGGCCAGGACCAGAGCCAGGGTGGCGCTGATCATCCGGCTGCGGCGTCCCACCAGCCGATGCCGGAGGGATTGCCGGAGCGATTGCGGGAGGGGGCGGCGGGCCAACGGTGTCATAAGCATTCCCTTTTCGTTGCGCAAAGCTAGACCCGCAAGTACCGGCGGAGGGTCAGCAGGGAGGAAGTCCCGGCCAGGACGACGCCCAGGCCAATCAGGGCAGGAGCCAGGATCAGGGTCTGCCCCGGGGAGATGAACGCGGTGTCCGGATACTGCTTGGACAGGACCTCACCGAGGAAGAAGTGGGCCACGGCCCACAGGGTGACGAAGGCCAGGGCCGCGCCGATCACCGCGGCGATGACGCCTTCGAGGATGAACGGCAGTTGGATGACCATCTTGGACGCGCCCACCAGGCGCATGATCCCTGTTTCCCGGCGGCGGCTGAACGCGGACAGCCGGATGGTGGTTGCGATCAGCAGGATGGCGCAAACGATCATGACGCCGGCGACGCTCACGGCCACCAGGGACGCCGCGTTCATCGCCGAGAACAGCCGCTCCAGCAGCTGCCGCTGGTCGATCACGGTCTCCACGCCGGCCTGGGAGGAGAAGGTCTCGCTGATGATCTCGTACTTCTCC
Source organism: Arthrobacter sp. 05T420 (assembly GCF_056396305.1). NCBI lineage: Bacteria > Bacillati > Actinomycetota > Actinomycetes > Micrococcales > Micrococcaceae > Arthrobacter > Arthrobacter sp. 05T420. The sequence goes on along the minus strand of NZ_JBFTLG010000001.1, from coordinate 455,090 downwards.
GGGTCCTTCATGTTGATCCGGAAGGAGGCCGGCAGCTGGTCCGGGGTCACAGAGTCAACGATCGGGGAATTGGAGAACTGTTCTTTGAAGTGCTTGTACGCGTCGTCTTTGGACTCGTACTGGAAGTCGTTGACGTACTGGGCCACCGCGGGCGACTGCAGCAGCTTGCGCAGGTTGGCCTCCTGCTCCGGCGTCGCCGGGCCGGTGGCGCAGCCGGGCGCCGTCGAACCGTCACTGCAGAGGAAGATGGCCACTTGGACTTTGTCGTACCAGTAGCCCTTCATCTGGTTGATCTGCAGCTGCAGCATGCCGGCGGCACCGACGAAGGTCAGCGACACGAAGGTCACCAGGATCACGGAGATCACCATGGACAGGTTGCGGCGCAGGCCGCTGCCGATCTCGCTCAGGACAAATGCAAGCCTCACGCCTGGGCCTCCCCTGCGGTGCGGATCTCTGCGCGGGCTTCGGCGCGTGACCCGGGCCGGGGCGGGATGATTTGCGGTTCGTCGCGGCCGCTGGCGTCGCGCAGGCGGCGCGACTGGCCCACGATGGGAATCATGGAGGTGTAGAGGGCCTTGGCCTCGTCGCGGATCACGACGCCGTTCTTGAGTTCCACCACCCGTTTGCGCATCTCGTTGACGATGTCGTCGTCGTGCGTGGCCATCACCACGGTGGTGCCGTTCTGGTTGATCTTGTCCAGCACGCCCATGATGCCCATGGAGGTGGTGGGGTCCAGGTTTCCGGTGGGCTCATCGGCCAGCAGGATGCCGGGGCGGTTCACGACGGCGCGGGCGATCGCCACGCGCTGCTGCTCGCCGCCGGAGAGCTCGTGCGGGAGGCGGTTTTCCTTGCCTTCAAGGCCCACGGTTTTCAGGACCTCGGGGACGGTGTCGCGGATGACGCTGCGGCTCTTGCCGATGACCTGCATGGCGAAGGCGACGTTGGCGAAGACGGTTTTCTGCGGCAGCAGGCGGAAGTCCTGGAAGACGACGCCGATTCCGCGGCGCAGCCGCGGCACGCGCCAGCTGGAGATGTTGGCGACGTTCTGGCCGGCGACGTAGACGGCGCCGGAAGAGGCGCGGTCCTCTTTGAGGACCAGGCGCAGGAACGTGGATTTTCCCGAGCCGGAGGCACCGACGAGGAAGGCGAATTCACCACGGTCGATCTCAAGGTTGATCGAATCCAGCGCCGGCCGCGCCTTCTGGTCATAGACCTTGGTGACATTTTCGAAACGGATCATGGCCCTAAGTACCCTGCAGGGTGGGCCGCGAGGGCCCGGTTCTGCCGCCGGGGCAAGGGCTTTCGTTTGGGGGAAGTAGAGCTCCGGCCCCTCGACTATACGCACGGGTAACGGCGGAACTGCCGGAACGGCGGGGCGTGTCGCGCGATTGTCAGGGACCTCCCGGCCGGGTGGCCAGTGGCAGTTCGGCGCCTACTTCTCGGCGTTCCGGTTGTCCGTCCGCCAGCGGATGCCGGCGTCGATGAAATCGTCGATTTCGCCGTCGAACACGGCCGAGGTGTTGCCGACCTCGTACTCGGTGCGGAGGTCCTTGACCATCTGGTACGGGTTCAGGACGTAGGAGCGCATCTGGTCTCCCCACGAGGCCTTGACGTCGCCGGCGAACGCCTTCTTCTCTGCGTTCTCCTGCTCTTTCTTCAGCAGCAGGAGGCGGGACTGCAGCACGCGCAGGGCGGCGGCGCGGTTCTGCAGCTGCGATTTCTCGTTCTGCATGGACACCACGGTGCCGGTGGGAATGTGGGTCAGGCGCACCGCGGAGTCCGTGGTGTTGACGGACTGGCCGCCGGGGCCGGAGGAGCGGAAGACGTCAACGCGGATCTCGTTGTCCGGGATGTCGATGGAGTCCGTCTGCTCGATCAGCGGGATCACTTCCACGGCGGCGAAGGAGGTCTGGCGCCGGCCCTGGTTGTCGAACGGGCTGATCCGGACCAGGCGGTGGGTGCCGGCCTCGACGCTGAGCGTGCCGAAGGCGTACGGCGCCTTGACCTCGAAGGTTGCGGACTTCAGCCCGGCTTCCTCGGCGTAGGAGGTATCCATGATGGTGGTCGGGTAGCCGTGGCGCTCGGCCCAGCGCAGGTACATGCGCAGCAGCATTTCGGCGAAGTCCGCCGCGTCCACCCCGCCCGCGCCGGCACGGATGGTCACCACGGCTTCTCGCTCGTCGAACTCGCCGGAGAGCAGGGTGACCACCTCGAGCTCGGACAGTGACTTGCGGACCGATTCGAGTTCCGCGGCTGCCTCGCCCATGGAATCGGCGTCGTCCTCGTCCTGGCCGAGTTCCACGAGGACCTCGAGGTCGTCGATCCGGGACGCCAGGTTGTTGAGGCGCTCGAGCTCGGTCTGCTTGTGCGAGAGCTTCGAGGTGATGATCTGTGCCGCGGCGGGGTCGTCCCACAGATTGGGTTCACCGGCCCGCTCGCTGAGCTCGGCGATGTCTTCCTTGAGCGCCTCGACGTTCGAGACGTTCTCGATGGACGCATAGGTGGCCCGCAGTGCGCGGATTTCAGCGGGAAAATCAATGTTTGCCATGGTTTTTTAAGCCTACGCTATGTGTCCTAGCCCCCTGACCCGCCCGCTTGCCCCGCAGCCGGTTGCTCTATCACTCTGGGTTGCCAAAAGGCCGGTTTGGCAGCCCAGAGTGATGGGGCCGCAGGGGCGGACGGGCAGTTCAGCGGCTGAGCCGGGACCGCGCCGTCGACGTCGCCTCGATCCGGATGCCGTCCGGCACCAGGAAGTTCACCACTGGCGGGTGGACGGCGGCGCTCAGGACCACGACGGCGGTGGCACCGTCCGGGCTGCCCGTGGACGGCGCCACGGCCAGGCCGCTGAAGCGGGCGAACCCGCCGTTGCGGCCCAGATAGTCGACGGTGGCGCTGCGCACCCGTGCCCCGCTGAGGACGGCCGTCGGTGTGCCGCCGGCGTTGCCAAGCTGGCCGAGGGTGAAGCTGTCCGCGGCGGCCACGGAGGCGCCGTCCGCGAGCGAGAGCAGTTTCTTGTGCTCGAGGTAGACGCTGGAGGCGGCCATCACGACGGTCGCGACCAGCAGGGCAATCAGAATGAAGCCGATGCTCAGCACAAGCACTTGGCCCTCTTGCCGGCGGCCTCGGGGCTGGTGTCGGCGCGCGGGCTTCGGGTGGCGGGTGCTTGGGCGCCGGGGTCCTGGGTGGCTGGATGCGCCGGCAAGGATTGTCACCGGAACCTGCCCACCAGCTGGGTTGCCGACGCGCTGAGCTGGCTCGCGTTCAGATGAAGCGCATCGCTGAAGGGCACAAACGGCAAGGGCACGGTGAGGTGGACGGTGACCGTCACCGCGGAGCCGGGAGCCAGGCAGTCCGCCGGCTCGCAGCGGGTGTCGAAACTGGCGTTTTCCGCCGGCTGGCCGTAGTCGGCGAGCGCCAGCAATACCGCTTGCTCAGCCGCGGCCCGGCCGCTTGCCGCGTCCGGTTGGGCTACGTAGACCTTGGCGGCCTGGTCGGCGGCGCCGACCACCGCGAACGAGCCGCCCTGGATCTGGCCCACGGTGATGATGAAATAGACCAGCGGCACCATCAGCAGCGCGGACAGGAAGACGAACTCGACCACGGCACTCCCCTGTTCCGGCGAACTTCCGGCGCCGTCGGCAACGGCGAGAGCAGGGTCGGGCCAGAACCGTGCCCCTGACCGTGACCGTTCAGCGCTGGATGGCAGCATGGCCCTTGACTTCCAAGAGCGCCCGGGGACCGATGAAGCCGATGACCGGCAAGGGTGCCCGGACTGTCACCTCCAGCGTGCGGATGCCCTGGTACGTCGATTCACTGGTGGCCACGTCCCGCGCGAACTCGGAGTTAAGCGCCGCCGTGATCAGCTGGACCGTCCGGGCCCTGGCATCCCCGCCGTTGCGGTCGGCCAACGTGCCGTATCGGGCGCCCGAGGCAGCGGCGTCGATCAGGGTGTTCCGGATGTGAAGGACCAGGGTGAGCTGGACGATCGCGAGGAAGAGCAAGGTGAGCAACGCGCCGATCAACACGAAGTCCACGACGGCGGCGCCGCGCTCCGCGACGTGGCCGTCCTGCGGGTTCTTGCCGTTGCGCCCGTTTCCCTCGCCCTGGGCTGCCACCGGCTACTGTCCGACCTTATCCATGGCCTGGTTGAAGAGTCCCTCAAGTGCAGGCCCGGCGATGGCCAGCAGGGCGGCCACGAGAACTGCCGACATGAGGGTGATCATCACCCAGCCGGGGACGTCCCCTCGCTGGGGATGGTGGGCTCCCACGTCAGGGTGGTCCCCCAACCGCGGTCGCGGCGCAGCAGACCACGGCGCAGCAGGCCCCCAAGTCAACATGCTGAGCGCGCAGGCCACCAACGCCACCCGTGTTCTGAAGTTCTTCACGTGTCCTCTTTCCTGATTTTCCTGGTTTTTTGGTTCATGGTTTCTGTTTCCGGGTCCGGATTGTTCGGCTCTGATAGTTCGCAACGCTTCACTGGCGGTTCTTAGAGCCCGAGACTGACTGCGGCCAGGCCGGGGAAGACCGCGAAGATGACCGTAAGCGGGAGGACCCCGAAGACGAGCGGCACCATCATGCCGATTTCCTTCTTGCCCGCGGACTCCATGAGCTCCCTCTTGGCCGTGTCCCTCACATCCTGAGCCTGCGCCCGGAGGACGTCGGCAAGCGGCGTTCCGCGCTCGACAGCCACGATCATTCCGTCAACGAAACGGACCAGCGGCCCCTGATCGGTCCTCGCCGAGAACTCGTGGAGGGCTTCCACGAGGGGTTTGCCGGACCTGGTTTCGGCGAGAACACGGGCAAATTCCTGTGACAGCTCACCCTGGGCGCTGCGGCAGACCCTGTCCAGGGCACCGGTGGCGCTCTCTCCGGCGCTGACCGCCAGGGCCATGAGTTCGGCGATGCTGGGAAACTCTGCCATCATTCGCGCCTCCCGTTTCTTGATGTGCACGCCCAACAGGTAGTCCCGGAGCAAGAAACCGCCGACGGCGCTTCCCACGACGGCCACGACTGCGACGAACGGGTTGAAGCGGCCGATCGAGCCGGCGAGCGCCACAACGCCCACGGCGAGGACGAAGCCGCCGGCCGCCCAGAGGAGCTGCTCAGCCCGGAAGTCCACCGCTGTCTTGGCGCTGCCGGCACGCGCCAGCCTGCGATTCAACGCCGTGGTGCCCAGGTTGATCCGACCCAGGGACCTGACACCGTCCTGGATCGCGGGGCGGAGGATTCGTTCCAGCGGCCCAAACGGCGTGAGATTCCTCGGGGCCGCGCGCAGGAGCCGGGATTCCAGGTTGTGTGTCCTCAGCTGCGGGCCGATACGCTCGACGAACGTCGTCGGGCGCATGAAGGGAAGCCGGACGAGGAACAGCCAGAGACCCGCCCCGAGCACGGCCCCGCACAGCGTGGCGCCCGCCATCAGCCCTGTCATCGGAGGACCCGCTGCTCTTCCGGCAGAGCACCGATTCGCAGCATGACGGCGTAGGACACCAGGGAGATGGCGAGGCCGCCCAGGAGAACCGCGGCGCCAACCGGGGTGTTGTACGCCATCACAGCCTCAGGACGGCTGGCCAGCAACACCAGGACAATCCAGGGCGCAGCGACGGCCAAGCGGGCGGCGTTGACGGTCCAGGATTGCCTGGCCTCCAGTTCGCTCCGGGTCCGGGCACTCTCCCGCAGGAACTCCGCGAGGGTGCCCAACAGCCGCCCGAGGTCCGAGCCGCCCACCTCGCGGGTGAGCCGGAGGGCCTCGACAATCCGATCCGCTACGGGATCCGCCAACCGGTCTTTGAGCCGGGTGAGCGAGGGATCGAATTGGCCTCCCGACCGATAGTCAGAGCCGAAGTCCACAAAAACGTGGCGAAGCTCCACCGGGCCCTTGTCGCCAAGCTGGATGAGAGCCTTCGGCAGTGACAGGCCGGCCCTCATGGCTGAGCGCAGATGATCAACGACGTCGGGCCAGAGCTGGCGGAGGACGGCCGTGCGCTTTCTGGCACGCCACCGGACCATCGCCATCGGCAGCCAGCCGCCAAACAGGCCAAAACATCCCGCGATCGGCCACGAGCCGGTCACTGCGAAGAATGCCAGGGTTGTGAATGTCCCGACTCCGAGGCACGAGGCCAGCAGCCCCGCTGCGCTGACCTTTTCGATGCCCGCCGACCGCAGGAGATCCTCAAGCCGACTGGTCCGGGACTTGCGCCGCACGCCCGGTGGCTTCTCCCACGCGGACCACCAGATCAGCAGGAGGCCGACTCCACCCAGCATCCCCAGGAGCGGCGCCATCAGCGCTGCTCCAGCAGCGCCGCGACGTCATACCCGGAGCGGGCAAACTTTTCCGCGGCGGGCATGGAGTTGGCCTTGGGCAGAAGCTGCCCGTCCGACATCGTGAACACCATGGAGGATTCGATGATCCCGTTTTCCACCCGGCGGCCCAGTGACAGGATCTCGGTGACCTGCCGGCGCCCGTTAGCGTGCCTGCTGCAATGGACCACCAGATCGATGCAGGAGGCGACGGTGGGAACGACGAACGCACTGGAGATGTTGTCGCCGGCGAGCAATGGCAGCGTGCAGATCTTTGTCACTGCATCGTGTGCGGAGTTGGCATGCACAGTGCACATTCCGGGAAGGCCGGAGTTCAATGCGATGAGCATGTCCAGGCTCTCGGCCTCCCGAACCTCCCCGACCACCAGCCGGTCCGGGCGCATCCGCAAGGCCTCCTTGACCAGCCGGCGCAGCGGAATCTGTCCCTGCCCCTCCAGGTTCGGCTGCCGGCACTGTAGACCGACGACGTCGCGGAGCGGCAACTGCAGCTCGAAGATTTCCTCCACGGTGATGACCCGCTCCCGGGTGCCGATGCTCGCGGCGAGGCAGTTGAGCATGGTGGTTTTGCCGGCCTGCGTGGCACCAGAGACCAGGATGTTGAGCCCGCTCGCTACGGCCGCACCGAGGAACCGGGCCGCCTGGGGAGTCAGCGTTCCCAGCTCCACCAGGTGTTCCAACCGGCTGGCCTTCACCACGAACTTGCGGATATTGATGGCCCAGTGACGCCGGGTGACATCCGGGATCACCACATGGAGGCGGGAGCCGTCCGGGAGCGCCGCGTCCACGAACGGGGAGGACATGTCCAGCCGCCTGCCGGAGCTCTTGAGCATCCGCTCCACGAGGTCACGGACCTGCCGATCCGTCAGCGACACGGACGTCAGTTCCGATTCACCATTGCGCGCTACGTAGATCTCATTCGGTGCGTTGAGCCAGATTTCCTCTATGCCCGGATCATCCAGAAGCGGCTGGAGTGCGCCAAACCCCGCCACAGCGTCGAAGACGAATCTCCGGGCCTGCTCTAGCGGGCCGATGGGCGGAAGCGGTCCGAGCAGCGCCCGCTCGTCATAGTCGCTGATCGCCTCCTCCACGAGGCGGCGCACTTCGCCGCTCTGCCGCAGCGGATCCAGGCCGCGGCGACGGATCAACTCACGGACTTCGTCCTCGACGATGCGCACAGCTTCCACGGTGCCCCCACATGACCGCTACCCCTCCCCCTGGGGCAGTGCAACTGGGGTTAAAGCTAGAGGAGCCGGGCCGTTCCGACAAGGGCGTCAGACGCCCTTGTGGATAAGTTGGCGGCAGCAGGCCCGCAGAACCCGCCTCAGCCCGCTCGACTAGACTCGGACATTAGCTAACAGAAAGGTCGCAAGTGCCACAGCTGAGCGTGCTGATCCCCGTCAAGGACGGGATGCCCTACCTGAAGTCAACCGTTGCCAGCACCCTGCGCGCGATGCCGCGGGACTCCGAACTGCTTGTTCTGGACGACGGCAGCACCGACGGCACCGAGGCGTTCCTCGCCAGCTTGAGTGACAAGCGGCTCAAGGTCTTCCGAAATGAGCAGTCAGCCGGTGTGGCTGCTGCTTCGACCGCCCTGCTCTCGCACGCAAGCGGCGAACACGTCGCCCGCATCGACGGCGACGATATCTGCCTGCCATGGAGGTTCGCCGTCCAGCGCCGAGCCCTCGAAGGCGTGGACATGGTCTTCTCGCAGGCTCTCATGATTAACGCCAAGAATGTCCCGTTCCGGCCTCGCTTCGAGCCGGGCATCTCCGCTGAGGCCATGCCGCTGCATCTGCTGCTGACGAACGTGCTGATGAACCCGACAATGTACGCCTCCCGTGCCGCCCTGGAATCGCTCGGCGGATACCAGGCAACCCCGGCCGAGGACTACGACCTGTGGCTTCGTGCCGCGACGGCGGGGCTGCGCATGCGTCGCATCCCGCGGCTGCCAACCATTGCCTACCGCCGTCACCAGACCCAGCTGAGCCAGACCCGGGCCTGGTCCGACGAGAACGGCGACAAGATCCTCGCCGAATCGTTCAGCAAGCTGGCCGCGGACCGGCTCGGGTTCCAGGGATCGGCCGCCACCGTCCTGTACAACCGGCCGGCGGCGGGAAAGCCGTACCCGGAGGACCCCGACATTGCCGAATTCGTCCGTTGCATGATGCAGGCGGCCGGCCGCCTTGGCGAGAGCGACCGGCGCGGCGTCGAGGCGCGGCTGACGGCCAGCTACCGCGTCTGACCAGGTCGGCGGGAGGCTAACGCCTCTGACCAAGTTGGAGGGAGCTAGTCGCCCTTGACTCCGGCGGTCTCGGCAACCGCGGCGTAGCCCTGGGGGTTCCTGCTTTGCCAGCGCCAGTGGTCCTCGCACATTTGTGCCAGGCTGCGGTGCGCGGACCAGCCCAGATCCGCCAAGGCAGCCGAAGGGTCGGCGTAGCTGACGGCGGCGTCGCCGGGGCGGCGGGGCGCGAACTCGTAAGGCACCGGGTGCCCGGCCGCCGTGCCGAACGCCTCGATGACCTCGAGCACGGAGGAGCCCCGGCCGGTGCCAAGGTTCCAGCGGAACACCCCTGCTTTGTTGCTGAGGTAGCCCAAGGCGGCCAGGTGGCCGGCCGCAAGGTCCATCACGTGGATGTAGTCCCGCACTCCGGTGCCATCCGGCGTCGGGTAGTCGTTGCCGAACACCATCACTTTTTCGCGGCGTCCCACGGCCACCTGTGCCACAAACGGGAGCAGATTGTTGGGGATGCCGGTGGGGTCCTCGCCGATCAGGCCGGACTCGTGGGCGCCCACCGGGTTGAAGTAACGCAGCAGTGCGATGCTCCAGCGGGGATCGGCGGCCGCCAGGTCGGAGAGAATGTCCTCGATCTGTTCCTTGGTGCGGCCGTAGGGGTTGGTGGCATCCAGCGGGGCCTTCTCGATGAGAGGGACTTCATCCGAGGCGCCGTAGACGGTGGCGGACGAGCTGAAGACGAGGCGGCGTACGCCGGCGGCGTCCATGCTGTGCAACAGGTTGAGGGTGCCCACGACATTGTTCTGGTAGTACATCAGGGGCTTCTCGACGGACTCCCCCACTGCCTTGAGCCCGGCGAAGTGAATCACTGCCTCGAAGCCGCCCTCGGCAAAAACGGCGTCCACCCCGGGACCGTCGAGAAGGTCGACCTTCCGGAAGTCCACGATCTTGCCCGTGAGCTGCTCCACGCGGCGCAGGGACTCCGGGTTTGAATTCATCAGGTTGTCGAGGACCACAACCTCGTGCCCCGCTTCAAGGAGGGAGAGCGTTGTGTGGGACCCGATGTAGCCGGCGCCGCCGGTGACCAATACCTTCATGCATGACAGCTTAGAAGGATCGGGCGGCCACTGCGAACTCGACCCGGGCTTGCCGAGTCAGAGTCCCGATAGCCGAACGGCTCCCGGAGAGCCTACTAATTTCAGGCCACGAGTGGTACCTTCGATCCCACTCGCCACATGGGCAACATCAGGACGGTGCTAGGGTGAGCGCGATAAGTCAGACATTCTCATCGTTCGGTGGTTCCCTCTCGGATCCGAACATACCCGAGACAAATATGCAGCGCTCGCGAAGCGCACCATCGTTCCGGAGCAGACCATGAAGCGAATCCACCTTCCCCACAGCATTGATTTCGGCAGACGCGCCGGGAGCGCATTGTTGCTCGTTTCGCTGTTGGCTGGTCCCGGACTGGCAGCGCCCTCCACAGCCGCCGAGCCACCGAGCCCAACTGTTGCGACGCCGACGTCGGCCGCTACTTCAACGCCAACGCCGACACCCGCGGCAACAGCCGCAGCGACGCCAACGCCGAAGGTAACGGCGAAGGCGACAGCGAAGACGACGCCGACGCCGGCCGCCCCGGCAACGACGCAGACGGCTCCCGCACCGACCACCGCTGCCCCGACTCCGGATTCGTCACCACGCACAGGTACACCCGATAACGCCGCGATGGCCGCGGCCATCGGCCCAGGCGGCGCCGAGATGGGGCAACGATCGGCCCGCGTGACGGGGACGGCTGCCGCAGGTCCCGGCACTGCCAGCAAGTCCCTGACCACCGAGGCTGCGGCAACGGAAGGCACCTGGAAGCCGACGTTCGGCATCCAGGGCCTTGATGTCAGCGGCCATCAGGCCTCGGTCGACTGGCAGCAGCAGTGGGACATGGGGGCCCGTTTCGCCTATGTCAAGGCAACAGAGGGCAACTACTACTCAAGCGAGACCTTCGCCTCCCAGTATCAAGGTTCCCGCAGCGTTGGGATGGTCCGCGGCGCCTACCACTTCGCGATTCCCAATTGGTCCTCAGGGGCAGACCAAGCACGCTACTTCGTCAACAATGGTGGCGGATGGAGTGCCGACGGTGACACACTGCCGCCGGTACTCGATTTTGAATTCAACCCCTATGCCGGCCGCACCATCAACGGCTTCTTCTTTGGAAACAGTTGCTATGACATGGCTCCTTCCCAGCTAACGTCCTGGGTGCGGGACTTTGGGAACACCATGCGTGCGCTAACGGGCCGCCTGCCGGTGATCTACACCAACACATCGTGGTGGAAGCAGTGCACGGCGGATGCACCGGGGTTCGGGGACTACCCGCTATGGGTGGCCGCCTACCCGTTAGCCGCCTCGAACAACGTCGGACCCATACCCTCAAGCTGGAGCAACTTCAGCATCTGGCAGTACAGCAGCACGGGTCCCTTCACAGGTGACTCGAATGTTTGGAACGGAGACTATGCCGGCCTGAAACGTTACGCGGCTGGATACGACGTCACCGGAGGAATCGGGTCCACGTGGGCTGCACTTGGGGGTGGTGGCGGAAAACTTGGGTACCCAACGAGCAACGAGATCTGCGGCCTGACCGGCGGCGGTTGCTACCAGCGCTTCCAGGGCGGCACCGTCCACTGGTCGCCGGCCACCGGCGCGGTTGCCACTTGGGGCGCCATCGGCGCGACCTGGGGCTCCCTGGGCTACGAAAACGGCAAACTCGGCTACCCCGTCACCAACGAGATCTGCGGCCTGACCGGCGGCGGCTGCTACCAGCGCTTCCAGGGCGGCACCATCCACTACTCCCCCGGCACCGGCGCACGCGCCACCGGTGGCGCCATCCGCGCGAGCTGGGGCATTCTGGGCTACGAAAACGGCAAACTCGGCTACCCCGTCACCAACGAGATCTGCGGCCTGAGCGGCGGCGGCTGCTACCAGCGCTTCCAGGGCGGCACCATCCACTGGTCGCCTGCCACCGGCGCCTCGGCCACCTGGGGCGCCATCCGTGCCACCTGGGCAGGCCTGGGCTCCGAGAAAAGCAAACTCGGCTACCCGACGGGCAAGGAAACGTGCGGCCTGATCAACGGCGGCTGCTACCAGCGCTTCCAAGGCGGCACCATCCACTGGTCGCCCGCGTCCGGCGCCTTCGCTGCTTGGGGCGGCATCCGTGCCACCTGGGCAGGCCTGGGCTCCGAGAAAAGCAAACTCGGCTACCCGACGGGTAGGGAAATCTGCGGCCTGACCGGCGGCGGGTGCTACCAGACGTTCCAGGGCGGCACCATCCACTGGTCGCCCGCCACCCGCGCCTTCGCCACCTGGGGCGGCATCCGTGCCACCTGGGGTGCCCTGGGCTACGAAAACGGCAAGCTAGGCTACCCCGTCACCAACGAAATCTGCGGCCTGACCGGCGGCGGCTGCTACCAAGGCTTCCAGGGCGGCACCATCCACTGGTCGCCCGCCACCGGCGCCCGCGCCACCTGGGGCGGCATCCGTGCCACCTGGGGTGCCCTGGGCTACGAAAAAAGCAAGCTAGGCTACCCCGTCACCAACGAGATCTGCGGCCTGACCGGCGGCGGCTGCTACCAAGGCTTCCAGGGCGGTACCATCCACTGGTCGCCCACCACCGGCGCCCACGCCACCTGGGGCGCCATCCGTGCCGCTTGGGGCGCCTTGGGCTACGAAAAAAGCAAACTCGGCTACCCCGTCACCAACGAGATCTGCGGACTCGCTAACGGCGGCTGCGTGCAAAATTTCCATGGCGGCACCATTAGCCGTACAGATGCGGCGGGCATCAAAGTTTCCTACAAGTGAATCTGTTCCAGGAGCCAGGTGCGCCGCTCCCGGCGAACCTGCGGGGCGGCCACCGTTGGCGGATTCCCACACGTCACTTTCAGATCAGAGACACCACCGGTCACTCTGGTATCAGAGCCGATCCGGTGCTATCGTTTCGGCGTCAGGACCCAGCGAATTGACTTATCGGCTTCCGACTCGCGGATGTCCGGTCATGGTGAACTAGGCAGCGTGTTTTCCGGAGCACGTTAGCGCTCCGGAGAGACACATGAAGCCGAACACGACCCTGTCAATACGACGCACCTCGCGGCTCAAGACCGTGGCAGTCGTGGTGGTCACCGCGGTTGCGGCGCTCGGCCTTCCGGCGCAGGCCTGGGCCCTCGAGCCGACGCCGTCGGCTTCACCGACTGCGACGGCCTCCGTGTCCGCCAGTCAGAAACCCGCCGCCAGCAGTGTCGCGACGGCTGAATCCACGCCGGCACCCAGCCCGGTCCCGACGCCGACAGCGGCGCAGGCGCCGGCAGTAACGGGTACTGCGCCGGGAACCATTGACATGAAGGCGCTCAACGCCGCCATCGGAGCAAACGGCGCCTACATGGGCCAGGGTTTGAAAACCCAGCTGGCCGGGTCGCCCCGGTCCGCCGCTCCTTCAGCTGTCGCGGAGTCCCTGCAGATCGAAAGCACCTGGCAGGCCCCCGGCATTCAAGGCCTGGACGTGAGCGGCTACCAGCCAACGGTGAATTGGCCGGCCCAGTACTCCATGGGCGCCCGTTTCGCGTACGTGAAGGCCTCCGAAGGCCTCACCTACCGCAGCCCCGCGTTCGCTTCCCAGTACGCCGGTGCCCTGAACGCCGGCCTCATCCGCGGCGCCTACCACTTCGCGCTTCCCAGCATCTCCACCGGCGCGGCGCAGGCAGACTACTTCGTCAACAGCGGCGGCGGCTGGAGCCCCGACGGGAAAACCCTGCCGCCGCTGCTGGATATCGAATACAACCCGTACAGCACTCTCGGCAACACCTGCTACAACATGAGCGCCGCCGCCATGGTCGGCTGGCTCAAGGACTTCTCCAACCGCGTACTGTTACGAACCGGCCGCCTGCCCATGATCTACACCACCGCGGGCTGGTGGTCCCAGTGCACCGGCAACTCCGGCGCCTTCGGGAGCCAACCGCTTCACCTGGCGCGCTACTCGACGTACATCGGCAATGTGCCGAACGGGTGGGGAACCTACAGCGTCTGGCAGTACAGCAGCACGGGCCCTTTCGCCGGCGACTCCAACGCCTGGAACGGCACCTACGCCAACTTGCAAAAATTCGCCTCCACCGCTGACGGGGCCGTCCTGAAGCCCTCGGTCATGTCAACCGGCGACGTCGTAGCCGCTGACGCCAGCGGCGCCCTGTGGGACTACCCGGCCACCGGCACAGGCAGTTTTGGTGCCCGGAAGAAGATCGGCCAAGGGTGGACGGGACTACGGTCGATCAACGTGATCGACTGGAACGCCGACGGGGTCCTCGACGTGGTCGCTCAATGGACATCTGGCCGGGTCAACGTCTACCTCGGCGTCGCTGCCGGCGGCTTCTCGGCAGGGCCCGTGCTGGCGGCCTCCGGCTGGGGCGGCTACCAGCTGACCATCGGCTACTGGCTGAGCAGCAGTTACTTCCCTCAGGTCCTCACCCGGGACAACGCCGGCAACCTCGCCATCTGGCGCAACAGCTCGGGTGGAGGCGTCGGCGCGGGCAGCAAGATCAGCGGCGGCTGGACCAACCTGAATCTGACCATGGTCGACTTTGACGGCGACGGCAACCAGGACATCCTCGCCCAAGACTCCGCCGGGACCATGCGCCAGTATCGTTCCAATGGAGCGGGTTCCTTTATCGCGGAAGCGCGCCGGACCGTCGGGACGTCTTGGAACCAGATGACCAGCGTGACGGTTACTTTCTCCTTCAAGGGCTACGCGGCCACCGGCATCATGGCCCGCACCCGTGACGGCTATCTTCGGTACTACCCCGTCCCGGGGAACTCCAGCTGGGGCGCCCCAACAGTCATTGGATCATCGTGGGGCAGTTACCTGATCGCCGGGGGCGAAAACATCAACAGCCAAGTCCCGGCCACCCCGCCAAGCCAGACACCGGCGGGTACGCCTTCCATTAAATCCGCGTCCGACATCGTCCGGGTGGACGCTGCGGGCAAGCTGTGGGCGCACCCGGCCAACGGAACCGGCGGCTTGAGCGCGCCGTACCAGATCGGCACCGGCTGGTCCACGGCTAAGGCCCTCCACGTCCTCGACTGGAACAAGGATGGTGTTCCCGACGTGCTGGCACAGTGGTCCTCGGGTGCCTTGAGCGTGTACTTCGGCGCCAAAACCGGCGGATTCACCGGTCCGGTCATCCTCGCCAGCACTGGGTTCGCCCAGACAACTCTCGTCACCGGCCGATGGGTGAAAGCGAGCAGCTATCCGGGACTCGTCGGCTACGGATCGGACGGCGCACTGTACTACTGGGCCAATGTTTCCGGCCGAGCCCTCAGCGCGCCAGAGAAAATCGGGGTGAGCTGGGGTGGCCTGAAGATCGCCATGACCGACTTCGACGCCGACGGTAACCAGGATCTGCTTGCCGTCAATTCTCTCGGCGCCATGCGGCTCTACCGCTCCAATGGCCAGAGCGGCTTCATCTCCGAGACACGAAAGACCGTTGGCTCGTCATGGCAGTACTTCAGGCAGTTTTCCAGTACGGCGAACTTTGCGGGCGCCGGATCCAAGGGTGTCATGGCTCTCCTGACGAACGGCCAGCTGGCCTACTACCCCATCGCCGCGGCAAGCACGTGGGGCACCCGCACCACAGCCGGCACGCTGCCGACGTCGACCGCGGTCTCTATGGCGACATCCGCCTACTAGGGAAGCCGTAGCCGCCGGCTGCTTGCTTGGTTTTGTATAGCGGGGGAAACAGGAAGCGGTCCACGTTGTATCCCAACGTGGACCGCTTCCTCTTTTGGAGCAACGACTCAGGACACCGCGGAATCGGAAGCTGGCAGCAAGGCGCGGATCGCTGCTTCCCATATCCCCAGCTGGGATTCCGCTGCGAGCGGCTTGGCGGCGCTGTCTGCCGCCCGCTTCCACTCCATGATCTGCTCCGGGTTCAGCGACCGGATCGTTGCGGCCAGCGCCGTCGGCGAGAAGTCCGGGGTGACCGTGCCAAAGCCGTACTGGTTGACGATTTCCACCATCGACGGTGAGGGTCCCACAATCACTCCCAGGCGGGCCTGAACGGCTTCGAAGAACTTGTTGGGCAAGGCGTTCTCCATATTGAAATTCGTCGGGGGAAGGAATACCAGCGAGACGTCATATTCGCTCAACGTCTGAACCAGTTCGGCGTAAGGCACTGGGTCGCGGAACTTCACTGCGGGCACGTCAGCCGCTGCTTGCTTCAGCTCGGCGACGTAATCCGGTTCGTTGGGCATCACGATCATGTCCAGCTCGACCCCGGGCGGCGCGCTGCGCATCGCCTCCACGAGGTTCTCCAGCTTCCGGTAGCGCTGTCCCGCAGCACTGTGGATCAGCCGTATTGTCTCGCCGACAGGCCGGGGCGCCCCCTCCGCGAAGGGCGCCGCGTTGGTGACCACGTCCGCAGCAACCCCAAAGTCCCGGGTGTACTGCGCCGCGATGCCGGGTGCCACCGTGGTGAGAGACCTTGCCCTGGGCAGGTACGTCCGGCAGAGCCACCGCATGTAGGGTGCGACGAACAGGCGCCATTTGAGGTCGTCATCCTTTTCCTTCGGCGCGAACTCATGGAGATCGGAGTGGACCCCGTACTTCGGTTCCAGTTCCAGCGCCAACGGCAGCGTGTTCAGATCATTGGCAAGAATGACATCAACGCTAACGCCTGCCAGCAGCTTCCGCGCTTCTTGGACCGCCGACATCTGGTCGTAGGCGCGCTGGTAGCGACGGCCCAGCAGTCCGATCCTGTCCGAGGGCCAGCCGATCGCATCTGACGACAAAGCAAAATGCTCATCCACGCCCTCCGGCGCGGCCCCGTAACCGCACGTGATGAGGTGGTATTTGCCGCTGAAGAGACCCACCTGCTTGAGCACGCGCGGGTCAGACCGGATCGGCGAGAAGGAAACGATGAGAAGTCGGGGCAAGGCAGTCATGCCTCCATCATTCCAGACCGGGAGGCCACGCCTTCACGGCTGGCCGGGCCCAGCCAGCGTAGCGGGCGTGAATGTCTGCCGCTAAAAAATGTTCCGCAGAAGGGGAATCCGCGCCGCAAGGACGGAGACGGCAAAGCTTATGGCGAGGGTAGCCGCGAAGCTTGCGAAGGCCGCCGCGATCGACCTGCCGTCGAAGACCGCCGGAACGTTGAGCCTGATGACCTCGAAGACCAGCAGGTGCACGAGGAACACGCCGAACGAAGCTCCGGAAAGGGTAACCAGCATCCGCCCGGTCCGGGGTGAAGGCGTGATGCGGCTGAAAATGGACTTGGCCGAGAGGAATACCGCCACGGCCAACATCATGACGGGCAGCGAGAGGTAGCTGACCGGAGCCACCACATTCAGCAACCCTGACTGCCCCTGGTGTCCGTACTGCCACAGACAGAGCCCTGCCAAACCAAGTGCCACCACGACGGCGGCGAAAAGGGACCGGCCGCTGAGCTTGGCGTCCCTCAGCGCACGGCCGGCCACGAAATAGCCAACGTATGGCAGCCAGTGGGTGAAGATGTTCAGGTTGATCGGCCGGGCGAAGCCCAGCGACGCTGCGATTCCGGGAGCCATGAAAGCCAGCGCGGTGGCGGCCAAGAGGACGGCCGCAAGGACCTGCGCCCGCCGCAGGCCCCCGCCCTGCAGGAACGCTGTGATCAGCGGAGCAACCAAGTAAAGGCCGAGAATCAGCCAAAGGAAATACAGCTGGGTAAAGACGGAGCCGTCAAAGAGCAGCTGGACCACCCTGGCCGGCGGCAGGTCTTCCCCGCGCATCAGCCAGCGGACTCCAACCAGATAGATCAGGTGCCACACGATAAGTGCAGGCAAGAGCCGCACCGCCCGCTTGCGGTAAAACGACCGTGGCGCCAGGACCCGGTTTTCGGGCGCCAGCAGGAGTGCGCCGGAGATCATCACGAAAACCGGCACGACCCAGATGAAGGGGATGTCCAGGGCCGCCCCCAGCCACCAGTTGCGGGACCCCCGTTCGGAGTGCCCCACAACGTACCCGAAGAGGTGGATCGCTACGACGCCACAAATACTGAGAATCCTCAGGATGTCCAGAGAGTAGTCGCGGGTCGAAGCGACCGCCGCGCTATCTTCCGGGCGTGACCTGAGAACCGTCATTCGGTCTCCCGCATCCGTTCCGAGAACAAGGTGGACGTGGACTGCGGCACATCTTTGAGCCATGGGCGGGGGGTTTCGTCAATGGCGATCCGCCGGGAAAGTTGGGTGAGCGTTGTCTCCATATGCCGGAAGCGCTGGTAGGTCGTGGCCATGAAAACCATGAAGCTGACGATCAGCCCGTAGAGGACCAGATCTGTGCCCCGGCCAATACCCAGGGAACGGGCGAGCATGGTCAGCAGTTCCGGGAAGAAAATCGACAACGCGGCCACAACCGCGAAAATCACCAGCATGATACGGCGGATGGCCAGGTGCCGGGCATTTGATCCACCCCGCATGAGCGCGAGGGAGACGACAATGACGGCCAGTACGAGAACTATTTGGACTATGATCTGCAATTTCTCACCTAAACAGAAGGTCAGCGATGATGTTGACGGAGTTCAGCAAGGACTGGCCTTTTGCTTTTGAGTAATCGGTGTAGATGATTTCGACAGGGTGCTCCACCCAGCGCGGTTTGATCTCGGACACCTGGTGGATTAACTCCGAGGCGTGCGCCATCCTGTTCTGGGTGAGGTGGATCTTGCGGGCGACGTCCGGCCCAATGGCGCGCAGCCCGTTGTGCGCGTCGGTCAGGGCCATTCCGGTCGCCAGCCGGGACTGGACCGCGGCGGTCCGCAACACCAGGCGCTTTGCCGGGGAAAGTTTCGTCCGGCCATCCAGGAACCGTGAGCCGAGGACCAGGTCGGCTTCGCCTGTCCGCACGCGGTCAACCATTGCTTTGGCGTCCTCAACCCGGTGCTGGCCGTCGGCGTCGAACGTTACGATGCAGTCAAGTTCAGGATCCTGCAGCGCATATTCGAAGCCTGTCTGCAGTGCGGCACCCTGGCCCAAGTTGACCGGGTGCTGGACCACCACCGCGCCGGCCTGCCTGGCCACATCCTGCGAGCCATCGCTGCTTCCGTCATCGACGCATACGACATTCGGAAATTCTTGGCGGATTCCGTCGATAACCCCGCCAACGACGGAGGCCTCGTTGTACATAGGTATGACTATCCAAGTGCGACTCACGCATCAAGTATTCCACAGTCGCCACCGCCGAATTGGGCCTCTCGGCGTTCCGGCTACCGGCGCCGGTAAAAGGAGCCGAGGCAGCACCCCGCGTAGTATGGAAAGGATTCTTCCCCGCCGCTTTGGAGTACTCCTTGAAACAACTGCGCCGCACGATGCGCGAGCTGCTGCCGCTTCTGCCCGATAACGCCAGGCGGTTCCTTACCCTCTTTGGCGTGCTCTCGGCGGTGCTTTCGCTCCTCGATTCGGCGGCGTTGGGCGTCTTTGCTTTGGTCCTGAACCAAATCCTCAAGGGCGGGACGATGACCCTGCCGGTTATTGGAACCGTCACCCAGGAGTTCAGTCTCTTGATCCTCGTCTCCTCGGCGTTGGTCATGATCCTGAAGTCCGTTCTCAGCATCTGGCTTCAGTGGGTGTCCACCCGCAGGTTTGCCGACTATGAACTTGAGATTGGCTCTATTCTCTTCCAGAGCTACATCCGTGCTCCGTGGACGGAGCGGATGAAGCGGTCCACCACCGAGCTCGTCCGGATGATCGACGTCGGAATCGCCAACACCGTATCGGGTGTGCTGTTCCCGGCCGTCACGCTGCCGGCCCAGGCGCTGACGTTCGCATCGGTCCTCGTGGTGCTGGTGGCTGCATCTTGGCAGACCGCTTTGTCCACTGTCCTCTACCTCGGGATCATCGCGGCGTTCCTTTACTTGTGGCTCTCAAAGAAGTCGTATGAGGCAGGAAAGGTGAACCGCGACGCCGCACAGCGCATGTCCACGCTGGTGTCTGAAATGCTCGGGGCGCTCAAGGAAATCACCCTCCGCGACAAGGCGGAAGAAGTGGGCGGCATCGTCCTGCACAGCCGGGAACGTGCCGCCCGTTCACGGTCAAATATTAGGTTCATCAGTTCGGTCCCCAAGTTTGTGATCGACATGGCCCTGATCGGCGGCTTCCTGCTGATTGGTGCGGTGGGCTACATGATCGGCGGCATGGAAACTGCGATGTCATCGGTCGCGATCTTCGGCCTGGCTGGCTTCAAGCTGGTGCCGGCACTGACCACGGTCCAAGGCCAGATAACCCTGATCCAGTCGACTCTTCCCTACACCGAGATCGTGATGCGGGACATCAAGGAAGCGGCCGTCTTCCGGGAAAACGCCGAGAAGCTGGGCAAGACCCCCATCACCAGCGAGCCGAAAATGCTCGAACTGAAGAACGTTGAATTCACCTATCCGGGGGCAGAGGGTCCGGCGGTCACCAATATCAGCCTCAGGCTGCCCATCGGCTCGTCTGTGGGAATCGTGGGTCAATCAGGGGCCGGCAAGTCCACCCTCATCGATATCTTCTTGGGGTTGTTGACCCCGTCGAAAGGCACCATGACCCTCGACGGCGTACCGCTCGAGGATGTGCTGGCCGATTGGCGCAAGCGTGTGGGCTACGTGCCCCAGGACGTGGCGATCTTCGACGGCACAGTCGCCCAGAATGTGGCCCTGAGCTGGGGCGGCGACATTGACGAGGACAAGGTCCGAAGCGCGCTGGAACGCGCCCAACTCCTCGACACCGTCAATACCCGCGCTGGCGGAATCAATGGCCGGGTCGGCGAGCGGGGTCTGGCCCTGTCGGGCGGACAACGCCAGCGGCTGGGCATCGCACGTGCCCTGTACATGGACCCCCTGATCCTGGTGCTCGACGAGGCCACCAGTGCGCTGGACACGTCCACGGAGGCTGCAGTCGCGAATGCGATCAGCGAACTGCACGGCGAGATCACCGTAATCTCCGTGGCTCACCGTCTCTCCACGATCCGGCACAATGACCAGATCTGCTTCATGAAGGAGGGCACCATCGTGTCGCAGGGCATTTTCGACGAGGTCATCCGTATCAATCCGGATTTCGCCCAGCAGGCTGCTCTCGCGGGTCTTCACACTCTGGATGGCGGCGCCCCCGCCCCAGGTGAGGCGGCGCGCCCGGAGGCACGCGCGCTGTAGGCAACCCGGGTCCGCATTCCCGGCCGCCCGCATTCCCCGGCGGTTCGTCCGCCACCGGATTGCGGGCGGTTTCCTACCCGGCAGTTCCCTACCCGGCAGTTCCCTACCCGGCAGTTCCCTACCGGGCATTTCCCTACCGGGTGGCGATCCCCCGGTACAGATCCTCCAGACGGTCCACGTACGCCGCCGCGTCGTAGCGGGGCAGCGCCCACGTTGACCCGCCCAGCGTGCGCGCGGCAGCCTCCGGGTCCTTGAGCGCTTCGAGGACCTGCGCCACCACTTCGTCCTCTGTTCCCTCCAGAACCGGGGGCGTCGAGCCGTCGTCCGGCCGCGCCAGGCGCGTCCCGAGGGCGGCCAGCGGCACGCCCATGCACAGGGCTTCGAACTCGCTGGTGGCGAAATTGTTGGTGGCCTGACCGACGCCGACATGGGCGCCGGACATGATGCGATGGTATTCCTCTTGCGACATGCGCTCCAGCAACGTCACGCCGGCCTCAGCCGCCCGTCCGGCCCCGGGCCCCCAGTTCAGTCCGAGAATCCGCACTTCCTGACCGGCTGCGCTCCGGAGCCGGCGAGCCAGGCTCAACTGCCGCTCCACCCCCTTGTCCTCGTCCCAGCGCGAGACAAAGAGAATGGTGGGCCGGGCGTCCGGCCGCCAGGCGGGGAGGCTGGCAGCGTCAACCAGGGCCGGAAGGAATTCGGCGTCGGGCCGTGCCGCCAGGGCGTTTTCGGCGGTGTCATTGTTTGCGTAGAAGACGTGCGCGGCACCGTCGATGGCACGCTGGATCTCATCGTGGAAGGCAGGATCGGTCCATTGTTTGCGAATGTCTGTACCGTGCAGGGTCAGGGCGTAGGGGCGCCGCGGCATGCCGCGTTCCCGGAGCAACCGCGCGCTGGTGGCGTAGTGGACATGGACGACGTCGGCCTTCCATAATCTTGCGGCCCTTCGGGTGACATACGGAACAAAGCGCGCCCGGGCCAGGACCGGGTTTGCCGGCGCAGGTGTCAGGGGGCGGACGAGTTCGGGCGGCAAATAGTCCCACGTCTTGCCTGCCCGGCCGGCGGCCCGGACCATGGTCCGGGCCACGAAAGCGCAGTCGTTGAATTGAAGGACATGGGGATCGGCGCTCATCCCTGCCGCCTTGGTGCTGCGGCTGCGGGGGACGTCCCGTGGAGAAATGAGCCACCGCGGGGGGAATCCCGAGTTTCGTTTTGCACCCAGTAAGGTTATCGCGGGACTCCCCAAATAACCTCGTTCAGGAGTGCTTAGTCCATGCGCCAAAGCATCGAAGTCGTCATCCCGGTCCATGATCCCGCGCGGCCGGTAGCGCGCGGGATCGCGTCCGTCACCGAGCAGCGCTCCGCGCTGGGCACCCGCGGCGTCGACCTGCACGTGACAGTGGTGCTGCACAACCTTCCAGCGGACAGCCTGACCCAGCCAGGGTTCCCTTCCGGCCTCGCCGGTGTCACCTATCTCGCACACACCGACGGCGTGGCGTCACCGGCCGGCCCCCGCAACTACGCTCTGGGCCGCAGCAGTGCGACCTACCTGAGCTTTCTTGACTCGGACGATTATCTGGAACCCGGCTCGCTGCTGTCGTGGTGGCAAGTGGCCGAGAAGCATGCGGCCGCGGCGGTGATCGCACCGCTTCGGACGCCGTCGGGCAGCATTCTTCCGTCCCCACGAATTCGACCGTTAAAGCCCCGGGTCCTCCACCCCCTCCGGGACGGGCTGGCGTACCGCAGTGTGCCCTACGGACTGTTGCGACGGGAGAGCCTGCTCGCCCTTGGGTTTGGCTACACCGAGGGCATCCTGACCGGCGAAGACATCGAGCCGACGCTGCGGCTGTGGTTCCGTTCCGGTGCCATCTGCTATCCGTATGGCGCGCCTGCGTACCGTCAAACGGATGACTCCGGGCCGGCCCGCGTGACGAGCTCCGTCCGGCCGCTACGGCAGGAGTTCGCGTGGCTGGAACACCTGCTTGACACGGACTGGCTGCGGCAGGCGTCGACGCCGGAAAGGCGCGCCATCGCGCACAAGGTTTTGAGAGTGCACGGCATCGGAGCCCTGCTCAGACGCGCTGACGCCCCCGACTCCCCCGGCCAGGCCCCGCTGTGGGATCCCGAGGAGAGCCTGTACTGGCGCGGAGTGGCCGGCAGGGTCCTGGCTCTTGCCGGCGGTTCCATTCCAAGTATCAGCCGCCGTGACGCCGAACTCATCGGGGCCGCGGGAACGGCCGGGGAGCTTCGGCAGCTGCGCGCCCTGGCGGCAAAGTACCGGGGGTCCGGACGCCGGGGGGCATTGCTCACTCCACGGCTGCAGAATTCACTGTCCCGCGACTCGACGCTCCGCCACTACCTCGGCGAGAGACTGCGGGCGGCGGCCGGCGTTTTCACGGCACCGCCCGGAGGACCTTGATAACGGAGCCCGCGCCACCATCGGGGCCGCTGCCGGAGGCCCCCCGGCGCAAGATCATCAGCCTGGCTTGCTAGACTCGAGTCGATAATTCGGACGAGCAGGAGCATTAATGAACTGGTGGCAGGCGTTTCCCGCTATCGCCGTGGCCGCACTCTTGATGTTTCTCCCCGGGTTTGTGCTCGCGAGGGCACTGGGCGCCAAGGGCTTCGCCTCCGCGGCAATGTCCCCCTTAGCTTCCTGCGGACTCATCGGGCTCGCCGGCGTAGTGGGAGGACTGTTCCGGCTGGGCTGGGGACTCTTCAGCTATCTGCTCGTGACAGCCATCTGCACCGGCTTGGCGTTCCTGCTACGGCGGTTCCTTAGCGAACGGGTTTCCCCTGTCGCGCCAGCCTCGGCGGCGCCCGCCGTCCAATGGGCGGCAATCCTGGGCGGTATGGTGGCGGGCTCCGCCCTCATATTCAACCGCCTGCTGCCGGCCATCGGCCAGCCCGGAAACTTCGCCCAGGTGTACGACAACATTTTTCACCTCAATGCAATCCGGTACATCCTCGAAACCGGCAACGCCTCGTCCCTGACGCTGGGCCGGATGCTCAGCCCGGAATCCGGGATTGCCATCTACCCGTCCGTATGGCATTCGCTGGCGGCCCTCGTTGCCCAGCTGACCAACAACGACGTCTTTGTCAGCGAAAATGCGGTGGTGGTAGCCGTCAGCGCGCTCCTGTGGCCCTTCGCCTGCATCATGCTGGTCCGGGGCATCGTCGGACCCCGCATCCTGCCGCTGGTGGTTGCCGGTGCCCTGAGCGGCGGTTTCTGGATGTTCCCCTTCCAGCTGCTGCAGTGGGGCCCGCTCTACCCCAACACCCTTGCCTACAGCTTGCTGCCCCTGGCGCTGCTCGTCCTGGTGGGGCTGTTCAGGGCCGGCCGCGAAAGATTCCTGGACGACGTCAGCCTCTGGTCCTTCCTGCTCATCGCGGTTGCGGCGCTCTTCCTTTCGCAGCCCAACGGTGTCACGGCGCTCTTGGCGTTCTCCGTTCCGCTTATTGCCGCCGCGTGGTTCTCCCAGATGCGCGCCCGCATCCGCGCCAAAGCCGGCAAGAGGTCCATCGCGCTCACAGTTCTTTGGGGTGTGGCCTCGGCGGCTGCCTTCCTTGTCGTCTGGCAGGCGTTGCTCCTGAACTTTGACAGCTGGCAACCGAGCCGGACCCTGGAGCAGGCTGTGGGCGACGTCGCCACGGGCACACTCCTGGGCGGCGGCGACACCATGGTCGCCTCGGTGGCGGCCCTGGTCGGCATCATCACCATCATCTGGCGGCGGAGGGGTGGCTGGATTATTGCCTGCGCACTCATTGCGGCTGCCCTCTACACCGTCGCCGTCGTCATGTACCAGGGCCGCTTCCGGCACTTCACGATCGGCAGCTGGTACCAGGACCCCTACCGGCTCGCGGCCTTGGTGCCGCTGTTCATGATTGTCCTTGCCAGCGTGGGCGCGGACGGCCTCGTGTCCGCGGTCAGGGGATGGCTTCACCGCATCGCCGCGAAACGCTCCGCCCGACGGCAGCCCGGCCTTCCTGAGTTCAGGGGATCTGGGGCCCTGTACGCCGTCGCAGCAGCCGCGATTCTTGCGCTCGCGCTCTCCACCCTGGTGGATCGCGTCCACAGCCCCGGGCTTGACGCAATATCCACCAAGATCAAGAACTCGTATTCCTTTGTCCCGGGCTGGGCGGTCTCCAGTGATGAATTCGCCCTGATGTCCCGGCTCGATTCGACCGTTCCCAAGGACGCCGTTATCGGCGTCAACCCGTTCAACGGCGGACCGCTGGCCTACGCCATTTCCGGCCGTCACGTCACCCAGTACCATATTTCACCGGGGCCCGACGCCGATCTCAGCAAGATTGCGATGGACCTCACGACGTCGCAGCCTGGAGCTGAAACCTGCCGGCTCGCAGAGAAAGAGCATGTCCGCTACATTCTCGACTTCGGCCGCTTCTACATCCTCAACTTCGTGGAGGCCCAGGCCTACCCTGCGTTCGACAACGTGCTGGCAACCCCGGGAGCAAAGGTCGAACTCGTGGACCATCAGGGCGCGGCCAAACTGTACAAGGTCAACGCCTGCTGACCATACTGCGCCCGGTCTTGACCGGTGCGCTCGATCACAGCCCGCCGTGGCCAGGCACCGCCATCGCCTAAGCTGGGAACATGCGTATTCTCAGCGTCGTCGGCGCAAGACCACAGTTTGTAAAGCTCGCACCGATCGCTTCAGCCATCTCCGGCCGGGCCGAGCACCTGATTGCCCACACCGGCCAGCACTATGACGAACTCATGAGCGATGTCTTCTTCCGCGACCTGGGTATCCCCGCGCCCGATTTCAACCTCGGCGTAGGATCCGGCAAGCACGGCGCACAGACCGGGGCCATGCTCGGAGGCCTCGAGGAGATCATGGAAGAGGCCAAACCAGACTGCGTACTGGTGTACGGCGACACGAACTCCACCTTGGCCGCTGCGATAGCCGCGGTCAAGATGCACATACCCCTGGCTCACCTTGAGGCGGGGCTGCGTTCCTTCAACCGGCGCATGCCCGAAGAACATAACCGCGTCCTGACCGACCACGCCGCGGACCTGTTGCTGGCCCCCACCCACGTGGCCGTTGACCACTTGGCCAACGAGGGCCTCGCGGCCAAGACGGTCCTCGTCGGCGACGTCATGACCGACGTCCTGTACCAGGTCCGTACCCTGCTGGAGAGCCGGAAAGAGCCGCTCCCCCTCGACGTGGCCCCGCAGGGATACTACGTCAGCACGATCCACCGGCCGGACAACACTGACTCGCCGTCGCGCCTCGGGTCCATCCTTGCGTCCCTGGCCTCCCTGGACCGTCCTGTCCTGCTGCTCGCCCACCCGCGCCTGGTCAGTTTCGCAGACCGTCACGGACTGACGCTGGAACAGGGAAGCATTCGGGTCTGCCCGCCGCTGGCCTATCCGCAGCTGGTCAACGCCGTCCTCAACAGTGCGGGCGTCATCACCGACTCGGGAGGCCTGCAGAAGGAGGCCTTCCTGCTGCGGGTGCCGTGTACCACGATCCGTCCCGAGACGGAGTGGGTTGAGACCCTCGAATCGCGGTGGAACGTCCTGGTGAGCGAGGACCTCTCCATCCTGGCCGACACAGTGAAGCGGCCAGCACCAGAACCCACGGACGCGGCACCGTACGGCGACGGGCACGCTGCCGAGAAGATCGTGGACGCGCTGCTGAACTTCAACGCGGAGTCCGGCCGACAGTAAGAGGCGCAGGCGCCTATGCGGGGCGGGAATGGGCGACAAATAGCCTGTTGCCGCCCCCTGCTGCTTTAAGACGTTGCCGCCCCTGCTGCTTTCTGGCATCGCTAGAGCAGCAGGGGCTAGAGCAGCGCGGACGCCGTCATGAACCGCAGCGGCGCTTCTGGATGCAGCTGTGCCGCCAGGGTCGACGCGATCAGGGTTTGCGGCCGCCCGAACTTGCGGCGCGCTGCGGCTGCCGCCAGCATCTCAGCCAACGGGCCAGGGGTAAGAATGCTGCGGAGCAGCCGGGCGTCCGCCAGGGACAAGGGCCCATCCGCCCCCGGTGCCGCGGCCAGAAGTGTGCGGGCCACGCCCGCGAGGTCTTCGCGCTCCGCATCCGTCCAGCCGCCCTGGTCCATGCGAGGGAGGACCACGCCAAAGACGTGGACCCGCAAAAGCTTGGTGACCAGGGCCTGACGCTGGGCCAGGGGAAGCGCCACGAACCAGGGGTCCGCGACGAGTTCCAAGGCAAAGGCGAACAGCTCGCCCATCTCGCGCCGCTGACCCGTGACCCGGTCCTCGGCGTCGGCGCCGACGACGTATTTGCCGGCCCCCCGGGCGTAATCGATCCGCCCGCCACCGAACCACAGTTTGGCGGAGAATATCTGGTCCTCCCCCGTCCGCAGATCAGCGCTGAATTGGAGGCCGAGCCGTTGAATTTCGCTGCGTCGCAGCAGGCCCAGGGGCGCCGTGCGATAGCTCAGGCGGTCCTTGACCGGATCCAGGC
Organism: Arthrobacter sp. 05T420; assembly: GCF_056396305.1. Taxonomy (NCBI): domain Bacteria; kingdom Bacillati; phylum Actinomycetota; class Actinomycetes; order Micrococcales; family Micrococcaceae; genus Arthrobacter; species Arthrobacter sp. 05T420. Next base: position 427,905 of record NZ_JBFTLG010000001.1, on the reverse strand, counting down.
TGAACCGCCTGCCCACCCGGACCGGCGGAGTCCGGACCGGCGCCCCGCCGGCATGGCGCTGCGGGGCGATGACCATCGCGGAAGAGTGGCTGCGGGCGAGCTCCAGCCACTGGCGGAGGGCGCCGGGCTCAAGATGATCATCGCTGCCAAGGACGCAGACGAACTCGGCCGTAGCCTGCTGCAGCGCATAGTTGAAGGGCCCGGCCGGGCTGGGAATCCCGTCGCGGAGTTCCAGGAACCTGGTGGCTGCAGCCAGCCCGGGTGGAACGTTCCTCGAAATCTCGTCCCTGGAAATGTTGTGGCACACCACCGTGACCCGGACGCCGTCGGGGGCGTTCAGCTCCAGGCCGGCCGACGCAATCGAGGAGAGCGCCCTTGCCACCGGCCGGGTGCTGCTGTGCACTGCGATGACGACGTCAACGGCCGGGACCGCCTCCGTTGCCCTGCTATCCACGTCGGCCCTGCCCTGTTGGTCCAGTGCCGGCGAGCACCGGGCCGTAGACGTCTTCGAAGAGCCGGCCGACAGTGGTTCGGCTGAACCTGGCCCGGATGGGTTCAGCAATGGTGGAGGGGTCGACGCCCGCGAAGGTCCGGCGGGCCGCCACGATCGCCTCGGCCAGGGACTCCGGCGAAGCGTCGTCCACGAGGACGCCGTTCGCTTCGGTCACGTAGTCGGTGAATCCCCCGACCCGCGGAACCACCACGGGCCGTCCGGCGGAGAGCGCCTCGGCCGCGGACGTGAAGAAGTTCTCGTGCGCCGTCGGGAGGAAGAACAGATGGGCCTGTTCGAAAAACGCGAAGACTTCGGCTGGTGGGACGGCGCCGACCAGTGTGACGTTCCCGCCGAGCTTCAACTCGGCGATCAGTTCCTCGGCCTCGCGGCGAAGGGGTCCGTCCCCCACCCAGCTGAGGTGCACGTCGTGGCCTGATTCCCTGAGCGCTGCGATGGTCCGGATGGCCAGCAGCGGCCTCTTTCCTGGCACCAAGCCACCAACAGCGGCCAGCCGCAGCCGTTCACGCGCGGGCAGCGGCTGCAGGGGACGGTCGTTGGCGACGACGCAGGGAACCAGCATCGCAGCCTGTGGCCGTGCGAACGCCTGCAGCTTCTCCACGAGTTCTGTCGTCACTCCCGTCACGGCATGCGGAAGCCGCAGAACCCATCGCAACCAGGCGAAACGCGGCCACAGCCCCGCGACATTCCGCGGGTTAGTGACACCGCTCCAGTGCTCAGAGTGCACCCAGGGGGTCCGACGCAGAACAGCTGGCAGGGCCGCTACGAGAGCCGAGGAAAACGCCATCGTGTGCAGCACATCCGCCGTCGAGCATTCCCGCAGCAGCAGGCGGAGCACCGACAGTGCCGTCCACGGCCGGCAGGGGTTCAGGGAGACCCGGCGCACGGGCAGACCGGCATATGACTCCGTGGCCGCGGGCAGCCCGCTGCCCAGCCTCACATGCAGCACCCGGACGTCGTGCCGGAGCTGGATTGCCTTCGCGTGCTCCAGGTTGAAGGGCGCCTGGGCGGGCGAGCCCTGACTGGGGAACCACGTGGTGACCACCAGAATCTTCATCGGGAGATCCTCGCCACCGTGGCAATGACGGCCGCCGCTGCCTGGCCTGCTGCCGCGAGAGAAGCGTGGTCCGCCACCCACTGGGAGCGGAGTCCGCGGCCGGTGTCGTCGGTTTCGAGCGCGGCGATCATTGCCGCCGCCACGGCCTGGGGGTCGTGGTCCACGGCATCGCCGAGTCCGTTGGCAGCTACGACTGTCGCGCCCTCGCCGGTCCCGGCAAATATCACCGGGGTCCCGCATCCTGCGGCGGCATAGATTTTGGTCGGTTTGGCGAAGTCATAGCCTTGACCTGGTTTGATGCTGACGAGTGCGGCCGCGGCTCCCCGCAGCCAGGCAGCAGCCTGCCGGGGTGGAACCACTCCGCCGAAAACCACGCTCCCGGGGGCGACCTCGGCCGCCAGCGCTCGGAGGGCCGGCTCATCCGTGCCCTGCCCGAAAAAGCGGATCTCCGCGTCCGGATATTTCAGCTGCACGATCGGCAGCGCGCGGACAAAAACATCGGCTCCCTGCCATTCCGAAATGGTTCCGGTGTAGGCGAAATACGGCCGCTCACTGGCCGCAGCCTCGCCCTGGGGGTTGAAGACTGAGGTGTCGACCCCGTTGGCGACCACCCGGAGCCGCTCCGCCGGCACGCCAAACTTCGCGACTTGCTCGGCGACGGCATCAGAAATGGCGATGACGCAGGCGGCACGTCGCAGCACGAAGCCTTCGACGCGCCGCATCATGCTGACGACGACGGCGGGCACGTCGGTTGCGGACAGCGCCTCACTCCACACGTCGGCGGCGTAGTACACGAACGGCCGGCGACGCAGCCAGCTGCTGAGGGCCACCATCAGCCCGGTGGTGGGCGGTGGTTCGGAGACGACGATGTCGGCGCCCTGAACCAGCAGGCGGAAGAAGGCCGGTATGTCGAAGCTCAGGTACTGGATATAGCCGCGGACGTTGCCGCCCGGGTCCCGCAATACGGGCCAGCGGCTGATTCCGAACGGGACGCTGCCGGCGGAGGCTCCACCGGGGGCGCGGGTGGTTACCACCTGCACGTCAGCCCCCGCGGCCACCAGCCCGTCTACGAGGGCCTGGAGACGAAAGGCAGCGGCTCCCACTTCGGGCGTGAAAAGCCGGGTAGCGACAGCGACCCTCAGGCGGGGAGGTGCCGTCACGAGGCCGCGACTTTGACCATCTGCCCGGTACGCGCGGACTCCAGCACGGCCTCGGCGACGGCGAGCGTGTCCAGGCCTTCGCGCATGGTCACGACGTCGTTGCGGAGCCCCAAGACGGCGTCGCGGAAGGCCTCGTGCTCGGTGCGCAGCGGTTCTGGTTTGGCGATTGCAAGCCGGGTCATGTTGCCCTCGGAGACGCCCCGGAAAGCCGCCATGGACTCCCACTCCGTGGCCACGGTGCCGTTTTCGAAGAACGTCAGGTCCGCCGTGACCGTGTCGGCCACGAAGGCGCCCTTTTCACCGGTGACGATTGTCAGGCGCTCTTTCATGGGCGAGAGCCAGTTCACCAGGTGGTTGGTGATGACGCCGTTTTCCAGCTGCCCGGTGGCCGCCACCATGTCTTCATGCGGACGGCCGCTGCGGGTGGTGACGTGGGCAAAGATCGATTCGAAGCGGCTCTGGGCGAGCCAGGCGGTGAGGTCGATATCGTGCGTGCCGAGGTCCTTCACGACCCCGACGTCGGCGATGCGCGACGGGAAGGGACCCTGCCGGCGGGTGGCGATCTGGTAAACCTCGCCGAGTTCGCCCGCCTCAATCCGCTTCCGCAGCGACTGCAGCGCAGGATTGAAGCGCTCGATGTGGCCCACGGCCCCTACGAGGTTCCTGGACTCGAAAGCGTCCACCAGGCGTTGGCCTGCCGCGGCGCTTTCGGCAATCGGCTTCTCCACGAGGGTGTGGACGCCGGCTTCGGCCAGGGCCAGGCCGACTTCCTCATGCATCCCCGTGGGGACGGCGACGACCGCCATGTCCAGGCCCTGGGCAATGAGTTCCTCCACCGAGGACAGCACCGTCAGGCCACCGGCCACGCCGTGCGGATCGCCGTAGGCGTCCGCCACAGCCACCAGATCGACGCCGGGCAGCTCGCGAAGAACCCGGGCATGGTGCCGGCCCATCATGCCCAGCCCGATCAGGCCTACGCGCAGATTCGCCATCTCAGGCACCGGCCTTGGCCACGGCGTTGACAGCAGCGACGATCCGCTCGAGGTCGTCCTGGCTCAGGGACGGGTGCACCGGCAGGGAGAGCACTTCCTTGGCGGCCGTCTCCGTGTTGGGCAGGTCTTCGGTCCGGTTGAAGGACGGAAGCCGGTGGTTCGGGACCGGGTAGTACACGCCGGTTCCGATGTTGTATTCATCGCGCAGCGCCTTGGCCAGCCCGTCGCGGTCCTCGGTCACCCGGATTGTGTACTGGTGGTAGACGTGGCCAGCCCCCGCCTTGACCGCCGGGGTCCCGACGTTCTCGAGGTTGGCGTCGAGGAATGCGGCGTTCTGCTGCCGCTGCGCGGTCCAGCCGAGCACCTTGGTGAGCTGGACGCGGCCGATGGCGGCGTGCAGGTCAGTCATGCGGGCGTTGAAACCGACGATCTCGTTCTCGTACTGCTTCTGCATTCCCTGGTTGCGCAGCAGCCGAAGCTTGTGCTCGACGTCGGCGTCCGACGTCGTGACCATGCCGCCCTCACCGGAGGTCATGTTCTTCGTCGGGTACAGGCTGAACATGGCGAAGGTGCCGAAGCTGCCCACCTTTTTCCCGTTGAAGCTTGCTCCGTGCGCCTGGGCTGCGTCCTCGTAAATGTCGAGGCCCCTCTCCGCGGCGAGCCTGCCGAGGCCCTCGACGTCGAAGGGGTGGCCGTACAGGTGGACCGGCATGATGCCCTTGGTCTTCTCCGTGATCAGCGAAGCGACGTGGTCTGTGTCCAGGGTGTAGTGGTCCAGCTCGATGTCAGCGAAGACCGGCGTGGCGCCGGTCAGTGCCACCGCGTTGCCGGTGGCGGCAAAGGTGAAGGACGGCACGATAACTTCGTCGCCAGGGCCGACGCCGGCGGCGAGGAGACCCAGGTGGAGGCCGGAGGTGCCGGAGTTCACGGCGACGGCCGCGCGGCCGTCGACGAGCACCGAAGAGAACTCGGTTTCGAACTCGGCTACCTGCTTGCCTTGGGCCAACATTCCGGAGGCGAGTACGGCATCTACGGCCGCCCGCTCTTCATCGCCGATGATCGGCTTTGCTGCGGGGATAAAGTCCAGGCTCATGCGTTGTCCTCTGCCTCTTTCAGGAAATTTTCTTCTTCAACATATTTGGCGCCGGTCTCGGGGCACACCCAGAACCCGTCCGCCTCACGCAGCGGGAAGCCGGCTTTTCCGACCCAGCCCAGCCGTTTGGCCGGCACCCCGGCCATCAAGGCGAAGGCGGGTACGTCTTTCGTGACGACAGCGCCTGCGGCGATGGTCGCCCAGCGGCCGATCGTCACCGGCGCCACGCAGACGGCTCGGGCGCCGATGGACGCCCCATCCTCGATGGTGACGCCCACGGGGGTCCAGTCGTGCGCGCTCTTCAACGATCCGTCGGGACTGACGGAGCGGGGGTAGGTGTCGTTCGTGAGGACCACTGCGGGTCCGATGAAGACGCCCTTTCCGAGCTTGGCGGGCTCATAGACCAGAGCGTAGTTCTGGATCTTGGTGTTGTCGCCGATCTGGACACCGGTGCCTACGTAGGCACCACGGCCGACGATGCAGTTTTCTCCCAGGATGGCGTCCTCGCGCACCTGGGCCAGGTGCCAGATCTTGGTGCCGGCTCCCAGCACGGCGCGGTCCGAAACATCAGCGCTCGGGGCAATGTTGTTCATCGTGGATCTCCTGTCAAAGGGAAGAAGCGATCGGCGAATCTACCGGGGTCATGCCTTGCCGATGACACGGTACTGGACGCCGTCCCACGCCTCGGGGCTGCTTACCCTCCGGCCGTCGATGAACACCCGGACGCCCGGGAGGTCCCGCGGCCCCAGCGTGCGGTACTCGGCGTGGTCTGCCTGGACCACGGCCGCGTCCGCCGGCTCACCCAGGTGGTAGGGCTGGAAGCCCAGCTTCTGGAGTTCCTCGTCGGTGTACAGCGGGTCGTGGACCAGCGCGTTGGCGCCGCGCAGTTCGAGTGCCTTGACGGCGTCGAACACACCGGAAAACGCAGTCTCCTTGACGCCGCCGCGGTACGCAGCGCCGAGTACCACCACGCGGGCGTCGGTCAGGTCGCCATAGGCTCCCTCGAGCAGCCCGATGGTGTAGGCCGGCATGTCGGCGTTGGCCGCGCGGGCTGCCCGCACCACGGTGGCCTCCGGATCGTTCCAGAGGTACAGCCGCGGGTACACGGGGATGCAGTGTCCGCCGACGGCGATTCCCGGTGTGTGGATGTGGCTGTAGGGCTGGGAGTTGGCGGCCTCAATGACCTGGTAGATGTCGATCCCGGCCGTGGCGGCATAGCGGGCAAACTGGTTGGCGAGGCCAATGTTGACGTCGCGGTAGGTGGTTTCCGCCAGTTTCGCCATCTCCGATGCCTCGGCGGACCCCAGGTCCCAGACGCCATTCGGACGCACCAGATCCGTGCGCTCATCGAAATCGAGCACGGCCTGATAGAACTCGACGGCTTTGGCTGCCCCTTCTTCGGACAGGCCGCCCACCAGCTTGGGGTACTTGCGCAGGTCCTCAAACACGCGGCCGGTGAGCACGCGCTCCGGGGAGAACACCAGGTGGAAGTCCTGCCCCTCGACCAGGCCCGAGGCCGATTCCAGGGCCGGCTTCCACCGGGTCCGGGTGGTGCCGACCGGCAGGGTGGTTTCGTAGGACACCAAGGTGCCGGGCGTCAGGTGCTTGGCCAGTTCGGCGGTCGCCGCGTCCATCCAGCCGAAGTCGGGATTCGCGTCCGCGTCGACAAAGAGCGGCACGACGAGGACTACAACGTCCGCTTCGGGGACCGCATCCGCGTATTCGGTGGTCGCCCGCAGCTTGCCTGCCGGCACCAGCTCAGACAGTTGTTCCTGCAGCCGGGCTTCGCCAGGGAATGGCTCCGTACCGGCGTTGATGAGGTCGACAACCTGTCGGTTGACGTCGACGCCGACGACCTCATGACCCTTGGATGCAAACTGGACGGCCAAGGGCAGGCCGATCTTACCCAACGCAATTACAGCAATCTTCACGATTCTCGTGCCTTTTCTCTCATGCCTGATGGCAGGGCCGAAGGACCTGCCTCCACACTAGCGGCTGCCGCGCCGCGACGGCGGCAGCGAGGTCTGCCGACTAGCTGCGGAGCCTGCTCACCGCATCGCTGATCGGCCCATCGAACAATACATTTCCGTGCTCCAGCAGGACCCCGCGGGCACAGATCCGGGAGACCAGGTCCAGGTCGTGGCTGACGACGACGAGCGTCTTGCCCTTTTCCGCCAGTTCCTGGATCTTGGCGATGCACTTGCGCTGGAACGGTTCATCTCCGACGGCGAGGATTTCGTCGATCAGGAAGACCTCGGGGTCGGTGTGAACCGCTACGGAGAAAGCCAGGCGCAGGTACATGCCGGATGAATAGAACTTGACCTCCGTGTCGATGAATTCGCCAATCTCGGAGAATTCCACGATCGCGTCGAACCGCTCGTTGATCTGCTTCTCGGTCATCCCCAGGATGGCCCCATTGAGGTACACGTTGTCGCGGCCGGACAGGTCAGGATGAAAGCCCGCTCCGACCTCGATCAGGCCAGCCACCCGGCCGCGCGTGTACACACTGCCGGAATCCGGGAGCATGACGCCGGAGATGTGCTTCAACAGGGTGGATTTGCCGGACCCGTTGAGGCCCAGGAGGGCCACGGTCTCCCCCGTCTCCACCATCAGGGAGACGTCTTTCAGGGCGTGGAACTTCTTGGAAAGGTCGCCTTTGCGGCCCTTGACCAGCCACACCACGGCCTCCTTGATGGAACGGGTGTGGCGGAGCACGAACTCCTTGCTGATATTGGAAACTTCGATCGCGTTTGCCATTTACAGCTCCTGAGCGAAGCGGCCCTCAAGCCGCCGGAAAGTTAGCTGGCCCAGTGCCAGGACCACGAGCGAAATGGCGAGGCCGATTGGCAGCCACAGGCTGAACAGGTTCGGCGGCATCGCGGCAGAGCCGTCCGTTGTGGGGTACCAGAATGCGTAGTGGAACAACTCGACGCCCACCGTGATCGGGTTGGCCTGGTAGAGGGCGAAGAGTCCCGGACCCAGCTTGGATTGCACCATCGTCCACGAGTACATGACCGGCGATGCCCAGGTGGCCACCATCAACAACATGTCAACGAGGTTTTCCGAATCACGGAAATATACGTTGGCGGCGCCGAAAAGGAGCCCGAGCCCGGTGGCGAGGAAGCCCACAATGGCGAATCCGCCGATCGCGGCCAGCAGTTGGAACATGTCCGGATGCCACCCTGCAAAGATGCAACCGATCACGAGGACAACGAGCTGGGGGAAGAAATGGACCGCCGACACCCAGACCGACGCCACCGGAAACAGCTCCCGGGGAAGATAGATCTTCTTGATCAGGTTGCCGTTATTTACGATCGACCGTGCGGCGTTCCCGAGGGCTTCGGAGAAGAAGTTGATCAGCACGATTCCGGAGAAGAGATATACGGCGTAGTTCGAGAGGCCGTCCGGGTTTCGTGCGCTGCGTTCCAGGCCGAGAAAGACGCCCAAGGCCACATAGAACACGATGAACTGCACACCGGGCTTCACATAGGACCAGAGGAGGCCCAGGACGGAGCCGCGGTAGCGGACCTTCAGTTCCTTGCGAACCAAAAGCTTAAGCAAAAAACTGGACTGGCGAAGATCCCGAAATCCACCGCCGAGACCCGGGCGGGTCAATTCCCCGGAAATCGTGGTTGTCACGCTATTTCACTTCACTCTGGGTGTGCTCTTCGAAGATTTTCTTCCAGGAATCCAGGGATGTGAGCTCCGGCATCGCTGCCTTGTATTGCCTGCTGAGCGAGTGCCAGTCCTTGAGCAGGGCGGCGTGCAGGCGAGTGCTCTCGGTGAGCATTTCCCGCACGCGCTTGGGGTCCCGCTTGTACCAGGAGGCGCCGGTTCCCTCGGCGTTGGAGACGATGGCGCTGTCGAACTGCGCGATCCGCCACCAACGGTTGTCCTGGTGCGCAATGCTGGTTTGCGGACGTTCCGCGCTCGTGTGGCCCACGGGGCGGAAAAGCTGCCGTGCGACTGTCTTAGCCGCCCAAGGCAGGAGGGTGATCCTGGACGGCTGGGACACACCGTGTCCACGGCGCGGCGGCTTGTCCATCTTGGGTGTCGGGAACTCGTCCGGATTCGTGCGGAAAATCGAGTCGGAGTAGCCGGCCATCATCTTCCGGATTTCGGGCAGCTTCGACGGCAGCAGCTCCGGCAGGCCTGACGGCCCCTTGAGAACGTCTTCGAGCGCCCAGCCGCGGCCGTGGGCGGTCGCGTACTGCATTGACACGAGGTGCTTGATGTCCGCGTACTGTGATTCGCGCACAACGCGGCCGCCGTATTCGTAGGGGCTGTGGAGCAGTGCCGCCACGATCCGGTTGCGTGCGTGGAAGTAAGCCTGCCAGCCGACGAGGTCATCCTTGTCGATCCAGGACACGTGCCACACTGCCGAACCAGGCAGGGAGACTGTCGGGATGCCGTGCGCCTTAGCGCGCAGTCCGTATTCCGAATCGTCCCACTTGATGAAGAGGGGCAGCGAGAGGCCGATTTCCCGAATCGCCGAAGTGGGGATCAGGCACATCCACCAGCCGTTGTAGTCCACGTCGCAGCGGCGGTGCAGCCAGGAGGTCTGGCGCAGGTTCGAGGACAGGAAATCGTGTCCGAGGACCATTTCGTCACTCGGCAAGGATGGCTGGAAGCGGTAAGGGTTGACTACCTCGCCGAACGTGTGGAGGACCGTCCGGTTGTAGAGGTCGAACATGTGGCCGCCGACGATCGTCGGCGTCTTGCAGCGGTCAGCAAAGGTGAGCAGGCGGATGATGCTTTCAGGCTCAACTACGATGTCGTCGTCCATTAGCAGGACGTAGTCACTGCCGTTTTCGACGGCTTCGAACATGCCGCGGGCAAAGCCGCCGGATCCGCCGAGGTTCGACTGGTTGATGATCCGTAGCTTGCCGCCAAGGGAAGCCTTGACGTCGGCGAAGCCCTCTGCGTCCTCGACCTTTTGTGTGCCCTGGTCGACCAGCAGGATCTCCTGGACATGCTTTAGGGCATCCGGGTTCTCCGCCAGAAGCCGGAGATTGTTGAGGCAGAAGTCGGTCTTGTTCAGTGTCGTGATCTGCAAGGTGACCGAACCGGGCGTCTTGTCAGTCGCGACGCCCTGCCACTCGGCGTCGACCATCACCAGCGGTTCGGAGCCTGCCACGAGATCGAACCAGTACCAGCCGCCGTCGCCGAAGGGCGCCAGGGACAGCTCGAAGGTGTTCTCCGCCGAACCCTCGACACGCCGGGTGTCGACGCGCTGCAGGGACCCGCGGGCGTTCGACTTGTAGACGATGACGGATCCTGCGCCCTCGGTGCGCACCTGAAGCCGGACAGACTCTACAGTCGTCCAGCGGCGCCAGTAGCTGGCCGGGAAGGCGTTGAAATAGCTGCCGAAGGAAACGCGTTCCCCGGACCTGACCTTGGTGGAGCTTCGCGACAGGAAGTCCTCAACGTGGGCTTCCTTGGCGGCGCTGCTGATCGTCTGCGGCTTGGTCTTTTTGCCTCCGCGGTCACCGACCGTGGGGAGCTGAATGCCGGTCGCCGTGCCCATGTCCATGTACAGGGGGACCGTGTCCATCTGGCTGGCGTTGGGCAGGATGACCCGCTGCAGGGTGTCCCACTGCTGGGCGGACTCTACCCGGGTATCGGTTGCGGCGCTCATGCGTCCACTCCCCCGCTTTCAATCTTGGCGCCGCCTTCGAAGTGCGGGCGGATCTTGTTCTCGAACATGGTCAGGGCCGAGCCGATCGCCATGTGCATGTCCAGGTACTTGTACGTACCGAGGCGGCCGCCGAAGAGGACATCCTGCTCGGCTGCGGCCAGGTCGCGGTATTTGAGGAGCCGATCGCGGTCCGTGGGCGTGTTGATCGGGTAGTAGGGCTCGTCGCCCTTCTCCGCGGCGCGGGAGAACTCGCGCATGATGACGGTTTTCTCCGTCTGGTAGTCGCGTTCCGGGTGGAAGTGGCGCGGCTCGATAATGCGGGTGTACGCGACGTCTTCGTCGTTGTAGTTCACCACTGACGTGCCCTGGAAGTCCCCGACGTCGAGCACCTCTTCTTCGAAGTCGATGGTGCGCCAGGACAGATCTCCTTCGGCGTAGTCGAAGTAGCGGTCGACGGGTCCGGTGTACACCACCGGGATGTTGCTGACGACCTTGTCCTTGCTGTACTCATGCGACTCGTCGAAGAAGTCCGTGTTGAGCCGGACCTCGATGTTGGGGTGCTCGGCCATCTTTTCGATCCACGCGGTGTAGCCGTTGGTCGGAAGGCCCTCGTACTTGTCGTTGAAGTACCGGTTGTCGTAGTTGTAGCGCACCGGAAGGCGGGAGATGATGCTCGCGGGCAGGTCCTTCGGATCCGTCTGCCACTGCTTGCCGGTGTAGTGCTTGATGAACGCCTCGTAGAGCGGGCGGCCGATCAGCTGGATGCCCTTGTCGTTCAGGTTCTGCGGATCGGTGCCGGCCAGTTCGCCGGCCTGGTCCTTGATCAGCTCCTGTGCCTGCCCGGGGGTGAGGTTGGCCCGGAAGAACTGGTTGATTGTGGCCAGGTTGATGGGCAGGGAGTAGACCTCGCCCTTGTGGACGCCGTAGACCTTGTGGACGTAGTTCGTGAACGTCGTGAAGCGGTTCACGTACTCCCACACCCGGTCGTTTGACGTGTGGAAGAGGTGGGCACCGTAGCGGTGCACCTCAATGCCGGTCTGCTCTTCCTTTTCGCTGTAGGCGTTGCCGCCAATGTGGTGCCGGCGGTCGATGACGACTACCTTCAAGCCCAGCTCAGTGGCGGCCTGTTCTGCGATTGTCAGGCCGAAAAAGCCCGACCCTACGATGACGAGGTCAGCGGTCACAAACTCTCCTGGTTCGAATGCGGGCAGCGCAATGTTGTGCATTGTCTGCTGGTCTAGCCTACCTGAGACGCGGCTGGTATCGGCGAATCGCGGCCAGTCCCACCGTCCGAAGCCGCCCCCGGCACCGGCCCGGAAGCCTTACGTGGCGGGGGTTTCCACGCCGCTCCGAAGCGTTTTCCACATGGCCCGGTTTCCCGGGGGCAGCCGGGCAGATGCGCCCCTAACGTGGAACCGGGCCGCCACGCAGGAAAGGATGCCCCGGATGATTTTCCACTGCACTTTGGTACCCGGCACTCTCGCAACCAGCACGCTGGTGCAGGGTGCCCCCAGATCAGGACCGACGCCGGCGGGGCAGCTCATTGAGCTCGCCGTCGAGGTCCCCGAACCCTGCCCGGGCGCGGACTTGGAGGCCGCCGTCGCCCGGCGCTACGGGACCGGTGGGCTGTCCGTCCGGGGAGTACCGCTCGCCGCCATGACCGTGGGCGAGCCTCCCCTGGTGCAGGGTGCCGTATTGGTTGAGGGTGCCGTATTGGTTGAGGGTGCCGTATTGGTTGAGAGTGCCGTGACCGGCGGCCCGGAAACTGCCACGCTGCTGCTCGCAGTGGACAGCGGTCCTGGCGCGGGCACGCTTGTCGCGCTGCGGAGGGGGCAGTTCCGGATCGGACGCAGCGGTACCGAGATCGTGATCCCGGATGCCGCACTTTCCCGGGAGCACGCGCGCCTGGACGTTTCGGACTCGGACGTCACCATCGTGGACCTCGGCAGTGCGAACGGAACCAGCGTCGACGGCCGGAATGTGCGAATGCTCCCGGTGACCACGGCGTCCTCGATCCGCTGCGGCGACTCCACCATCTCGCTCCGGCTTGGGCTGCCGGTGGCCAACGGTGCCGCGGACTCGGTGACGGCGCTTGCAGGCTCCAGCGTCGCCGCGCCGCTGGTCGTCCGCGGCACGGCCGCCCCCAGCCACCGGGCCGCCGTGGCACTGGCCGCGGTGCTGCCGCTGCTGGCCGGCGTCGGCCTGGCGCTTCTCACCGGAATGTGGATGTTCCTGGCCTTCACGGCAGTCTCTGGAGTGTCCGTTATCGTCCCGTACTTAACAGGCCGTCGGCAGCGCCGCGAGCTTAAAGCCGCTGTGGCGGAGGCCGCCCGGCAGGACAGGGAACGACGCCGGCGGGCCGCTCCTTCCGCGGCGGACCTGGCCATCGGTTGCGCGGCCAGGGCATGCCCGGCCGCCGGTGCACCCCACGCGGAGCCAACGGAGATCTGCCTGCGGCTCGGGCTGGCGGATCAGAGGGCGAATATCCGGCTGGAACCACCCGACTCCGGCTTCCGGCCACCGCCGCTCGGCCAGGTCCCGCTGACCTTGGACCCGGCGCCGGCGGTGGTGACTATCCACGGCCCGGCGCCGGCCGTGGCCGGACTGGTGCGCTCGTTCATCCTTCAGCTGGCGTCCTATCCCCTTGGCGGCAGCACCCGCCTGCTGCTGCATGGCCCGGCGGACACAGTCCCGTTCTCAGCGCGCTTCCTGCCCGGGGTCACACTGTCCGCCAATAGCGCCACCACCGAGGCCCTGTTGGCTGCCGGTCCCGGCAGCTCCGCTGGTCCGGGTGATTCCAGCGAGCCGGGCGCTCCGGGCGGGTCGACGGGCAGTTCCGGCGGCCCGAGCGGTCAGGGGGAGCGATTCGACCGCGGAGTCCTTATCCTTTGGAGCACTCCCGGGCAGCCAGGGGCCGCGCCCGCGCCGGACACCGCCGGTGCAGGGCCGGCGATCAGGTCCCTGGCCACGGCATGCGGGTGGAGGGTGATCGAGTGCACGCAGGCACAGGGTCCCGCAGACCATCCCCGCATTGTCCTCGGCCGGTGCAGCACCCTCATCACACCCGGGGTCCCGCCGATGGACTTCGTCCCGGATCTGGTCCCGGCGGTGGTCTTTGACCGTTTTTGCCGGGGCTTCAATGCCGCACGGCCCATGGCGGCGAATCCCCCGCCGGCGATCCCCCAGCACTGCAGCCTGGCCGACGTCCTTTCCCTTGCGGCGGCTGACATCTCCCGGCGCTGGTCACGGACCGGCGCGGAGGCCGGACTGGGTACGCCAGTCGGGACGGGGCGCACGGGGACCCTGAGGATCGATTTGAAGGCTGACGGCCCGCACTTCCTGGTCGCAGGGACCACCGGCTCCGGGAAGTCGGAGTTTTTGCGGACTCTTGCCGCCGGCCTCGCGGCCAGCCATCCGCCGGACCGGGTCACCCTGCTGTTCATAGACTTCAAGGGCGGCTCGGGCCTGGGCCCACTGACCGGACTCCCGCACTGCGTCGGCATGCTCACGGATCTTGGCGCCGCCCAGGTGGAGCGCACGCTTGTTTCGTTGCGGGCCGAGGTCCGGCGGAGGGAGGAACTGCTCGCCCGGGTCGATGCGCCTGACCTCGCGGCCTACGAGTCGTCGGCGACGGCCAGACCGCCTGTCCCCTATCTGGTCATCGTCGTTGACGAGTTCAGGATCCTGGTGGACGAAGTGCCCGGCGCACTCTCCGAACTCATGAGGATTGCCGCCATCGGCCGGTCACTGGGGATTCATCTCATCATGGCCACGCAGCGCCCGCAGGGAGCCCTGAACGCCGATATCAGGGCCAACGTCACCACCTGCATCGCCCTCCGCGTCCAGTCCGGTCCGGAATCGTTCGACATCATGGGCTCCGGGCTCGCGGCCGCCATCCCCATCGAACGTCCGGGGCGGGCGTTCCTGATCCGCGGGGCCCAGGCCCCGGAAGAGTTCCAGACGGCCGCCCTAATGCCCCGGACCCCTGCGCAGACAGGTGTTGGAGCGGTCACAGTGCGCACCTTCACGGACTTTCTGACGCGGGGTCCTGCAGTACCCGGTGTCCGGGCTGATGGTTCCCCCAACCGTGGGGCTCACGACGGCGGCGCCGCCCTGACTCCGGCACAGGGGGCAGCCCAGCTCATCGGGGCCACCGTGGGCCTGTGGCAGGACCGCGGCGGCCGGCCGCCACGCCGGCCGGTGGCAGATCCCCTGCCGGCGCTGCTGCCCTATCCGGATTCCGGGCATGCGGACCGGGACACGGTCCGGCTGGGCAGGGTGGATCTGCCCGAACTCCAACGCGTCTCGGAGCTGGGCTGGAGTCCTGCCGGACACGGGCATCTGGGCCTCGTCGGCGCCGAGGCCGGCGCCCGCGAGGCCGCCTTGGTACTGGCTGTCGATCAGCTCCTGACGCTCACGGAGGAGTCGCACCTGTACATACTCGACGCCGCCGGCGTGTTCAGTGCCGCCGCGGCGGCGCCCCGCGTCGGCACGGTGGCGGGCCTGGATGAAGTGCGCCGGGCCGTCAGGGTGCTGCGCCGGATCGCCGAAGAAGCCACATCGCGGCTGAGCGGGCCCGCGGCCGGGCCGAAGCCCCGGCTGGTCCTGGTGCTCAGCGGCTGGGGCGCCTGGGTTTCTGCATTCCGTTCCGGGCCGCTGGCCTGGGCTGAAGACCTGGTCCAGGACATTGTGCGGGACGGTTCCCGGGCAGGGATTACGGTCATCGTCTCTGGCGAACGCGAGCTCGTGACCGCGAGGTTTTTCGCCGCCCTGCCCAACCGGATCTTCTTTCCAGCAGGGTCCACCGACGAGGGCCGGCTGGCGTGGCCGCGGCTTCCGGCGTTGGAGCCGGTGGCCGGGCGCGTGGCCGTGTTCGGCGCCTTTGTCCCCGCTCCGTTGGTGGCCACCGGGCACGCGGCCCAGCTGTTCGAGCCGCCGGCCGCGGGCGGGCGGGATCCCGCAGGCGAAGCCGTCTCGGTGAGGCCCTTCCGGGTGGAAGCGCTGCCTGCGTTCGTGACCGTGGACCAGGTGCTGGCCCAATGCGGCAACCCCGGGACGGGGCAAAGGATTCCGCCGCCCGCTCCCCTGCCCGCGCCCGTGCCCGCAGCCATGCCGACCGCCGAGTACCTCCCGGTCCCGGCGGCCGCCCTGCTTCTCGGCGTCGGCGGAGACGAACTCCGGCCGCACGGGATCCGGCTTCCGGCCGGCGGCGTCCTCGCGGTCCTCGGCGGCACCGGTTCCGGTAAGAGCACGCTTTTGGCTGCGCTCCCGGAACTGAACCCAACCGTTGCCTGGCTCTCGCCGCGGCCGGGAACCGATCCCGGCGAGTACTGGTCCGGGCTGCACGCCAGCGCGCTCGCGGGCACGCTGGACCGGACAGCGATAGCGCTCGCAGACGACGCTGACCTGCTCGCCCCCGAAGCCAACAGCGCCCTGGCGGCCCTGCACAGTCGTGGCTGGAGGGTGATCCTCACCGCGGGATTTGGCCCGGCCTTTGGGCTACGGGTGGATCTGGCTGCCATCGCGCGCAGCCAGGGGCGTGCGGTCCTGATTTGCCCGCGGGGACTCATGGACGGCGAGCCGTTCGGTGTCCGGTTCGAAGCGGAGCACAGTCCTCCGCCGGGGCGCGCCGTCGTCATTTCCGAAGGCCGTGCGACGCCGGTCCAGCTGGCGGCGCCCTGCTCTCTTGTTCAAGTGGGCCCTGCCGCCCCGACCCCTCCGGTCCGGGCTGCCGGCGGTCGGGTCCGGAACTTGCCCGCGCAGCATGCCGCCCGGGACGGCCCTTTACAGGGCGGGCGGGGCTCCGGCTGCCCGTGAGGCGAACGCTATGACCCGCTTGTCGAACAAGAGCACGATCGCCGTTACGGCGGGGATCAGCATGGCCAAGCCGGCCAGCGGATAGCCACCGGTCAGGGTCGGGAAGCCAATGGTCAGCACGAAGAGCTGGGCCACCAGGGCACCGGCCCGCGGCCAGCGGAACCCCCGGAGCAGGAAGCGGGCCACGGCAAAGAGCCATGCGGAGAACGCCAGCAACAGGCAAAGCGTGAAGACGGCGCCCCAGAAGGAGAGCACCGGCGCTCCGGTCAGGAGCTGCGTCCCGTACCAGCCGGCAGCCACGAGCAGCGCTGCGGCCTCCAGCGCGACAACGACTGCGATGACAATAATCCCCTTTGGCCTCACAGGGCTTCCGGCCGCGGCTCCGTCCGCATTCCGGAGCGAGTTTTCGCCGGGACGCCCGCCGTCATTCGCGCGGGGATTTTCAGCGGGGTTTTCACTGGAGTTTTCACTGGGGTTTTCATTGGGTTCTTCAGGGTTCACAGGGGGCCTTGACACACTGGCACACTACCGGACATAGTCGTCTAGATGTGAGGACGCCGCCACTGAATGTGATGCATCGCTCACGGTCTCTGGGCATCTCGCCCTCTATTACCCCTTGTTTACACAGCGTTAACATGACACGCTTAATCCAGATGACCGAGGGGGCCCCAATGGGCCCTTTTCTTATGAAGCCTCTAGTGAATAAATTCACAAAGGCATTTAACGAGTTCCCAGGAATGGAGTGACTGATCAGCATGGATTGGCGTAACCGCGCAGCCTGCCTTGACAAGGACCCGGAGCTGTTCTTCCCCGTTGGAAACACGGGCCCTGCCCTCCTGCAGATCGAGGAAGCGAAAAGTGTTTGCCGCCGCTGTCCCGTTGTGGACACCTGCCTGCAATGGGCTTTGGAGTCCGGCCAGGACGCCGGGGTGTGGGGCGGCATGAGCGAGGACGAGCGCCGCGCCTTGAAGCGCCGCGCTGCACGGGCACGGCGCGCTTCCTGATTCTGCTGCCCAGGCACCGGCAGCTACAGTGCCGGCAGCCACCTCACGACCCTGCAGCAATGGCCGCGGACCCTCAGGTTCGCGGCCATTGCCCTTTTAAGCCTCCCGGCGCATCGTCAGCGGGTCGAGAGGCTTAGGACAATCTGGACGGCGGTTCCCCCGCCGTCCCTGGCCTGCCAGCGAATGGTGCCGCCCAGTTCACTGGTGACCAGTGTGCGGACAATCTGCAGGCCAAGACCCTCGACATAGGGCGTGTCCGGCAACCCGACGCCGTCGTCCTCCACCGTCACGGTGAGAAGTTCATCCCCGTCCTCGGTCTCCGAGCGGTCGGCGAGCAGCCAGACAGTACCGGTCCGCCCCTCCAGCCCGTGCTCGACGGCGTTGGTGACCAGTTCGTTGATGACGAGGGCCAGCGGGGTGGCGAAATCGCTCGGCAGGTCCCCGAAGAGGCCCGACCGCTGGGTCTTGACCTGCTGTGAGGGTGAGGCGACCTCGGCCGAAAGGCGGAACTGGCGGCCGATGAGTTCGTCAAAGTCAACGCTCTGGGTCAGGCCCTGCGAGAGCGTCTCGTGCACCAGCGCAATGGTCGCCACCCGCCGCATGGCCTGCTCGAGCCCCTGCTTGGCCTCGTCGCTGACCATGCGCCGAGACTGCATCCGCAAAAGGGCCGCGACGGTCTGCAGGTTGTTCTTCACGCGGTGATGGATCTCGCGGATGGTGGCGTCTTTGCTGACCAGCTCCATCTCCCGGCGACGCAGCTCCGAGACGTCCCGGCACAGGACCAAGGCACCGAACCGCTGTTGCTCGTCGCGCAGCGGGATCGCTCGCAGCGACAGACTGACGCCGCGTGACTCGATTTCACTGCGCCACGGCATGCGGCCCGTGACGACGAGCGGCAATGTTTCATCGACCATGCGCCGGTCCCGCAGAAGTCCCGCCGTCACCTCGGCGAGGGACCGTCCCTCGAGGGACTCGCCGTCGCCGAGGCGGCGGAACGCGGAGACCCCGTTGGGGCTGGCGTACTGAACGATCCCCTCGGCGTCGAGCCTGATCAGGCCGTCACCCACACGCGGAGCGCCGCGGCGTGAGCCTGTGGGCGACGCGAAGTCCGGCCACAGGCCCAGTGTTCCCATGCGCAGCAGATCGTAGGCGCATTGCCGGTAAGTGAGCTCGAGCCGGGAGGGCATCCGTGAACTGGAAAGGTCCATGTGGGACGTCACGATCGCCAGGGTGCGGCCGTTGCGGACCATCGGGACCGCCTCAACCCGCAGCGCCATATCGCTGCTCCAGTTGGTCTCGTTGGAGCGCTCGATCGCGCGGCTCTCCCACGCCTTATCGACCAGCGGCTGCAGGTCCGACCTGATCCCCTCCCCCACGAAGTCGGCATGGAACACCGTATGGGTGGTGGAGGGGCGGACGTGGGCGAGTGCCACGTAGCCGAACTCAGGATGCGGAAACCACAGGGCGAGGTCGGCGAACGCGAGGTCGGCGACCATCTGCCAGTCGCCGACCAAGAGGTGCAGCCATTCGGCGTCCCCCGGGCCAAAATCAGCATGTTCCCTGATTGGGTCCGTAAAGATTGCCACAGCACCTCCATTTGCGACACCGGGGACGGCAGCCCCTTAGCGTCGGACGATTGACCTCAAGAGCCTCAATGCTACCGACAGTGAAGCCATGTCATCGGCCTCGAGCGCATTGACCTCGTCAAACATGGACTTCGCCCGGCCCAACTGCTCCGCGTTCTGGTCCTCCCAGGCCGCCAGCCGCTCTTCAGCCGGAGTCCCGGCCGGAGTGGTCTCCAGCACCGCCGTCGTCATATCCGAGACGGTGGAGTAGAGGTCATCGCGCAGTGCTGCGCGGGCCAGCGCCTGCCAGCGGTCCGCCCTCGGCAGCTTGGTGATGCGTTCGAGGAGGGAATCTGCATGGAAGCGGTTGAAGACCGTGTAGTAGACGTGGGCGATATCGGCCACGGACTCCTTGCTGCCGTGGACGATCTTGGCGATATCCAGGAGCACGAAGCTCTCGAACAGTTCCGCCCAGCGGTGTGCCAGGTCTTCCGGAAGGTCCCAGCTGCGCGCCTTCTCCAGCCATTCGGCCACCCGGGCGCGGTCGTCGCCCCGGAGGTAGTCCAGCAGCCGGGCCCGCATGGGATCCATGAGCGGCTTGAATTCGGCCACGACCTCGGCGATGGGACGGGACGCGGAGCCCTGGCCCAGGAGCCACCGGACGGCGCGGTCCAGCAGCCGCCGGATGTCCAGGTGGACGGTGCTCCAGTGTTCGGTCGGGAACGACGCCGGCAGTTCGTTGAGTTCCTTGACCATGATGTCCAGCTCGTAGACCTCCCGGAGCGCCACGAACGCCTTGGCGAGGGCCGCTTCCGTGGCCGAAGTTTCCTCAATGGCGCGGAACGCGAAGGTGATGCCGCCGAGGTTGATCATGTCGTTGGCAACCACGGTCGCGATGATCTCGCGGCGCAGCGGGTGGGTGTCCAGTTCGGCGTCGAACCTCTCCCGCAGCTGCTCCGGGAAGTACTTCCGCAGCGTCGTGCGGAACCACGGGTCATCGGCGAGGTCGCTGTCGCGCAGCGCGCTGGCAAGTTCGATCTTGGCGTAGGCGGCCAGGACCGAAAGCTCCGGGGAGGTCAGCCCCTGGCCCTGTTCCAGCCGCTCCTGCAGCGTGGCCGTGGTGGGCAGCGCCTCGAGGTCCCGCTTGAGGTCCGCCGACTTTTCCAGCCAGTCCATGAGCCGTTCGTAGCTGGGGCTCCATTCGGAGACCCGCATCCGGTCGTTGAGGAGCAGGATGTTCTGGTCGATGTTGTCCTCGAGCACCAGCCGGCCGACCTCGTCAGTCATCGAGGCCAGGAAGTCCGCCCGCTCGGCGGGCTCAAGCTTGCCGGCCGCGACCATCCGGTCCACGAAGATCTTGATGTTGACCTCGTGGTCCGAGCAGTCCACACCGGCCGAGTTGTCGATCGCATCCGTGTTGAGGATGACGCCCTGCAGCGCGGCCTCGATGCGTCCGCGCTGGGTCATCCCCAGGTTTCCGCCTTCGCCGACCACCTTGACCCGCAGTTCGCGGCCGTCCACGCGGATGGCGTCGTTGGCCTTGTCGCCAACCTCGGCATTCGTTTCGGTGCTGGCCTTGACGTAGGTCCCGATGCCGCCGTTGTAGAGCAGGTCCGCCGGGGCGAGGAGGATGGCGCGCAGGAGGTCCGGCGGGCTCAGTTCCGTGGTGCCCTCGGGGATGCCGAGCGCTGCGCGGACCTGTGCGGACACGGGGATCGACTTGGCCTGCCGGGCAAAGACGCCGCCGCCTTCGCTAATGAGCGACTTGTTGTAGTCGTCCCAGGAGGACCGGGGCAGTTCGAAGAGCCGCTGGCGCTCGGCGTAGGACGTTGCCTCGTCCGGGGTGGGGTCGAGGAAGATGTGCCGGTGATCGAAGGCCGCCAGCAGGCGGATGTGCTTGGAGAGCAGCATGCCGTTGCCGAACACGTCACCGGACATGTCACCGACGCCCACCACGGTGAAGGGCTCGGCCTGGGTGTCGAGGTCCAGCTCGCTGAAGTGGCGCTTGACCGATTCCCAGGCACCGCGGGCGGTGATGCCCATGGCCTTGTGGTCATAGCCGACGGAGCCGCCGGAGGCGAAGGCGTCGCCGAGCCAGAAGCCGTATTCGCCCGCCAGCCCGTTGGCGATGTCGGAGAAGGACGCCGTGCCCTTGTCGGCCGCGACCACCAGGTAGGAGTCGTCGTCGTCGTGGCGCACGACGTCGGCCGGCGGCCGGACGGTTTCGCCATCGGCCGTCACGATCAGGTTGTCCGTGATGTCCAGGAGTCCGCGGATGAACGTCTTGTAGCTCTCGACGCCCTCGGCCATCCAGGCGCTGCGGTCTGCTGCGGGGTCCGGGAGCTGCTTGGCGTAGAAGCCGCCCTTGGCGCCCGTTGGGACGATGACGGCGTTCTTGACGGTCTGGGCCTTGACGAGGCCCAGGATTTCGGTGCGGAAGTCCTCGCGCCGGTCCGACCAGCGCAGGCCGCCGCGGGCCACCTTGCCGAAGCGGAGGTGCACGCCCTCGACCCGGGGCGAGTAGACCCAGATTTCGAACATGGGCCGCGGGAACGGCAGGCCCGCGATGCGGGACGGATCCAGCTTGAAGCTCAGGTGGGGCTTGTTCTGGTAGAAGTTTGTCCGGAGCGTGGCCTCGATCAGGTTCTTGAACGTGCGCAGCAGCCGGTCGGCGTCGAGGGTCGCGACCTGCTCGATCGCTGCATCCAGTCCGGCGAGGACCTCGACTTCCCTGAGCGCGCGCTCCGCGTCGCTGAGTGTCGGGTCAAAGCGTGCCGTGAACAGGGCGCTGAGTCCCCGCGTGACCTCTGGGTTCGCCAGCAGGGTGTCCGCCAGGAATCCGAAGGAGTTGGTGTTGCCCATTTGCCGCATGTACTTGGCGTAAGCGCGCAGCACGACCACCTGGCGCCAGTGCATGCCCTCCCGCAGCACCAGCCGGTCGAAGCTGTCGGACTCGACGGCGCCGGTCACGGCAGCGCCGAAGGACTCGCCGAGCAGCTGGCCGGTGGCCTGGGGATCCACGCCGGCGGGGTACTTGAGGCCGAGGTCGTAGAGGAAGAAGTCCCGCTGATCCGCGGTCTCAATCTCGAACGGGCGCTCGTCCAGGACCTCGAGGCCGAGGTTATGGAAGTACGGCAGGATCTGGCTTAGGCTCTTCGGCTCCAGCATGTAGAGCTTGACGCGGGCGTCCTCTTCCAGCGTGGCGCCGGCGCCTTCGGGGAGGTAGACGTGAACGCCTGGCTGCTCCTTGACCCCTTCGCCGGCCCGTTCGGCCGCGGCTCCGTACTTTTCGAAGCGGTCGATGTCCTGCAGCGCGTCTTCGATCTCATAGTCCACGCGGTAGCTGGCGGGGAACGCTTCCGCCCAGACGGCTGCCAGTTCCTTGGCGCCGTTCTCCCTGAGGCCCGCGCCCCCGCCGTTGCCGCGGGCGCGCAGAACTTCAGAAATGCCTTCGCCCCACGAGCGGGCGGCCCGGACCAGGCGCTTCTCCAGCTCGTCGCTGTTGACGTTACTGACGTCGGCGTCCTTGGGCAGCCGGATCCGGAAGAAGAGGCGGGCCAGGGCGGACTCCGTCATGCGCGCCTCGTAGTCGATGGACACGGCGTCGAAGGTCTCCCGCAGTTCCTGCTCAATGCGGAGGCGGACGTTGGTGGTGTAGCGGTCGCGCGGCAAGTAGACGACGGCGGACATGAACCGGCCGTAAATGTCGGGACGGAGGAAGAGCCTCGTCCGGCGGCGTTCCTGCAGCCGCTGGATGCCGGTGGCGATGGCGGCGAGGT
This sequence comes from Arthrobacter sp. 05T420, assembly GCF_056396305.1. Lineage (NCBI taxonomy): Bacteria > Bacillati > Actinomycetota > Actinomycetes > Micrococcales > Micrococcaceae > Arthrobacter > Arthrobacter sp. 05T420. Next base: position 405,289 of record NZ_JBFTLG010000001.1, on the reverse strand, counting down.
CCGGGATTTCGATCTGGAACATCTCATCGCGGGGGTAGGTCTCGAGGATGCCCAACAGGTCCTTGCCCGAGTGCGAGTCCGGCGGGAAACCGGCGTCGTGGAGGACAGCGGCCACTTTTTCCCGGACCACGGGGATATCACGGACGGAGCCGGCGTAGGCGGTCGTGGCGAAAAGGCCGATGAAGCGGCGCTCCCCGTTGACGTTGCCGGCCGCGTCGAAGCTCTTGACGCCGATGTAGTCCAGGTACGCCGGGCGGTGCACGGTGGAGCGCGAGTTCGCCTTGGTGATCACCAGGGCGCGCTTCTCGCGTGCCTTCTTCCTGCCGGCCTCGGTGAGGTGCTGGACCTGGCGGCTGTCCGCGCCGGCGCGGAGAAGGCCGAGGCCACTTTCCTCGCGCAGTTCCAGCACATCCTCACCGGATACGTTCACGAGGTCGTATTCGCGGTAGCCGAGGAAAGTGAAGTTGCCGTCATCGAGCCAGCGGAGCAGGTCCTGGGCCTGGCGCAGCTCGGCAATCTGCGCCCGGTTGGCCACCCGGTCCAAGTCCGCGGAGATCTCAAGGGCCTTCGTGCGCATCTTCGGCCAGTCTTCGACGGCGGCGCGGACGTCGCCGAGCACGCGGGTGATTCCCTTGACCAGCTCGGCGCGCTTGCTCTCGTCGACGAGGTCGATTTCGACGGCGATCCAGGATTCCATGTGCGAGGCGTTGTCGCCCTCGGCGATCAGGTGGGAGAGGTTCGGCATGGCCGCCGTGTCACCGCTGGAGATGCCCAGGTGGGAGGGTACACGCGCCACCTTGACCAGGTTGCCGGTCTCGCGGTTGCGGGTCACCACGAACAGCGGGTGCAGTACGAGGTGGATGGGTGCATTCTGGCGGACCAGTTCGGCGTTGACGGAGTCCACGAGGAAGGGCATGTCATCGGTGACGATGTACAGGACGCTGCAATCGGCCTCGTCACGGAGGGCGACGTTCGCGGTGCCAGGCTGCCGCATCGCCGCGATCTGGCGGTGCGTATCCGCCCTGGCCGTCAGGACTTCCTGGGGGTAGGCCCGGAGATCCTCCTCCGCGAGGTGCTCGTAGTAATCCCCGAGGTAGCTTTCGCTACTCCCGATCGAAACGGGCTGATCCTCCACGCTGGACCCAGACGACATCGAAACGCCTCCATAAAAGAAGTTCACAGCCGCCTCATTGCGGCCCTTATGTTGACCCTAGCTCTTTGCCCGGCGCTCTGCTGTGGAAGAAAATACAAAGGATTTCTTGTTTCGCTGGGCAGGTGCACAAACCAATGCGGCGATCGCACGCCGCAGCTCAGAGTCGGGCGCGGATTCGAGCAAAAGCGCCCCAGCCAGCAGGGCGGCGTCGCTGACCGCGGGGTCGGACGGCAGGAACGCCGTCAACGGCACCGAGGGGCCGTACCGCTCCCACGCTGCCCGGAGCTGACGTTCGGGCGACCGCCCCACCGCGGAGGTCCTGACTTTGTTCATGACCACTTGGGGCGCTGCCTGCGGGACGGCCGTCTGGAGCTCCGCCAGGCCGCGGACCAGCCTCGGCACGCCGATGGAGTCGGCCGCCCCGACGGCAAAGACCGTGTCGGCCAGCTCCAGGCTTCTCAGGGTCGCGGCGTTGCGGCGCGGCGCGCCGCTGTCGAAGCCAAGCTCGTCATCGGCTTCGAGGCAGAAGCCGGTGTCCACCACAGTGACATCTGCGATCTCCCGCGCCCGCTCCAGCACCAGCGTGAGCGCCGCGGCGCGCAGTTCCGTCCAGCGGTCCGCCCTCGTGATCCCGGTAAGCACGCGAAACGTCCCTGCCTTGGTCGCCACCGTCGTGGCGATCCTGAGCAGGGCCTCGGCGTCGAGAAGTCCCTGGTCTGCCAGCCGACAGGCCTGGGCCAGCCCGGCAGCCTCGTCGAGCAGACCCAGGAGGGCGGCCACGCTGGCACCGTAACTGTCGGCGTCGACCAGCAGCACCGATTGCCCTTCAGCGGCCAGCTCCCCCGCGATGTTGGCGGCCACCAGGGTCCGGCCCGGCGCGCCAGCCGGGCCCCAGACCGCAATGATCCGTCCTCTCGCGGCATGGCCCGGGGTGACTGGGGCCGCCCCGGAAGGCCGGGGGGCGTCGCCACCGGCCGTGCCGGCCACGGAGGAAGCGTCGTCGGACCCTGCGAGCCGCGGCCGGTGTCCGGCGCCACTGAGCTGCGCCACGGCTGCGGAAATCCGCGCCGCAAGGGCGGCGGCATCGACAGCCCGGGCTTCTGCTGCCACGCCAATGGCCCGCAGACGGGCCGTTTCCTCCGGATTGTCAGTCAGGGCGATGACAACGACGCCGACGGCGGACAGGCGGTCCACCAGCGAGGCCGTCAGCTCCTCGCTACCAGCCGCGATGACAGCGGCGCGGGCCAGCCCGCTCTGGCAGGCGGCCAGCAGTTCCGCCAGCTCGCCGCACCGCCGGACAACGGACACAGGTCCGTGCAACCGCTCCAGGCCGCCCACCAGGTCATCGCGGGCGTCCCCCACCGTCACCACGGGAATGCTCATCGTGCGGCACCCCCCGGGTTCCACACGACCGCGATCTTTGCCTTGTTGGCCTGGGCTCCCAACAGCTTCGGCATCTGGGCATCAGGGGCGAGCACCATGACCACCATTGACCGTGAGGATCCAAGGGCAGTGCTGCCCGGGGTGATCTGGGCAATTTCGGCGCCGGAGAGGAGCAGCGTCGGTTCGCTGAAGCCGTTGCGGGTATCCGGCAAGGCCACCCAAACGTCCACGCGGGAGCCCGCCACGGCTTGAGCGGGAAGGGTTTCCTCGACAGTTACGGCTACGGGCCTGCGGTCCAGCCCATCGAGCTGGCCGACACTCTCGCGCGGCACCAATTGGTCCTTGCCGATTCTCTGCACGGCCACCAGGCCGGCGTCCAGGCCGGCCTCCGGGGTCAGGTAGTGCTGTTCCACCTCGCCGAGACGTACCTTGACCCGGTGCAGCATCTCGACGGTCAGCGTCTCGCCGACGGCGATCGGCTCGCGCGCCGCGTACGCTTCGGTGGTCTGGTCCACGGCACCGACCAGCGAGACCACCCCCACCACGGATGCCAGGACAAGCAGGATTCCGACGAGGAGCCGGGGGTCTTTCCAGGACGGCTTTTTCAAACGGGCCCCTTCGGCTGCCGCGCTTCCACTCATGCGTCCGCTCCCCCTGTCGTCGCCGTCCTTCCCGGTATGCCGGGCACCCCTATTGTTGCGCCCGGGCCGCCCAGGTGGAAGATCCAGGGCCAAACAGGTGCAAACTGTGGATAACCGCGCCAGTCGGCATCAACGGTGGCAAAATGGACTTCATGCCTCGATTCCTGACTCTCGCTGACGTTGCCGAGCAGCTCCAGATCAACTCTCCGGCAGCCTACGCACTGGTTCGCAGCGGGGAGCTCAAGGCGATCCAGGTGGGCGGGCGCGGCCAGTGGCGGGTCGAGGAGAAGATGCTTGAGCAGTACATCCAGGAACGCTACGCCGAGGCCAGCCGCATGATCGAAGAGGCCAAGTCGAAGTCTGCCGAACGTTGATCTGGGCGTTCTGACTAACCTCCCGCGGCACCAACGGATCTGATGCCAGCAAGGGCGCGAAAAGGAATTGACACTACCTGCCGCGCGCTGGCTGGACGCCACTCCTCGCCTTCAGCCGCCATGAGCAGATCCAGGAAATCCCGGCCGACAGTGTCAATGACGCCGTGGAGCGCGGTCTCTGCCCTCCCGTGCGAGATAAGTATCAACACCCGCGCCCGGTTCCTGGCCAGTCCCCGCAGTGCACTGCCCAATCCCAGCCGCCGGCGGACGGTTGACGGTTCGGAGACCGCCACCCGCGAAAGACCCACATACTGAGCGGCCGCGGCATAGGGAATCAGGACCTGGTGTTGGGGTTCATCAAGGACCAGGGCTTCGCTGCCCGCGTGGCTCAGCACCCCCTCGAACGCCGACCCTGAGGCCAGGTGCACGCGGATGCTGAGCCCGAGGGAGCCGCGGAGCCTGTCCGCGAGCTCTATGCCCGCAGAATCCACCAGTGCACGCTCCGCTATTTCTGCCTCAAAATCCAGCCGCTGGCGCGCAGCCAGCTGCGTCTCCATGTCATCAAACAGGGCGTCCCACCGCATGGCGCCAGCGTAAGCGCGCCTCCCGGACGGGTCAATCCGCAGACGGCGGCTCTTTGGGGGGACGCCTATCCACAGGCCCGGATTGCATCTAGACAAACCGGGCCCGTGGACACAGACTTCATTCAACAGGCTTAAACGTCATCAAATGACATCAAACAGCATCAAACAGCATTGTGTGCGAAACGGAGGAATGAGCAATGGACCGGACAGCGGCGCAGCAACCCAGGACCCAGCCCTCGACATTGCCGACGCCCAGGCTGACGGTTCGGACCGATGCAGCCATGGCCACTGCCATCCTGCTGCTGGGGATCTTCCTCGCCACCACGGGTGGTTTCCTCGTCCAGCGCTGGCAGTCAGGCTCGGCGCGCCGGCAGTCACTTTCCTTCGAGGACCAGCTGGGGATCGTGGCAAATACCGCAGGACTGATCGTCATCACCTGGTGGGTGATGTCCCTCGCCATCGCCGTCGCGGCAGCGCTGCTTGACCGTCTTGGCAGGACCCGCGCGGCGGCCTCCACAGGCCGGTTCAGTCCGGCGTTCATGCGCCGGCTGGTTCTCGCCGCCGTGGGCATGCAGCTGCTGACAGCGCCGCTGGCCTCCGCGGCGACTGCGCCCGACGGGCACGGTGCGGGCCGGTCTGGCCAGGCAGCGGTGTCGGCATCGTGGACACCGCCGCCCGGGCAGGCCCCGGCGCCAGGGCCGCAGGATCCGGCCACCGGTTCCGCGGTAGATCCGCGCTGGAAGCCCGTGAGCCCGGTCGTGGATGCCGGACCACTGGCCGCACGCCAGGCACGCGCTCAGGACGCGCCAGGCGCCCGCCAGGAGGTCACGGTCCGGTCCGGTGATTCGCTGTGGAGCATCGCCGCGGCGACGCTGGGGCCGTTCGCGTCCGACGCCGACATCGCCAGAGAGTGGCCCCGGCTGTATGCGGGGAACCGCGACACCATCGGAGCCAACCCGCACTTCCTGCGGCCCGGCCAGGTCCTCATCCTCCCGCCGCCAACCTAGCGGACCCCCGCCACACACGGGTCCAGGCCAGAATCACGGACAGGGCAGAACCACGGCCAGGGCCCGTCGGAAGTTCAGCCAACGGGAAGTCGGCCAGCACCAGCCCCGCCAGCACCCCCGCAAACCAGCCATCAGTCATCAGCCATCAGCAAAGGAACCGTCATGAATGCAGTCACCGGGATCCGCTCAGCCGCGGCAACCCCAGCCCCGCGCTCCCCCGCCCTCCGGGTTGTGTCCGGCACGGCAACACCGGCCACGAAGGCCGCCGCGGTCCCGCCGCCACTGCGCGTTGTTGACGAAGCCCGCGAGATTTGTGCGATTTCCCGCAGCATAGTGCAAGCCGCCATCGAAGTGTTGGCCGGCACGCGGCCCGCACAGCAGCTCTCCCGCCGCCTGGACCCTCGTTGCCTGGCTGCACTGCAGCACCGTGCCGCACTGACCCGCCGGGTTGCGTCCGGCAGCTCGCCAACGGCGGGGCGGCTGCACCGCAACCCGTCGGTCCGGTCTGTCCGGGCCTGCCGCGTTTCGGATGACGTCTACGAGGCCAGCGCGGTCGTGGTGGAGGAATCACGGGTCCGCGCGGTCGCGCTGCGGTTGGAACGCGGCACAGCGGCCTGGCGCGTCACGGTGCTGGAGATCGGCTGAACCGCGGGGCCTCAGGGGGAAACGAGCAGAGACAGGCAGGAAGGGGCAGAAAACCGCGCCCGGCCTGTCAGGGAAAGGAGGCCTGTCAGGGAAAGCCAGCCTGTCATTGAAAGGAGGCGCAAACACGGGAGGACCGGAGCGATTGCTCCGGTCCTCCCGTACGTTGGCGTGGTGCCTAGCGCCGCTTCTTCTTCGCTGTGCGGCGGCCGATGTCCTGCGCCGCTGCCTTGGCCGGGTTTCCCGAACGTCCGGTGCCCTTCGCCTCGATCCTGGTCTGCGCGGCGCCGTCTTCGCCGGGGGCGGTGTACTGCAGCTGCGCGGGCTTCTCGGGGGCCTCGAGTCCGGCGGCATGGATCTGCGGCTCGTGGTGTTCGGTGTGCTGGCCCTCGGCGTCCGCCACCACAACATCTTCGGCAGGCGTCACTTCGACGTCGAGGTTGAACAGGAAGCCGACGCTCTCCTCACGGATCGCCTCCATCATGGCCTGGAACATGATGAAGCCCTCGCGCTGGTACTCCACCAGGGGGTCGCGCTGGGCCATGGCGCGCAGCCCGATGCCCTCCTTGAGGTAGTCCATCTCGTAGAGGTGTTCCTGCCACTTCCGTCCGATGACGGACAGGACCACCCGGCGCTCCAGTTCGCGCATGCTCTCAGAGCCGATCGCCTGCTCCCTGGCCTGGTAGACCAGACGGGCATCGGAGAGGATTTCTTCGCGGAGGAAGTCGACTGTGACCCGGGACTTGCCGCCGGCCTCGTCAATGACGTCGCGGGGGGTGAAGCTCACAGGGTAGAGGGTCTTGAGGTTGGACCACAGGAGGTTGAAGTCCCAGTCATCGCCGGTGCCCTCGGCCGTGGCTTGGTCGATGGAGGCGTTGATGGTGTCTTCCAGGAAGTACTGGACCTTCTCGTGCAGGTCATCGCCTTCGAGGATGCGGCGCCGGTCGCCGTAGATTGCCTCGCGCTGGCGGTTCAGGACGTCGTCGTACTTCAGCACGTTCTTGCGCTGTTCGGCGTTGCGGCCCTCCACCTGGCCCTGCGCCGAGGCGATGGCGCGCGAGACGAGCTTGGACTCGAGGGCGACGTCGTCCGGTACCGAGCTGTTCATCAGCCGTTCGGCCGCGCCGGAGTTGAACAGCCGCATCAGGTCATCGGTCAGCGAGAGGTAGAACCGGGACTCGCCCGGGTCGCCCTGGCGTCCGGAACGGCCCCGGAGCTGGTTGTCGATGCGGCGGGACTCGTGCCGTTCGGTGCCGAGCACGTAGAGTCCGCCCAGGTTCAGGACTTCCTCGTGCTCGTCCTTGACAGCCTGCTTGGCAGACTCAAACGCCTCGGGCCACGCGGCCTCGTACTCCTCGGAGTTTTCCTCCGGGTCGAGGCCCCGCTTGGCCAGTTCGGCGACGGCGGTGAACTCGGCGTTGCCGCCGAGCATGATGTCAGTACCGCGGCCGGCCATGTTGGTTGCGACGGTGACGGCGCCCTTGCGGCCGGCCTGGGCGACGATGGAGGCTTCCCGGGCGTGGTTCTTGGCGTTCAGGACCTCATGCCGGACACCTTCCTTCGCCAGCAGCTGGGAGAGGTATTCGCTCTTCTCAACGCTGGTGGTGCCGACCAGGACGGGCTGGCCCTTCTCGTGGCGTTCGGCGATGTCCTTGACTACGGCGTCGAACTTGACGGCCTCATTCTTGTAGACGAGGTCGGCCTGGTCGATCCGGGTCATGTCGCGGTTGGTGGGGATGGCAACGACGCCGAGCTTGTAAGTGCTCATGAACTCGGCGGCCTCGGTCTCGGCCGTGCCGGTCATGCCCGCGAGCTTGTCGTACATGCGGAAGTAGTTCTGCAGCGTGACGGTGGCGAGCGTCTGGTTCTCGGCCTTGATCTCGACGCCTTCCTTGGCTTCGATGGCCTGGTGCATGCCCTCGTTGTAGCGGCGGCCGGCGAGGATGCGGCCGGTGTGCTCATCGACGATCAGCACCTCGCCGTCGAGGATGACGTAGTCCTTGTCGCGCTTGAAAAGTTCCTTGGCCTTGATGGCGTTGTTCAGGAAGCCGATCAGGGGCGTGTTGGCGGACTCGTAAAGGTTGTGGATGCCGAGGTAGTCCTCGACCTTTTCGATGCCGGCCTCGAGGACACCGACGGTGCGCTTCTTCTCATCGACCTCGTAGTCGGTCTCGGCGTGCAGACGCGTGACCACCTTTGCGAATTCGCTGTACCAACGGTTGGTGTCGCCCTGGGCCGGGCCGGAGATGATGAGTGGGGTGCGGGCCTCGTCGATGAGGATGGAGTCCACTTCGTCGACGACGGCGAAGTGGTGGCCGCGCTGGACGAGTTCGGACTTGTCCCACGCCATGTTGTCGCGCAGGTAGTCGAAGCCGAATTCGTTGTTGGTGCCGTAGGTGATGTCCGCGGCGTACTGCTCGCGGCGCAGCGCAGGATCTTGGTTTGACAGGATGCAACCGCTGCTCAGGCCGAGGAAGCGGTAGACGCGGCCCATGAGGTCGGACTGGTATTCGGCGAGGTAGTCGTTCACGGTAATGACGTGGACGCCCTTGCCGGCAAGGGCGTTGAGGTAGGCCGGAGCGGTGGCCACCAGGGTCTTGCCTTCACCGGTCTTCATTTCGGCGATGTTGCCCAGGTGCAGGGCGGCGCCGCCCATGAGCTGGACATCGAAGTGGCGCATGCCGAGGGTACGGGAGGAGGCTTCGCGGACGGCGGCGAAGGCTTCAGGCAAAAGATCGTCCAGCTTCTCGCCTGCCTGGTGGCGTTCGCGCAGACGGTCAGTTTCTTCACGGAGCTCGGCATCCGTGAAGGTCTGGAAGGAGCTCTCCAGGGCATTAATGGAATCGGCATAGTTCCGCAGTTGCCTCAGGGTTTTTTTGTCACCCGTGCGGAGAAGTTTTTCGATAAGTGTTGCCACGTGAAGTTGCTCCCAGTCTCAAGCTGCCGAATTCTGGCCTGTTTAGTCTACGGGAGAGACGCAGGGCCGGTGGCGCCTGTTCCCTCATAGCGGATAGTGAAATTGCCGGGCAGCCACGGCTTCGGCGAGCGCCGGCGCGAGGTTCCCCGTTGGCGAGACAACTACCCCGTCCAGTCCCAGCCACTCTGCCATGAGCTGGAGTTCCGCGGCGAGTTCAACGGCGGTGTCCCCTGGGGCGCCTTCTTCCGCATGGGCGGCCCTTGCCAGGAGCCGGCCGCCGGCCCGGTCCGCTTTGAGGTCCACGCGGGCAACAATCGCGTCGCGGAGCAGGAACGGCAGGACGTAGTAGCCGTACCTCCGCTTCGGCTCTGGCGTGTAGATCTCGATCCGGTAATGGAACCCGAAGAGTTCCTCGAGCCGCCGGCGTTCGAACACCATGGAGTCGAAAGGGCTCAGGATTGCCCGGCCGCTGGCTGAGCGCGGAAGTTTCGCCTCCGTGTGACGGTACACGGGCCGGTCCCAGCCGGCCACCGTGACCGGTTCCAGCCGGCCGCTGTCCACCAGGTTCTGGACTGACACCGCGGCAGCTTTCTGCGGTGTCCGGAAGTAGTCCGCGAAGCACCGCACGGTCCCAATGCCGTGGGCCTGGGCGGCGGCGTCGATCAGCCGATCCATCGCGGCGGCCGCGTCCGCTTCGGGTGCCGGCGCTTCCGCGGCCGGTCCGGGGAGCACCTTGGAAGTGAGGGTGTAACGCCGTTCGAAGGATTCGGTCCGCGAGGATGCCGTGACAAGTCCCTCCTCGAAGAGATGTTCCAGCACCCTTTTGACGGCGTTCCAGTTCCAGCCCCAGTTCTCCCGCTGCTGATCTTCCACGTGGCCGAGCCGGGCTGTCAGTTCGGCGGCGGTCATCGGTTTCCCGGCGGCCAGGGTTTCCAGCACCTTGGCCGCCACCCCGTTGCGCAGTTCGGGGTCCATGCCGTGCGCGCCCACCCATTTGCGGCTCTGCCACTGCACGAGGTCGTAGAAGTGGTCCGGCCGGATGAAGCAGGCTTCGTGGGCCCAGTACTCCATCATCCGGCGCGGGTGGGTACCCGCCATGCGTTGGAGGATTGCCCGGTCGTAGTTGCCGAGCCGCGAGAAGAACGGCAGGAAGTGGCTGCGGGAGACCACATTGACAGAGTCGATCTGAACCAGGTGCAGCCGGGCAAAGGTACGGCCCACCGCCCGTGCGCTCACGGGTCCGGCGGGCCGTTCCTTGTCCAATCCCTGGGCTGCCAACGCGATCCGCCGTGCCTGTGCCAGGCTCAGCGATGCTTGCACGTTAGTCCCTTCGTCGGAAAAGTCTGCACCAGCTTATGCGCTGGCGGGCTCATCCTCTGAACGGTAGGCCAGGATTTTCTCTTCCAGACTCGAATGTCCGGGCTCGCACGTCTGGTCAAGGGAGATGACCCCGTAGGTCCAGCCTTCACGGCGGTACACGACCGACGGCGCCTTGGTCTCCTTGTCAACGAAAAGGTAGAAGTCGTGACCCACAAGTTCCATGTTGTCGACGGCGTCATCGAGCGTGAGCTGTGCCGCGGGGAAAACCTTCCGGCGGATCAGCACAGGCGAATCGCCGGCCGGAATATCGTTCTCGACATCGTACGGCGACTTGGCTGCCGCCGACACTTGGGTCTCCTGCTGCTGCGCCGCCTCCACGTAAAGAGGTTCGCTGGGGCTGGCCGGCTCCAAGGCTGCCGTCGCCTCGGTCACGGACTTCGGGGTGTGCCGACCGTGATGGACCTTTCTGCGGTCCCTAGCCCTGCGCAGGCGTTCAAGAAGCTTGTTGTAAGCGAGATCGAACGCAGCGAACTTGTCGGCGGCACTCGCTTCTGCGCGGATTACGGGACCGCGCCCCAGGACTGTCAACTCAACCGTGAGCGATTCGGCGGTCTGGCGGGCTTTGGTCTCTTTGGTGACCTTCGCGTCTACCCTCTGGACCTTGTCTCCCAACGACGCGATCTTTGAGATCTTGTCGTCGGCATACTCGCGGAACCGGTCTGAGACCGTCAAGTTGCGTCCGCTGATCATGAACTCCATGGTGCCCTCCAAATGACTTCGGTGACACGACGGCGGTACTTCCCGGGGCCGATCTGACTGACAGTCGAGCCCCTTTCCGAGCCGCTATCGACAGGTACATCTGTTCTTGGTACCCATCTTCGACGTTAGTTCATAGACACCTGTTATTCATCCTTTTACGGTTTATTTTTTTGGGTTCCGGCGTTCCCCCGTGCCACAGCGGGGCTGGCGGCGTCGACGTCGGAGGTGGCCGGCGGGCGTGTCGCGGCCACGACCACGGCGCCACCGACAAGGGCCCCTGCGGCCCGAAGCGCGCGGGCCGCCTCCGCCAGGGTGGCACCGGTGGTCAGCACGTCGTCGATGATGATGCAGGGACGTCCTTCGACTCGAACAGCCCACGGGCCGGACCTGGCCCGCATGGATCCGCGGACACGCCTGGCGCGGGCACCCCGGCCCAGTCCCTTCTGGCCGCCGGACAGGTAGTGGTCCCCTTGCGGACCGGCCCGCAACCGGTCCAACAGGGGCAACGCCGGGGGCATGCGGCGCCGCGCGGACGGCACAGTTTTCCGCAAAGCGTCCGCAATGGTGAACCCTGGGAGCGCATCGCCGCGGGCGAGCCGACGGAGCAGGAGGTGGACGGGACTGAAACCCCGCTTGCGGAACGCGGCGGCGCTCGTCGGAACGGGGACGAGGACTAGTCCCTGCGCCGGGCCGGCCGCGGCGTGGAGGGCTCGCACCAGGGCCCGCGCAAGCTCGGCGCCCAGCCGGGCCTGCCCATGGCTTTTGAAGGATAGCAGGCACTGCGCCAGCTCGGCCCGGTATGCCCCGGCGGCCACTACGGGCAACAGCACGGACCCGTCCATGTCCATCAGGGCAGGCGCCTGGGCCTCCGCACGGAACGGCCTCAGCGTCAGCAGGCGGAGCTTCCGGGCGCAAGCGCCGCAGAGAGCCAAGTCCTCGGCCCCGCAGCAGGCGCAGTCCACCGGAATGGCCAGGGCGAGCACCTCAGCCGCGGACTCGGCCGTCAGCTCGCACAGTCTCGCCAGAGGCCGCGCGTAGCTGCCGCGGTGCCGCGCCGCTGACGCTGAGGCCGGGGCAAGGTCCGGATCCGCGGCCGGCCGCGCCGGGCCGGCGTCCTGATCCGTGTGGCTGTTCATTCTTCGATCCTGGACCGGGGGCGCCCCCGGTGGCAGTCCCATGGGCGGCTATGTGGACAAGCCGCCATGTGGAAAGCTCACCTCCGGCACGCTCACCGGCCGCACCCTCACCGGCCCGGACGGTCCGGCGCTGACGGATAGCGCCCGCCGAAACCGACCCACAGCCGTCGCCCGAAGGCCCGTGGGTCAGCCCGGGAAGGACGGGTCTGTGGGGCCCTTGAGCTGCGGTGACCACCCGTTGCCCAGCCGCTGGAAGATTCCTTCGGCGGACTGGCCGTAGATCTCGGATGTCCCGTTGCCTGCGCTGAGGGCCGTCAGCCCGGGCCACGGGGCCAGCTGCTGCGGCTGCGCCGAGCCCAGGGACAACAACTCGGGTGTAACGGCATCGCTGGCGGAAGCCTTCATGACCGCCACCGTGGTGTCATCCACCCAGACCCCTTGGTCCGGATTCCGCGGAGTCAGGAGGGTCAGGGGCGGGGTCAGGTCCCTCGGGGTGCCGTCCGCGTTCCGGATGATCCCGGTGATCTGGACCTTGCTGTTGCCTTTCTGCTCCGAAATGACAAGGGCACGCGTGCCGTCCCGGGAAATCCGGAACTCCTTGACGGTCCGGCCGGCGAGCCAGGCCGGCGACAGGGTCACGGTGGGTACGCTGGCTTTCTCGGCCACACCGACCGGCCGGTAGGCCAACACCTCGGTGGCGCCGCTGGCACCCGGCCCGGCGGTCCAGACCCAGTCGTAGCGGCCGAACGAGGGCCGGGACAGCGTAGCCCGCGTGGTCAGTGCCCTGGCGGGCTGGCCCGGAACGATCGAGTACATCGTGGTGCGGGCGGCGTTGAGGAACGCGGCGGCCTGCGATTCGGTCGACTCCGCCGGTGCCCGCGGTGACAGGGCCGCCACGGACCGGATGTCCGGCAGGGGCGACAGCCTGTTGTTCTCGTACCGGACCAGGTCATGGTTGCTGACGGCGATCTGGTAGGCGGGGACGCTCTCGTCCCGGACGGGAGGCAGGACCGTGCCGTTGTCCTCGACGCGCACCAGATCCTGATTGGCCCGGAGCTCGACATTGATGACATCCGGCTGGCTGCGGAACGTCAGGGCCAGCTGCGTCTGCATCCTGAGCCGGTCCTCGTTGGAGGCGTCCACCAGGTCCTTGGCGGTGAGATCCACCTGGGCGGCTCCCGAGACCACGGGCACGGACTCGCGGGCCAGCTTGATGCCCGAGGGGAACGCGCTGACGACGGCGCCCTTAAGGTAGGGGGCGGGGCCGCCCAGGAGGGCGCTCGTCATGGCCTTGACGGTCTTCTTCCGGATGAACCACCGGACATCGGGGACGGCGTACGTGAAAGTGGGGTCGTAGAAGTAGATCGGGTACGCGCCGTAGATGACCTTGAACGTCTCTTCCGGAATGGCCGTGCCGTCCGGAAGATCGGAGATTCGCCACTCGCCGTCCACCTGGGTCAGGGTGACGGGGATGTTTTCGGTAGTGCCCTCCGGAAGGGGCGTGGCCACGCCGTCGGCGTCCACCGAGTAGGCGACGTCGAGCTGGTAGTTGAAGACGTTTTCGACGCCGGTGGCCACCACTGCGGCCTTCCGGAAGACGAGCGCCCGCTGGTCCGGCTTCCACGTCACCGATGAGGCCTGGGTGAGGTACTGCCGGGCCACGGCGTAGTCGTCCTCGTAGCCGCTGCCGGCCAGGTAGAAGTCCTCGATCACCGCTTCGGGTCCAGCGCCGGGACGCGGTGCGGCCGGGAAGAAGACCGGGGCGTTGGGGTTTCCCGCGCTCTCGTCGGTGCTCTTGCCCACCGGCCCCGAGCGCGGAATCTGGGCGCAGGAGGTCAGCAGTAGCAGGAGGAGTGCCAGCAGCGCGGCCCCCACCCGGGTGAACTTGCCCGAAACCCCACTCATGCCCTGCCCTCCATCCCGGTTTCCCGGTGGCCCGCCGGGCCGTCCGTCGCGGTTGCCCCGCCGACGGCGCCATTGCCGCCGTCGCCAGTAAAGCCCTCCGTTAAGTCCTCAGTGAAGCCGTCCGTGAAACCGTCGGCCATGGTCCTGCGGGCCCCGGATGCACCCGCCGGCGCTTCCCCGGTCCGCTGCGGGTCCAGCAGCACCACGGTCCGCTGGCTGCCTGCCACGGGGAGCCCGACGTTGACCGGCTCAAGCTGGAGCGGGGACTTGGTGATCGGCTCGTCCCGGCGCAGCGGAAGGGTCAGGAGGAAGTTGGACCCGTGGCCCTTGTTCCCCCAGGCCTGCAGCCAGCCGTCGTGGAGCTTGGTGTCTTCGGCGGCGATGGACAGTCCCAGTCCGCTGCCGCCGGTGGTACGGGCACGGGCTGGATCGGCGCGCCAGAACCGGTCGAAGACGCGCGCCGCCTCAGCCGGTGTCATGCCGATGCCGTGATCCCGCACGGCCACGGCCACCGCGGTGTCGCTGGCGGCCACTGAGACGTTCACCGGCCGGCCCTCGCCGTGTTCGAGGGCGTTCAGGATCAGGTTGCGCAGGATTCGGTCGATCCTGCGGTCGTCCATGTCGACAATGACGCTGCCGGCCGGGGCGTTGAGGGTGACGGCGGACCCGTATTCGGCGGCGACGGGCGCCACTCCATCAATGACGTGTGCGACGAGCTGCACAATGTCCGTGGGTTCGGCGTCGAGGGTGGCTGCGCCGGCGTCAAAGCGGGAGATTTCCAGCAGGTCGGCCAGAAGCGACTGGAAGCGTTCCACCTGGTTGTAGAGCAGCTCCGCGGACCGCTTGTTGATGGGATCGAAGTCCTCGCGGGCGTCATAGAGGACTTCAGCGGCCATGCGCACGGTGGTGAGCGGGGTGCGGAGCTCGTGGGACACATCCGAGACGAACCGCTGCTGCATTTGCGAGAGCGTGGCCAGCTGGGTGATTTGTTCCTGCAGGCTTGCGGCCATGTGGTTGAACGAGGCACCAAGCCGGGCGACCTCGTCCTCGCCTTTGACCACCATGCGCTCCTGCAGCTGGCCGGCCGCGAGCTTCTCCGAGACGACGGCGGCGTGGCTGACCGGGCTGACCACGTTGCGGGTCACATACCAGGCGACGCCGCCGATCATGAGCACCAGCAGGGCGCCGCCGGCCAGCAGGACATTCTGGATCTCGTCCAGGGTCTTCTGCGCCGTGTTGAGGTCATAGATGAGGTAGAGCTCGTAGACGGTGCCGTTGAAGGTCACCTTGTTGCCGACGGCGATGCCGGGCCGGTCCTCGGTCCCCACGGGGAACTGCGTGGACGCCCAGTACTGGTCCTTGCCCGAGTTCTGCACGGCCTTGCGCAGATCCGGGGGGATGACGCCGATGGTGAGTTGGTCCGAGGCCCGGGATTCAACCCAACGGTTGCGCGGCTTGGTCTGCTCCGGCATAGCCTCGAAGACGTAGCGCCGCTGGATCACGGATCCGCGGCCTTCGACCGCGTTCAGGGTGTCGTAGACCAGGGTGATGACGCTGGACTGGTCGGTGACTTGGGCGCCGTCGAATGTGTCCTGGACCTGCTTGACGTTGTAGCGCGTCTCCGATTCGGCCTGGGCAAGCCGTTCCTGGAACAGGTTGTTGGCGATCTGGTTGGACAGGTAAGCGCCGACCACCGCGAACGAACCGATGGCCAGAAGCAGCGTGGTCAGGACGGTCCGGAACTGCAGCGAACGCCGCCACTTCCGGTGCACCGCCCGGAGCAGGTACCGGATGCCGGGCAGGAGACGATGCATGCCGGTGCGGACCAGCCGCGCCACCCGGACGCCGACGATCCTCGCGCGTTTTGCCCACAATCTGGTCCGGAAGGCGTAGCCGCGCCAAAGGCCTGGCGCGCCGCCGGCTGGCGGCTGTCCGGACCCGCGCGGCGCGGCGGGCTCTGCCGTTGACTTTGCGGTTGACGCCGCGGATGACTCTGCCGGCGCCGTGTCCGGCACCGTCTCAGGCGCTGTGTCCGGCACCGTCTCAGGCGCGGTGTCCGTGGCTATGGCCTGCCGGACGCCGCGGTCCGCAGGCTCAGGAACCTGCTTTATAGCCGACACCACGGACCGTCAATACAACTTCGGGGGCTTCGGGGTCACGTTCAATCTTGGACCTCAGCCGCTGGACATGGACATTGACCAGCCGCGTGTCGGCGGCGTGCCGGTAGCCCCAGACCTGCTCCAGGAGCAGTTCGCGCGTGAACACCTGCCACGGCTTGCGGGCCAGTGCGACCAGGAGGTCGAACTCCAGCGGCGTCAAGGAGATCCGGTCGTTGCCCCGGCTGACCAGGTGGCCGGCCACATCGATCGTGACGTCCGCGATCCGCAGGGTCTCCGGGGCTTTCTGGTCACCCGGACGGAGCCGGGCCCGGACCCGGGCGACGAGCTCGGCGGGCTTGAACGGCTTGGGCACATAATCATCGGCCCCGGACTCGAGACCACGGACGACGTCGGAAGTATCCGACTTGGCGGTGAGCATCACGATGGGGACGTCAGACTCGGCACGGACCTGGCGGCAGACTTCAATGCCGTCCATTCCCGGCAGCATGAGGTCGAGCAGGACGAGGTCCGGTTTGGAGGCGCGGAAGACGTCCAGCGCCTGTCCGCCGTCCGCGCAGAAGACGGGTTCGAATCCATCATTGCGCAGCACAATACCGATCATCTCGGCGAGCGCCTCGTCATCGTCCACTACCAGAATGCGTGCCTTCATAGTTATATATTCCCCCATTGAATTGGCTTTGTCGTATCGGGCGGCCCCCGGCATGGCGCGGACGGGCCTGCCACCGCCGTCTGAGCCCCGCCGATGCACAGGACGCTGTGACAATTGCCGCGTTGTGCTGCATGCTGTGGACAGGCCCCGTGAACCGGCCCGGACCGCAGGAGGAACCCGTGAACATCCCCATCTACGAACGTGCCCTGGGCCGCGACTTTGACCGGTTGCAGCCGGAGCTTCAAGAATACTTCGCCTTGGCACCGGGGTCCGGCCACTACGGCGTCGGCGAGGGGGTCTTCGACGTCGTCGGCTGCAGGCAGGCGTGGCTACGTCCCCTGCTCCGGCTCACCACCGGCGAGCAGGCCTTCTTCCCCGAATACGGTGAGGGCATCCGCTTCCGGATCGAGAACCACGCCCACCTGGACCCGTTCGGCAGGTCAAGCCTGACGGCCCGACGGGAAATCTTCTTCCCCGGAACCACCCGGCTGTTCCACGACACCACCAGTTTTGACGACTCCGGGAGCAGGCAGGGGCTGGTGGACTACGTGGGCCGGTTCCGGCGGCTCGCCACCGACCTCAACCTCAGCGTCACGCCGGAGGGCCGGCTCCGCGGGGTGTCCGAGGCGTCCCGGCTGTTTCTGGGACCTCTCCGGATTCCTCTGCCGGCCGCCCTCGACGCAAAGGCCTACGCCGAGCAGTGGTGGGAGCCGCGGGACGGCGGGCGGCACCGGATCCAGGTCAAGATGATCCAGCCCCAGCTCGGCCTGGTGCTGGTGTACGCCGGCCATTTCGACTACCGGCTCGAGCCCTACCCCGGCGCTGTAGCGGCGCCGGGCTACCTTCCCGGGCACGCCCGTCCGGACGGCTGGGAGAGAAGGGTCTAAGTCGGGACGCCGGCAGCCGCGTCAGTCCCAGCGGCTGCGCTAGCCGAGCGCGAGCTGGTTGAGGCCGTCCGCCACCTGGGTCAGCCGGGTCAGGACCGCCGTCGCCGCGGCCGGTGAGTGCCGTGCCAGACCCTCCGACGGCGTGACCCGGAGCGCCCCCAGCGTGGACGCGGGAAGACCCAGCTGCCGCCACGGGCGCCACACGTTTTCCACGACGGCGCCAACCCTTGGCAGCGTCGCGGCGGGATCGGCAACGTCCAGCGCGCCGGCCCAGAGACGTTTGCCTGCCTCCACCGCGCCCGCGAGCTGTTCCCACTGGCGGGAGGTCAGGGCCCGCAGCGGCACGGCGATTCCGTCCGCGCCCGCCGCCAGGATCCGCTCGAAGGGCGCCTCTACCTCGGAGACGGCCACTACGGTCTCGACGGCGCCCGCGGCCCGGAGCGCGTCGATCACCAATTGCCAGGACTCGGTGACTTCCCGGCCCGATACCGAACGCAGGGTCCGGTAGCCGCTGGCGGTGGGAATGGTGCCGGCCAGTACCGAGGCAATTTCAGGTTCGTCGATCTGGACCACGATGCGGGCTCCGGGGGCAGCCTCTGCCACCCGTTTGAGGTAGCCTTCCACGCCCGCTGCCAGCGACGCCGCAATCTCCCGGCGGGCGCCGTAGTCGAGCAGGGCACGCTCCCCGTTGTGCAAATGCAGGCCGGCGGCAAGGCTGAGCGGCCCGCGCAGCTGGATCTTGAAATCCTCCGACGGCACTTCCTCGGCCCCGATCACGTCCGCCAGGATGTTGATGTCGGTGGACAGGGCCGATTTGGCCCGCTGCAGGTCCTTGCCCGGGCGGTCCACGAGCCGCCATCCATGCGGCTGGACATCGACGGCCAGCTCCACGAGCAGGGACGCTGTCCGGCCCAGGGCATCGGAGCCGACGCCGCGGTCGGGAAGTTCGGCAAGGAACAGCAGATGCGGGGTGCCCAGTTCACCGCGGATGATGCGGGCGGCCTCGGCCGGGTCCTCGCCGGGCCACGGGCCCAGGCCCGTCGCGGTCACTTGGCCCGGTGCGGGCGAGTCTGTTCCGGCCATGGCTACGCGTCCGCGGCGCGGGCCGCGTCCGTGGAGCCGGAGGCCTGGGCGGCCTGGTGGTCTTCGGCGATGGCCTCGTGGTGGCGGATGACCTCGCCGATGATGAAGTTCAGGAATTTCTCCGCGAAAGCCGGGTCCAGGTGTGCCTCGGCGGCGAGGTGCCGCAGCCGGGCGATCTGCGCCGTTTCGCGGCCTGGGTCCCCGGCGGGGAGCTGGTGCGCGGCCTTGAGGAAGCCGACCTTCTGGGTTGCCTTGAAGCGTTCGGCGAGGAGGAAGACGAGGGTGGCATCGATGTTGTCGATGCTGGAGCGGATCGACAACAGCTCCGCCATTACCGCGGGATCCACGGAACCGGCCAGGGAGCTTGCCGCCGGGTCGTAGGAATCGGTTTCAGGAAGATTGAGGTTCTGCTCGGTCATTGACCCAGTCTATGGGCAGGGCGGCTAATGCCTCCCGCTGTTAAGCACCGTTGCAGGCGCCCGCCGGGTACTTGGAGCCAGCCCACCAAAGGGGCATGCCCACCGTTCGTGGAGAACGGTGGGCATGCCCAGCTGGCAGTGGCTCGGCACCAGCTCGGCCCGGCGCTGAATCGGCCCGGCCCGGCTGGCGCGCCAGCCGTTAGCTGTGAAGCACGGCCTTGAACGCCTCGCGGCGCCTGGCCTGTTCGTCGGGATCCGGGACGGGCAAGGATGCGATGAGTTTCTTTGTGTAGTCGTGCTGCGGGTTGCCCATCACCTGGTTGCCGAGCCCCTGCTCCACCATCTTGCCCTTGTAGAGCACGCCCACCCAGTGGGAGAGCATGTCCACCACGGCGAGGTCGTGGCTGATGAACAGGGCCGCGAAGCCGAATTCCTGCTGGATCTCCTTGAACAGTTCCAGCACCACGGCCTGCACGGACACATCCAGCGCCGAGGTCGGCTCATCGGCGATGAGCAGCTTGGGGTTCAGGATGAGCGCCCGTGCCAGGGAGGCACGCTGGCGCTGTCCGCCGGAGAGTTCGTGCGGGAACCGGTCAGCGTACGACGCCGGCAGCTGCACTGACTCGAGCAGCTCACCAACCCGCTTGCGGGCCTCGGCCGCGGTCGGGTTTGAGTGGATGATCAGCGGTTCCGCCACGCAGTCGCCGATGGTCAGCTGCGGGTTGAACGAGGCCGCCGGGTCCTGGAAGACGAAGCCGATCTCCTTGCGGAGCGGCTTGAAGGTGCGCTCCTTGTAGTTCAGCATCTCGTAACCCAGCACCTTGAGGCTGCCGCCCGTGGTCCGGTTAAGCCCGGCGATGGCCCTGCCAATGGTGGTCTTGCCGGACCCCGACTCCCCCACGAGGCCGAAGACTTCGCCCTCGGACACGGTGAAGCTGACGCCGTCGACGGCCTTGAAGGCCGGGGTGCCCAGCCGTCCCGGGTACTCGATGGTCAGGTTTTTGGCTTCGACCAGCACTTTGCCGCCCTGGTGGGCACGTTCCACCATGCCTTCGGACGCGGAGTTGCGGCCAAGGTGCGGGACCGCGGCAAGGAGCTTCTTGGTGTAGTCCTCCTTGGGCTCAGCGAACAGTACACGCGAGGATGCCTCCTCCACGACGTCGCCCTGGTACATGACCACCACGCGGTCGGCGAGGTCGGCGACAACACCCATGTTGTGAGTGATCAGCACGATGGATGTCCCGTATTTATCGCGGAGGTCCCGCAGCAGTTCCAGGACTTCCGCCTGGACCGTGACGTCCAGGGCGGTGGTCGGTTCGTCTGCCACGATGAGCCCAGGGTTCAGGGCCAACGCGGCGGCAATGACGACGCGTTGCTTCTGGCCTCCCGAGAACTGGTGCGGGTAGTAGTTGACCCGCGTGTCCGGTTCCGGGATGCCCACTTTGCGGAGGGCTTCGACGGCCCGCGCTTTGGCGTCCTTGGCAGAGATCTTCTTGCCGGTGCTGGTGTCGGCGTGCGCCCGGATGCCTTCGGCAATCTGCCAGCCCACGGTGAACACCGGGTTAAGGGCTGTGGAGGGTTCCTGGAACACCATGGCGACGTCGCGGCCCCGGATCTCCCGCAGCTTGGCCTCGCTGACGCTGATGACGTTGTTGCCGTTGATCAGGACCGCGCCCTGGCTGATGGCAGTCTCCGGAAGGAGCCCCAGGATGGTCTTGGCCGTCACGGTCTTGCCGGATCCCGATTCGCCAACGATGGCCACGACCTCGCCGGGGTTGACCTTGAGGCTGACGTCCTTGACTGCGTACACATCGCCGGCATCAGTGGCGAACGTGACCTTGAGGCTGTCGATGTCCAGGACCGGACCTGAGACCGGGCCGGGCTTGTCGATGTTGATGGTCATAGAACTCTCGATTCTGCTTCGAGTGCGGCCTGGGCACCGGCGGTCGAGTCGGGTCCGCCCTTGCCTGCGGCAACCTTCTTGCGGCCCCGGAGGCGGGGATCGTTGAGGTCGTTGATGCTCTCACCGACCAGGGTCAGCCCAAGCACGGTCAGGACGATCGCCGTACCAGGGTAGACACCCGTCCACCAGATGCCCGAGGAGGCGTCGGCGATTGCCTTGTTCAGGTCGTAGCCCCACTCGGCTGCGGATGACGGCTCGATGCCGAAGCCCAAGAAGCCAAGCCCGGCCAAGGTCAGGATCGCCTCGGACGCATTCAGCGTGAAAATCAGCGGCAGCGTTCGGGTTGCGTTCTTGAAGATGTGCCGGCCCATGATGCGGACGCTGGAGGCGCCCACCACCTTGGCTGATTCGACGTACGGCTCGGCCTTCAGCCGGATGGTCTCGGCACGGATCACGCGGAAGTACTGCGGGACGAAAACCACCGAGATGGAGATGGAGCAGGCAACGATGCCTCCCCAGAAACTGGACTGGCCGTGGCTGATGACGATGGACATCACGATGGCCAGCAGCAGCGACGGGAAGGCGTAAATCGCATCGGCGATCACCACCAGCATCCGGTCCAGCCAGCCGCCGAAGTAGCCGCTGAGGAGGCCGAGTGCTACGCCGAGGAAGATCGACATGACCACGGCGACGATGATGACCACCGCAGCCGTCTGGGCGCCCCAGAGCACGCGGGAATAGACGTCGTAGCCACTCACCGTGGTGCCCCAGATGTGGGCCGGGCTGGGAGGCTGCTGTGCCGGGAAGGTACCCGCGGCGTCGCTGAGCTGGGCAAAGCCGTAGGGGGCGATCCAGGGCGCAAACACTGCCGTGAGCAGGAACACGACGGACAGCACCAGACCCGTGACGAGCATGCCGCGCTGCAGCCCGACGCTCGTCCGGAAATGCGAGATCACCGGCAGCCGGTAGATGAGGGGCTGCTTGCGCCCGCTTACTCTGGTTGCATTCATGGCTAGTACCTCACTCGCGGGTCGATCAGGGCTGCGACGACGTCAACGATGAAGTTCGTGACGGCAACGATGACCGCCAGCAGCACAACGATGCCCTGGACAGCGACGAAGTCGCGGGCGTTCAGGTATTGCACCAGCTGGTAGCCGAGGCCCTTCCACTCGAACGTGGACTCCGTGAGGACGGCCCCGCCGAGCAGGAGGGCAATCTGGAGCCCCATGACCGTGATGATCGGGATGAGGGCAGGCTTGTAGGCATGCTTGGTCACGAGCCGGAAATTGCTGACCCCGCGGGACCTGCCGGCCTCGACGTAGTCCTTGCCCAGTGTGCCGATGACGTTGGTGCGGACGAGCCGCAGGAAGACCCCTGCCGTCAGCAGTCCCAGCGTGAGTGCGGGGAGGATTGAATGGGCCGCGACGTCGCCATACGCAGCCATGTTGCCGCTGCGCAGCGCGTCCAGCCAGTAGATCCCGGTCGGTGCGGCCAGGCTTCCCATGGCCAGTTCGGTCCTGGTGGAGGCCCGTCCTGCGACGGGCAGCCAGCCGAGCCAGACGGAGAAGGTCAGCTTCATCAGCAGGCCGGCGAAGAACACCGGGGTGGCGTAGCAGAGGATGGCGAAGAACCGCAGGACTGCGTCCGGTGCCTTGTCGCGCTTGTAGGCGGAGATGAGCCCGAGCGGGATGCCGACCAACAGCGCCACGATGAGGGCGTTGATGGCCAGTTCCAGGGTTGCCACGCCAAAGGTCAAAACCATTTCGACGACAGGGCGGCGGTCGGTGATGGTGGTGCCGAAGTTGCCGGTCGCCAACTGGCCGATGTATTCAAAGTACTGCACGAAGATCGGCCGGTCGTAGCCGGCTTCGTGGATGCGCTGCGCCAGCGCCTCCGGGGGAAGCCGGCCGCCCTGGGCGGCGGTGATGGGGTCGCCAATGACCCGCATCAGGAAGAAGACCAAGGTGACCAGAATGAAAATGGTCGGAATGATCAGGAAGGCCCTGACCAGGATGTAGGTCCCCAAGCCCCCACCCGAGGATTTTTTCTTGGACGGAAGGAGTCCGTCGGCGTCGCTCGGCGGCGCCTCAATCAATGTTGTCATTGGTACCTAAAATTGTGCTTCCGCGGCCATGGGCCGGCCGGCGTGAACTGCAAGGTGCGGCACTGACCAGCAAAGGCGGGGCGCCTCGAGGGCGCCCCGCCTCGCAGGCTGGTCAGAACCGCACAGATGCAGCCTTACTTGGAAAGAGTTCCCAAACGGAACTTGAAGGAGGCATCGAGGGTGGAATCGACACCCTTGACGCCGCTGCCGGAAATGGCAACCTGCGCGCCCTGGAGCAGCGGAAGCGTGGAGATGTCCTTGGCGAGGGCATTCTGGGCATCCTTGATCGTGGACTCGCGTGCACTCTTGTCAACGGTGGTGAGCTGCTTGTTGATCAGATCCGTGACAGTGGGGTTGTTGTAGTGGTTCTTCAGGAAGCCGCCATCCGGGAAGAACGGGGTCAGGTAGTTGTCAGCGTCGCTGAAGTCCGGGAACCAGCCGAACTGGAACAGCGGGTATTCATCGGCGCGGCTGGCCTTGCTGTAGGTGACCCATTCCGTGGACTGCAGGTTGACCTTGAACAAGCCGGACTTCTCCAGCTGGTCCTTGATCATGGCGTATTCGTCGCCGGAGGACTTGCCGTAGTGGTCCGGGTTGTACTGCAGGTTCAACGACACGGGAGTCGTCACACCGGCGTCGGTCAGGACCTTCTTGGCCTTGTCCAGGCTGGGCTTGCCGGCGTCGCCGTAAGCGTCCTTGAACGATTCGTTGGCGCCGAGGAAGCCGCTGGGAACGTTGGAGTACAGGGGCAGGTAGGTGCCCTTGTAGACCTGGTCCGCGATGGCCTGGCGGTCAACGAGGTTGGCGATGGCCTGGCGGACGGCGGTCGCCTTGGCCGGATCGGCGTCGGCAGCCTTGGCGCCGAACGGCATGGTGTTGAAGTTGAACGTGATGTAGCGGATTTCGCCGCCGGGGCCCACGTTGACCTTGACCTTGGAGTCCTTCTTCAGGTCATCGATGTCCGTGGCGCTCAGGCTGCGGTTTGCGACGTCGATGTTGCCCTGCTGGATGTCCAGCTTCATGTTGGTGGGGTCGGCGTAGTACTTGATCGTGGCGGCGTCGTTGGCCGGCTTGCCGAGGACTCCTTGGTAGTCCGGGTTCGCCTTGAAGCTGATCAGCTCGTTCTTCTTATACGTGTCGATCGTGTACTGGCCGTAGAAGGCCTTGGCCTTGACGATTGAGTCGTCGTCAAGCAGCTTGTCGGCCGGGAAGACTTCATCGTCCACGATCGGCGCGGCAGGGCTGCTGAGGATCTGCGCAAAGGTCTGGTCGTTGGCCAGCTTCAGCTTGAAGACGACGGTGTTGGCATCGGGGGCCGTGACGCTGGCCACGTTGGCCAGCAGGCTGGCGGGGCCCGCAGGATCGTTGATCTTGGTCTGCCGGTCGAAGGAGAACTTGACGTCCTTGGAGTCGAGCGTGTGGCCGTTGGCCCACTTGAGTCCCGGCTTGAGCTTGACCGTGTATTCGGTCGGCGACGTGAAGGATGCGGACTCGGCCAGGTCCGGAACCGGATCGGCGCTGCCCGGCTTGGAGTTGAGCAGGAAGGAGTAGATCTGGTTCATCACCATGAACGAACCGTTGTCGTACGAGCCTGCCGGGTCCAAGGCAGTGACCTTGTCCGTGGTGCCATAGGCGATTGGACCGCCTGCGGCGGCTGATGACCCGCCAGCGCCGCCGGTCGGCCCGGTGCAGGCCGTCAGTGCAAAGGCGGAAACCCCGGCGAGCGCGATAACGCCCTGCCAGGCCTTTTTGTTCATTGCCATCTGTGAACTTTCTGTTCGATGCGTTCTAGCGCAGCCCGAAGTGAAACGAGTGACTCGTCGGGCGGCACGCTTTGCTGATCCCTAGATTCAACCAGACAATCATTCGGTGAAACGTTGCATTTTGTGAGTTGAGACACAAAATTTACACGATTCGAAGGTTTCTCTCATTTTCTTCAGGATTCCGCCAGGATCTTCGGCAGGGTCCAGCGCCTCCGGGCGTTTCCCGCCGGTCGGACACGCGGACGACGGCGGGCAATTGGACGTCGGGCCCGCGGACGACGGCGGAGCGCAGAGACGACGAAGGGCCCCGCCGCATGGCGGGACCCTTCGCTGGATTCGGTGTGGCTGGCGCCTAGAGCGCGGCCCGCTGCAGCGAGCGCGCGGCATCGATTGTGGCCTGGCCCAACACGCGGCTGCCCTGGTAGAGCACCACCGTCTGGCCGGGGGCCACGCCGCGCAGCGGATCGGTGAGCGTGACCACCAGCTCGTCCCCCGCCGTGTGCGCTCGGGCGGGTACGGGGTCGCCGTGGGCACGGACCTGGGCGTAGCAGTCGAACTCCCCGCCGGTCGCCACCTCGGCGATGGGCAGGCCCGCCCAGGAGACCTTGATGCCGCGGATTTCGTCGACGGCGAGCAGCGCCTCCGGGCCCACCACCACCTTGTTTTCCTTGGGCCGGATCTCCAGCACGAACCGCGGTTTGCCGTCGGCGGCCGGGGTGCCCAGCTTCAGACCCCGGCGCTGGCCGACGGTGAAGGCGTTGGCGCCCGGGTGCTCGCCGACCTTCGCGCCGGACTCGTCCACGATGTCACCGGTGGTCATATCGATCTTCTCGGCGAGCCAGCCGGCGGTGTCGCCGTCGGGGATGAAGCAGATGTCGTGGCTGTCGGGCTTGTTCGCCACCGAGAGGCCACGGCGCTCCGCCTCCGCCCGGACCTCGGCCTTGGACGGCGTCTCCGCGAGCGGGAACATCGAGTGCTTGAGCTGTTCGTGGGTCAGCACGCCCAGCACGTAGCTCTGGTCCTTGGCCCAGTCCGCGGCACGGTGCAGCTCGGGGTTGCCGTCGGCGTCGGTGATGACTTTGGCGTAGTGGCCCGTGCATACGGCATCGAAGCCCAAGGCGATGGCCTTCTCCAGCAGGGCGGCGAACTTGATGCGCTCGTTGCAGCGCATGCACGGATTGGGGGTGCGGCCGGCGGCGTATTCATCGATGAAATCCTGGA
Source organism: Arthrobacter sp. 05T420 (assembly GCF_056396305.1). Lineage (NCBI taxonomy): Bacteria > Bacillati > Actinomycetota > Actinomycetes > Micrococcales > Micrococcaceae > Arthrobacter > Arthrobacter sp. 05T420. The sequence continues at coordinate 379,319 of NZ_JBFTLG010000001.1, read as the reverse complement.
CCACATCTTCCTTGAACCGCTCGGAAAAGTCCCAGACGTAGTACGGGATCCCGAGAATGTCGCAGGCACGCCAGGCGTCACGGGAGTCTTCGATCGTGCAACAGCCGCGGCTGCCGGTTCGCAGGGTGCCCGGCATCCGGGACAGCGCGAGGTGGACGCCGACGACGTCGTGCCCCGCCTCGACGGCGCGGGCGGCGGCAACGGCGGAATCAACGCCGCCGCTCATGGCTGCAAGAACTCGCATACTGGCTTTCTTTAGGGTTCGGGGTGTCGCAGGCACCGGGGCCGGCCGCAGTGCGCGGAAATAGCACAATGCCTGCCACGCCATTCTATCGCCACGCCGAATCCTCCCCAAAAAGCCTTGACGGGGCCGCTTACCACTTCTAACGTCAAGACAAACGGTTTTAGAATCGGAAGCGCACAGACGCGGGAGTACGCGCGGGAATCGGGCGGACATGGCTGTTAAAGAAATCGTGATCGTGGGCGGCGGACTGGCCGGTGCCACGGCGGCCAAAACCTTGCGGGCGGAGGGATTCGGCGGCCCCGTGGTGCTGCTGGCGTCCGAGTCCCACCAGCCGTACCTGCGCCCGCCGCTGTCCAAGGAGTACCTGCTGGGCAAGGCCGGCGACGACGCCCTGCCCGTGGTGCCCGAGGACTGGTACGGCGCGAACGACGTCGACCTCCGCCCCGGCGTCCGGGTCACGGAGCTGGACCCGGCCGCCCGGGCCGTGGTTCTGGACGGCGGCGAACGGCTGGAGTACGCCTCCCTGCTGCTCGCCACCGGAGCGCGGCCCAGGCCCATCCCCCTGCCGGGCACCGGGCTCGACGGCGTCAGCACGTTCCGGACGGTGGAGGACAGCCGGCGCCTGCACGCCCGCCTCGCCGACGGCGGGCTGAACGTGGTCATGATCGGCTCCGGCTGGATCGGGATGGAACTGGCCGCCGCCGCCAGCACCTTCGGAAACACCGTCACCCTGCTGGGCCGGGCGGAGGTGCCGCTGGGCGCGGCGATCGGCCCCGAACTGGGCGGCTTCTTCCGTGAACTGCACGAGGCCCACGGCGTGCGGTTCCGGCTTCCGGCAACCGCCGCCGGGATCCAGGGGCGGTCCGGGCAGGTGACGGGGGTGGTCACCGACGCCGGCGTTGTCCTGCCCGCCGATCTCGTGATCATCGCCGTGGGCGTGGTGCCGGAGCTCAGCCTGGCCGAGGCGGCGGGCATCGGGATCCGCAACGGCATCCTCACCGACGCGTCGCTGCGGACCTCGGTGCCCGGGATCTTCGCCGCCGGCGACGTCGCCAATGCCCTGCATCCGTTCACCGGGGAGCACCACCGCAGCGAACACTGGTCCAACGCCCTCAATGGCGGGAAGGTGGCAGCCAAGGCGATGCTCGGCCTCGACGCCGCACTGGACACCATCCCGTACTTCTACACCGACCAGTACGACGTCAGCATGGAGTATTCGGGCTTCCCGACGCTGGTTGCCGGGCCACCGGTGATCCGCGGCTCGCTCGCCGACAAGGAGTTCATGGCCTTCTGGCAGCGGGACGGCCAAGTGATTGCCGGGATGAACGTCAACTGGCCCCGCGCCGCCAAGCCGCAGAAGGCGATCAAGGCGCTCATCGGCGCACGCACCGCCGTGAGCCCGGACCTGCTTGCCGATTCCGCAACACCGCTGGATCAGCTCTTTCCAGGGGAATGACCGGAAGCCTGACGGGCGGATTCACGGGCGACCGTACCGGCGGTCTGGATGCTGGATTCATGGCCGGCCATGCCGGCCTGGCGGGCCCGCGCATAGGCGCCCGGCAGCGCGGCGAGCAGGGCATCGACGTCGGCGTCGGTGGAGGAATGTCCGAGCGTAAAACGCTGCGCACCCCTTGCCGTGTCCTCGTCCAGGCCCATGGCCAGCAGCACATGCGAGGGCCGCGGAACCCCTGCAGTGCAGGCGGAGCCCGTGGAGGATTCGACGCCGGCGAGGTCCAACAGGAACAGCAGCGAGTCGCCCTCGCAGCCCGGGAAGGTGAAGTGCGCGTTGCCCGGCAACCGGCCGGGGCCCGGGGCGCCCCGGAGCACGGCCTCGGGGACGGCCTCATGGACGCCCTCGATCAACCGGTCCCGAAGGGCCGCGATCCTGGCGGCCTCCTCGGGGAGTTTCCCCGCGACGGCCTCGGCGGCCGCGGCAAAAGCGGCAATCGAGGCAGTATCAAGGGTCCCGGAGCGGACGTCGCGTTCCTGCCCGCCGCCATGCTGGACCGGGGTCAGCTTCACCGCCCTGCCCAGGATGAGCGCGCCGACGCCGACCGGTCCGCCGATCTTGTGCCCGGAGACGGACATGGCGTCCAGACCCGTTCCGCGGAAGTCAACGGGGATGGAGCCGAAGGCCTGGACAGCGTCGGAGTGGACGGGTACGCCGGCGGCGTGTGCCAGCTCCACCACCCGGGCGACGGGCTGGATGGTGCCCACCTCGTTGTTGGCCCACATGACTGTCACCAGGGCGATCGACGCCGGGTCCCTGGACAGTTCGGCCTCAAGCACGGCCAGGTCCACGAGGCCAGCGGCGTCTACCGGGAGCCAGCAGACTTGGGCGCCTTCATGCCGTTCCAGCCATTCGACGGTGTCCAGCACTGCGTGGTGTTCGACGGCGGAACACAGGATGCGCGTACGGGAAGGGTCCTCCGCATGGCGGGCCCAGTACAGGCCCTTGACCGCAAGGTTGTCCGCCTCGGTCCCGCCGGAGGTAAAGATCACCTCCGAGGGATGGGCACCGGCGGCCGCCGCCAGCACTTCCCTCGCGTCCTCCACCGAGCGCCGGGCACGACGGCCCGCTCCATGCAGCGAGGAGGGGTTGCCCGTCCGGGCCAGCTCGCGCGTCAGCGCGGCCAGCGCCTCCGGGGCGAGGGTGGTTGTGGCGGCATGATCGAGGTAGACGGGCACAGCCCAATTCTACCTGCGGCCGCGGCTGCCAAGCTGCGGCGGGCGACGGGCGCAGGCACCCGGGAGGATACTCGACTGGTGTAGATTCGGGCGGTGAAAGCCTCCCTCTACCTTGTGCTGGCCACCTTGTTCTGGTCCGGCAATTACGTCGTCGGGCAGGCCGCCGTCGCCTCAATGTCCCCGCTGGAGCTGACCTTCTGGCGCTGGACCCTGGCCGCCGTGCCGCTGCTGCTCCTGGCCCACTTCGTTGAGAAGCCGGACTGGCGCGCTGTGCTGCGCCGCTGGCCCGCCCTCCTCCTGCTGAGCGTCCTGGGCATGAGCGGCTACACACTGATGCTCTACAGCGCGCTCGGCTACACATCCGCGATGAACGCCTCCCTCATTACAGCCGCCAACCCGGCCCTGATTGTGGTCATGGCGATTGTCCTGCTCGGCGAGAGGACCACCCGGCTGGGCTGGCTCGGCATCTGCCTCGGCCTGCTGGGGGTGCTGCTCGTCCTGACCCAGGGTGAGCTGGCCCGTGTATTCAGCTTCGCCATCAACACCGGCGAGCTCTTGATGATCGGTGCGATCATCGTCTGGGGCTTCTACACAATCATTGCCCGCCGGCTGAAGATGCCGGCCATCTCGGCCACGGCAGTACAGGTGGTGTTTGCGACCGTGACGCTGGCGCCCTTGGCCCTGGCCATGAACGTGCAGTTTCCGGACACCGCGGCCGAAGGCTGGTCACTGGCGTACATCGCCGTCTTCCCCTCCCTTTGTTCCTACCTCCTGTGGAATCTGGCGCTGAAGACCACTCCGCCGGGGACTGCGGGCAACTACCTCAACCTGATGGTGGTCTTTACGGCGACCATTACTGTGCTGTTGGGGACGCCGCTGACTCCCGTTCAGATCGTGGGCGGCCTCATGGTGGTCGCCGGCGTCCTGCTGACCGGTCTCAAGGGCCAGCCCAGGCCCGCAGCGCCTGCCACCTCTTCGGAGGGGTCGCGGGGCCGGTAGCCGCGACGCCAGATTGGGCTGTCATGCAGGCAGGGCTGTTATGCAGGCAGGATGCGGGCACAGCACTGCCCGGGCTGCGCGCCCCCCTGCTCCCTGAGATCTTCGATGGCTAGCGCTTCGATCCGTCCCGGGGCTATCCCAAGGGCCGCGGAGGCCCCGCCCAGGAAGGCCCCGTTCATGGCACAGACCACGTCTGTGTGCCCGGCAGCGAGGCGATGGAACGGGCAGTTCATCAGCACCAGTCCCCCGGCGCCGTCGCCCGCGGGGCAGTAGCCTTGCCCCGTCAAGAAGTCCGCGAACGGGCCGGCGCCATCGGGACCGCCGGCGGTCTCCGCATCCCCGGCCCCGATGGCCCCCGCCGGCCCGGTTGCACGGGCTGCCGACTCAACCGCTGACTGACCCTTGGCGCGGGCGGCCCGGAGCAGGGCCTCCCGGGGCGATCCGCCGTCGCTGGTGGCATCCTCGATCGCGGAGACCAGCAACTCGGCGGCAAGATCGTAGTGGCGGTCCGGGACGGAGGCCGCCACCTCGTCCACGGCGGCCCGGTACAGCTTGGCGGGCCGGCCGGAACCGGGGCCCTCCCGCCCTCCAAGCTTGCGGAACTCCACCGCCAGCAGCCCGTCTTTCACGAGCCGGTCCAGATGGAATGAGACTGTGCTCCGCGCCAGGCCCAGAGCCTGGGCGGCATCGTCCCGGCCGACGGCGTCTGCCGCTGAGGCGACATAGTCAAACAGCATCCGGCGGTTCTCGTCGCCCAGGGACGCGACCGCCGCAAGCCGGCGATTCCACGGAAGTTTGGTCATGAAACAAGAATATCTCTAAAAACAAGAATCATTGCTTAATCCTCAGGTGCATTCTAAAATCAAGTTATCCATTTTTAGAAGGAGCATGCCATGAAAGTTTCCCCATCCCTCGCCACTCCCGCTCAGCAGCTCGCGGCGGACCCGCACCGCCAGGCGTTCCTCTTGTTGCGGACCGTCTTTACGGTGGCGCCGATCCTGTTCGGCCTCGACAAGTTCACGAATCTGCTGACCGACTGGACCATGTACCTGGCCCCCGTGGTCACTTCGGTTATCCCGCTGCCGGCCCAGACCATCATGTACATCGTTGGCGTGGTGGAAATCATCGCCGGCGTCATGGTGGCGTTGCGCCCGCGCTTCGGATCGGCGCTCGTGGCCGCCTGGCTGCTGGGCATCATCATCAACCTGATCGTCCTCGGCGGCTTCTACGACGTCGCGCTGCGTGACTTCGGCCTGCTCGTGGGTGCCCTGGCACTGAACAGGCTGTCCCCGCGCAAGGCCGCGCCGGCCGCCACGCCAAGCCGCTAAGGCGCCAAGCCCGGCCGCTATGCCGGGCCGCTACGCCAGAACACAGGCGGCGTGCGGAACGACCTCGATGGTCATCGGGAGCGCCCCGATCCGCTCGCCGTCGGCGTAGGCCACGATGTTGCTGGCCGCCAGTTCCACGGTGCTGACCCGGCGAAGCTGCACGGCGGGGTGGCCCACGTCCTTGCCGGCCCGGAACGAGGCCAGTTCCCGAAGCATGACTAGCTGGTACCGGATCTTGCCGCGCGGCCAGCGCCAGCCATTGGCCCGCTCATTGACGGCGGCATCGAACCCGGCGGAGACGACGCCCGCGAACCAGCGGGAGGTTCCTCCCGCGGTGATCTTGCCGGTATTGAACCCGAGGTGGATCGTGCCGTCCCCGCCCACCACCACCAGTGCATCCACGCCCGATTCCAGCGCGTTTCCAACCGCCTGCGCGAGCCCGGCATAACTGTCCGCACACAGCAGCAGGACCTCCGCACCGGCCGTGCGGAAGCGTCCCGCCACTTCCTTCCCGGTGTGCCGCGCACGGCCAAAGGACGCGCGCGGGTTGACGGCGACGGCGATCAGCATGCGCGCAGTTATGCCAGTGGCCGGGAACCATCCCGGTACGCGCGGTCGTTGTTCTCTCAGCCGGTTAAACTGGGCCTGCCGGGCGCCCACGAACGGCCCGGCATTCTCAACGCCGGCACCTTCGATGAAAAGGATCTCTGTTTGACGAAGGGCAGCAGCTCGCATTACCAGGTCCTAGGGATCCCCGTGACGGCGACGGAGAAGGACATTAAAATGGCGTACCGCAAGGCCGCCCGGCTCGCCCACCCGGATCACGGCGGCGATCCTGCAGCGTTCCGACGTGTCACCCTCGCGTACGAGACTCTCATCGACGCTAAGCGACGCGCGGACTATGACCGCTCCTACGGCAGCGCCTATTCCTCTCCCGCCGGCGACGAAGGCGCCCACTTCGCCGCCCCGGCCGCGGGCAGCCGGGCCTCAGCCAACGTGCGCCGCCCGAACACGCCGCGGAATACGGCTGCCGACCCGCCCGTCTACGTTCCCCCGTTCGAGCAATTTGGCGACGGGACAGCGGTACCGCTGATCCCTGTCGGCGTGGCCCGGCAACAGGTCCACGGCATGCCCCGCAAGCGCGGGATCTTCGGCGCCGAGGCGCGGATCCAACGCGAGATGCGAACAGTGCAGCTCATCAGCAGGCAGATCCTGACCACCATTCCGGCCGCGCGCCTCGTCAACGGGCTGCAGTCCCCCGCGGACAACAGCCACATCGACCACGCGGTCCTTGCCGGGTACCGGCTCGCAATCATCGGGTCCATGCTGCTGCCGCCGGGCGCCTATGCCTGGAACGGCAGCACGTTGACCCACGGCAACCGTTCCGTCGCCCCGCCCCAACTAGGCCACGTCGTGCGCCGGATGCAGGACATTTTTCCCGAGCTCAATGTCACCGGCTGGATTGTTATCCACAGCACGGACGGCAACCTGCACCAACCGGTCATCGACCGGCACCGCCGCGCACCCGGCGGCCAGGGCAGCGGGTACGGGGAAAATTCGGGGCTTGTCGAGGTAGTCAACGCCGCGGGCCTGGCCCGCGGCCTCAAGCAGTTCCTCGGCTCGGGACCGGCCCCCAACACCGTCAACGTGCCCGTGCTGGCCCGGCTGCTGCGCGGAATGCACTAGGTTCCGCCCCGGTTCCTCCCCGCCCGTCTCCAAGGCGGACGGCCACGGCGCGCCCGACGCCGGCGGCTCGCTAGGATGGAATGGTGTTCCGCATCCTCTTCCACACCCCCGAAATCCCCGGCAATACGGGAAACGCCATCAGGCTGGCAGCCATCACGGGCGCCGAGCTTCACCTGGTGGAGCCCTTGGGCTTTGATTTTTCCGACGCCAAGCTCCGGCGGGCCGGCCTGGACTACCACGACCTCGCCGTCGTGACCGTCCACCCGGACATCGACGCAGCCTGGGCGGCGCTGGAGCCGGAACGGGTATTTGCCTTCACCTCCGACGGCGAAACCACGTACACAGACATCCAGTACCGCGCCGGCGACGTCCTGCTGTTTGGTCCTGAATCCGTGGGTTTGCCCGAGGAACTCAAGCACAGTCCCCGGGTGACGTCCCGCGTCCGCCTGCCGATGCTGCCCTCCCTCCGGTCGCTTAACCTGGCCAACGCGGCGTCCATCGCCGTCTATGAGGCCTGGCGCCAGAACGGGTTCGCGGGGGCCAAGCTGTAGTCGTTCCGGCGCCTACCGCCGGCAGGACCTCCGGATGCCCACCAGGGAGCCCGCGGCAAAGAATCCCGCAAGTCGCGCCCATCCGGGTTCCGGGCTGCGCCGAATCACTTCTGAAGGCGGCCACACGAAACCGTCGACTCAGCGTTATGGGAGACACGGAAGGGAGCGGGAATAAGCGGGTGAGGACAATGCATCTGGATAGACATCCTGCCCATGAGGCAGGGGCTGGCCCTTGGCCGCATGCCGCAGCTCCTGGCCCACGTCCGCCGGCAGGCGGCTTATGCTTGGGAGTGATGGATACTCCGAATGCCCCGAACCCCGAGGCCGCCGCTCCCACGCGTACCTCAGCCGACATCAACGTCCGGCTCGGCAGCCTGCTGGAACTTATTGCCCACGGCGACCAGGCGGCGTTCGCGGAGTTTTACAGCCTCACCTCGAGGCGCGTCTTCGGCATGGCACGCCGGGTCCTAATCGATACCGAACTCAGCGAGGACACCACCCAGGAAGTCTTCCTGCAGGTCTGGCAGAACGCGGCCAAGTTCAATCCCGCGGCCGGCAGCCCGCTCGCCTGGCTCATGACTATCTCGCACCGCCGCGCCGTCGACAAAGTCCGGTCCTCACAGTCCGCCACTGACCGCGAAGCCAGATACGGGGCCAGCAGCCAGGAAATCGACCACGACTCCGTCTCGGACGAGGTGGGCAGCCGGCTTGAAGCCGAGGCAGTTGTCCGGTGCCTGGAGACGCTGACCGATACGCAACAGGAGTCCGTGCGGCTGGCATACTACGGCGGCCTCACCTACCGGGAAGTGGCCGAGCGGCTCAATGCCGCGGTTCCTACCATCAAGTCCCGCATCCGCGACGGACTCATCCGATTGAAGACCTGCTTGGGGGTGAGCTGAATTGACCGACATGAACCCACATGAGAACGACAACCGCCTCCCCGGCGGCTTCACAGCCGAGATCGCCACCGACCTGGCTTCCGGCCGCGTGGTGGACCTTGCCGAGGTCTATGCCCTCAATGCCGTGGACGACGCCGAACACGCCGCGATCGAGCAGTTCCTCGCCACCGCACCAGCAGCAGACCGGGATGCCTTCAACGAACGCGTCCGGCAGGCCAGGGAGACCCTGGCCACCAGCTTCACCGCCGAGGAAGAGCCACCGCCCGGGCTGCTGGACCGGATCATGTCATCACTGCCGGCGCAGACGGCACAGCCGGCCCCCGCCGCAGCGCCCCTCCCCGGCACGGGTCCGCAAACGACGCCTGCGATGCCGCATCCGGTGCGCGACAACTCCGGAATGGCTGCCACCGACGAGCTCGGTGCGGCCCGCAAGCGCAGGGAAGAACGCCGCCGCCCGCAGGGCATGCGGAACTGGCTTGTCGGCGTCGCCGCAGCAGCCGTGATCGCCCTGGGCGGCGTCGGCGTGGGCGCCTACGTGGCAAACCAGAACGATCCCCTGAACCAGGTACTGCAGGCCAGCGACGTCCACCAGGCCACCGTGGACGTCAACGGCGGCGGCACGGCCACGGTGTCGATTTCCCAGTCCAGGAACGCCGCCGTCGTCAGGATGAACGGCGTACCTGCTCCGCCCGCGGGCAAGGTCTACCAGATGTGGCTGATCCCGAAGGACGGCTCGGCCCCGGTGTCCCAGGGCCTCATGGACGCTGAAGCCCTGTCCAAGCCCGCGGTGGTCAAGGGCATCGGCTCCGCCGCCGCCCTTGGCATCACCGTGGAACCCGTAGGGGGATCCGCGAAACCAACCCTGCCCACCGTCGCCGCTGCGCCGCTGGACGCCTGACCGACCATCGGTACCAGCCCCAGGGCACAGGCGTCGTCCAGACAAAAAGCCGCCCGGGCCGTCGTTTCTTCCGGAGAAGGAGCAACGGCCCGGGCGGCTTGCTGCGTTTACGGCAGCTTGTCTACCGCAACTCGATTACGGCAGCTTGTATGGTGCAGCTAAATGAAGAGCGAGAGCAGCATGAGCAGGCCGAAGCTCACCACGGAAATCAGCGTCTCCATAACGGACCAGGTCTTGAACGTCTGGCCCACGGTCAATCCGAACAGCTCCTTGACGAGCCAGAAGCCGGCGTCGTTTACATGTGAGAAGAACAGCGAGCCGGCGCCGATGACCAAGGCCAGCAAGGCGGCGTGCGTCGGCGTCAGCGAGCTGGCCAGCGGAGCCACGATGCCGGCGGCCGTCACGGTGGCGACGGTGGCCGAGCCTGTTGCCAGGCGCAGGGCAACGGCCACAATGAAGCCGAGCACGAGGACGGACATGTTCGTCCCCTCGGCCCAAGCCTTCACGGAGTCCCCCACGCCGGCGCCAATGAGCGTCTGCTTGAAGCCGCCGCCCGCGCCGACGATCAGCAGGATCCCGGCAATCGGGCCGAGGCTGGCGCTGATTTTTTTCGTGATCAAGGCTCCGTTGAGCCCCACGGCGTAGCCAAAGGTCACCATAGCCAGCAGCACGGCGAGCGTCATGGCCACGAGCGGCTGGCCGACGAAGTCGAAGAACATCCGAATGGCCGGGGCCGTCTTGAGGTCGGGCCAGATGATGTCCACGACCGCCCTGAGGAGCATGAGCACCACCGGGAAGAGAATGGTCAGCAGTGTGACGAGGAAGCTCGGGGGCCGCTTAACACCCTCCAGATCCGCGCCGTGCACGGTGTCGACGCCGCCGGCAACGGCGGGGGCGCCCACCGGCACCCAACGGGCCGCGAGGCGCGAGAACAGCGGGCCACAGATGATCACCGTGGGGATGGCAACCAGGATGCCGAGGGCCAGAGTGGTGCCCAAGTCAGCTTTGAGTGCGCTGATCGCGATCAGCGGTCCGGGGTGCGGGGGCACCAGGCCATGCAGCACGGACAGGCCGGCCAGTGCCGGGATGGCGATGCGCATGAGCGGCATCTTCGAGCGCTGGGTGACCAGGACGATCACCGGCAGCAGCAGGACGAGCCCGATCTCGAAGAACATCGGCAGGCCGATGATCACGGCAACGAGGGTGATGGACCAGACCAGCTTGTTTCCGGTGGCCTTGGCCAGGAGGGTGTCGACCACCCGGTTGGCGCCGCCGGAGTCGGCGAGCAGCTTGCCCAGCATCGCGCCGAGCGCGACCAGCAGGCCGACTTCCTTCAGGACGCCGCCCACACCGTCTTCGAAGTTGGCGATCACCTTCGCCGGTTCCACGCCAGCGGCGAGGCCGACGAAACCGGACCCCAGAATCAGGGCAAGGAAGGGGTGGAACTTGAACTTGGCGATCAGTACTACGAGCAGGGCGATGCCCAGGCCGGCGATGATCAGTAGTTGGGTGTTGACGCCGGATCCGCCATCAACGGCAGCAGGAAGCGGCATTGCTATCAGAGATTTCACAAAATTCCTTGGTCCGCGCCAGAACGCGGGTAGGCTCAGGGCCTGGGGTTGGCGGCGTCGAGGCTAAGTCGGGTGATGATTTCCTGTGCTTCTTCCGCCGGTGTGGCGGAGACGGACAGGGAAATGAAGTTTTCGCCCGCCGTGGGCGCTTCGAGTGCGTCGAACTGTGACTCCAGCAGCGACTGGGGCATGTAGTGCCCGTGCCGGGAGGCCAGCCGGTCGGAGATCTTGTCCCGTGATCCCTCGAGGAACACGAACACCACCCCTTCGCCGCGCAGGATGTCCCGGTACCGCTTCTTCAGCGCCGAACAGGTCACGACGCCGGGGGTCCCGGCCTCCGTGTGGGCCCGGATCCAGTCCGCAATGGTTTCCAGCCAAGGCCACCGGTCCTCATCGGTCAGCGGCTCTCCTGCGTGCATCTTCGCCACGTTTGCTTCCGGGTGGAGGTCGTCGCCTTCGGCAAGATCCCAGCCCAGCCGGCCGGCCAGCAGTCCGGCCACGGTTGATTTGCCGGAGCCGGAGACGCCCATGATTACAAGTACGGGGTGTTGCGCAGTCTTCGCCATCAAAGTCTGCCTTCCATCAAATAAATATGATTTAAACAGATGCCAGCATAAGGCAGAGACTGTGGTGCGGGCAACACTAGAAGCCGGCAATGGTTCCCGGGCCGTTGACTGCAACGACATGGAAGGCCTCGGCGCTGCGCCCGGCCGGTAGTCCGGCGCGTGCTCCCGTGCTGAGCATGAGCCCGCGGACTGTGCGCTCCATGGCCTCAACGTCGGGATGCTGGCTGACGTGGATATGGACGGCGGCCAGCTTGCTCTCGACGTGGTCCGTGACGTCCGTAAAGTGGTTCTCGCGCTCCTCCGGTCCGGCGAACAGCCACAGCCAAGGCAGCTTGTACGCCTCAAGCCCGGACTCGGCCAGCTCCGGGTAGGCGAACGGGTTTTCCAGCGCGGGATACACGGCACGGGTGACGGCCTCCCCCACAGCCAGGTGGTCCGGATGGCTCTTCTGGATCCGGTTCCAGTTGCGTTCCGGGTGCATGGACAGCACGACGTCGGGCCGGAGCTGCCGGATCAGGCGCACCACCTCGCGCATCACCTCGTGCGAGGGTTCGAGGTAGCCGTCACGCTGGTGCAGGTAATGGATGTCCGTGACGCCGACCAGGGCGGCGGCGCGCTGCTGCTCCGCAACACGCAGCCGTACGATTTCGTCGCGCTGGGCGGGATCAAAGCCGCCGGCGTCGCCGTCGGTCATGATGCAGTAGCTGACCTGGACTCCTGCGGCGGTCCAGGCTGCCACGGTGCCGGCGGCGCCGAAGTCGATGTCGTCGGGGTGGGCCGTGAAACAAAGCACCCGTTCGATCCGGGAGCTCCCAGGGTCGAACGGGCTTTGCGCCGGAACGGCGTTGGTGCTCATTCAGTCAGCCTTTGCGCTTCTTGATTTCCGCGGTTGCCTGCGGCAGGACCTGGAAGAGGTCGCCCACAACGCCGAAGTCCGCGATCTCGAAAACCGGCGATTCGGCGTCCTTGTTTACGGCCACGATCACCCTGGCGGTCTGCATGCCGGCCTTCTGCTGGATGGCTCCGGAAATCCCCGCAGAGATATAGAGCTGCGGCGAGACGGTCTTGCCGGTCTGGCCGATCTGCGCGTCGTGGCCGATCCAGCCGGCGTCCGTGGCGGCCCGCGAGGCGCCGATGGCCGCACCCAGGGCGTCGGCGAGTTCCTCCAGCGGACCAAAGTTGCCGTCCACGCCGCGGCCGCCGGCGACGACGATCCGCGCCTCGGTCAGATCGGGGCGCCCACTTTCGGGCTTTTCTCTGCGTGCCGTGACCCGGGCGGAGGCGGCGGTGGCCGTCTCCGGGACCGCGATTGTCACGGCCTCTGGTGCCGTGCCGGTGACGGCAGGCTCGGGCGTGATGCTGTTGGGCTTGACGGTGAGAACGGCCACGGGCGTCGTGGCCTTCGCCGTGGTGGTGTAGGAGCCGGCCAGCACGGACTTGTGCGCCGTACCGTCGGGGTCCACGGCCACGACGTCGGTGATGACACCGGCGCCGAGCTTGATGCTGAGCCGGGCGGCGATTTCTTTGCTCTCGGCCGAGTTCTCGGTCAGGACCACGGTGGCACCGGAAGTCTGGACCGCGGCGGCCAGGTAGGACGCCTTGGGGCCCACAAGATAGTCGTCGAGGTCGGCCGCAGACGGCCGGTAGAGTGCCTGGACGCCGTACGCGGCAAGGTCCGCAGCGGCGTCGTCGTGCAGTTCGCCATTGAAGGCGACGGCCGGTTCGCCGAGGGAGCGGGCGATGGTGAGCAGTTCCAGGCTCGGCTTTTTCAGCGCTTGGCCGGGGTTGTCGATGAAAACGAGTACTTTTGCCATGTTCGGATAATCCCCTTTAGAGCAGCTTCTGGGCAGCCAGGAACTCAACCAGCTGGATGCCGGCGTCGCCTTCGTCGGTGATGATGGTGCCGGCCGTGCGCGGCGGCCGGACCTCTGCGGTCTCGACGGCGGTCCAGGAACCTGTCTTGCCCACTTGGGCCGGGTCGACGCCGATGTCGGCAAGGCTCAAGGTGGTGATGGTTTTCTTCTTCGCCGCCATGATGCCCTTGAAGTTCGGGTACCGCGGATCATTGATCTGGTCGGTGACGGAAACGACGGCCGGCAGTTCGGCCTCAATGGTGTCCGCGTGGGTGTCGCCGTCGCGGCGGGCGGTGAGCTTGCCGGCGTCGAGCTCCAGCGACGCGGCAAAAGTTACCTGTGGGAGCCCCAGACGTTCGGCGAGCTGTGCCGGGACCAGCGAGGTCTCACCGTCTGTGGAGGCCATACCGGTGAGGATGAGGTCCGCCGGGGCGTCCGCGCCCAGGTGGCGGATCGCGGCGGCCAGTGCCAGCGAGGTGGCTGCGGCATCGGATCCGGCCAGGGCCTCGTCGCTGAGGTGCACGCCTTCAGAAGCTCCGATCTGGAGGGATTTCTTCACTGCGTTGACGGCCCCGGCCGGCCCCATGCTCAGGGCAATGACCTTGTTGCCGGCCGCTTCCCCACCGCGGGCCTCGCTCAGCTGCAGGGCAGCTTCCAGGGCATACTCATCCAGTTCGGACAGGATGCTCTCGGAGCGGTCCACGGTGTTGGCCTCACCAGTGAGGTGCCGGTCGAACTGCGCATCCGGGACGTGCTTGACCAGCACAATGATTTTTAGAGTTTCTTCCACTGTGTCTACAGCAGCCTTCCATGCGGGTGGACAGCCGCCCCTGGCGGGGTCTTGGCCACGGAACACCCGGTAGCCGGGCTGTTCCTAGCTAACCATATAGCCGGCGGGCAGCGCGGCCTCGGTTAACGCCTGTGTCAGCGCCCCGCCCGGTCCCGGGAATCTTCGGCAGGAGCCGGACACGGAAAGGCCGGGCCGCACCGATTGGTGCCGCCCGGCCATCCTAACTACTGCACTGCTTATTACTGCTCGGCTTCTACTGCTCGGCCGCAGCGCCGAGGGTCACGTCGAAGTCCTTCAGCTGGCCGCCGCGCAGGACCGTCACCTTGACCGTGCCCCCGGCGGGCTGTTCGCGCACTGCCGCGGTCAGCTGGTTGGGATCGCTGATGGTCAGGTTCTGGAACTTCGTCACCACGTCGCCGACCTTGATGCCGGCCTTGTCAGCGGCCGATCCGGACTCGACAGTTGCGACCTCGGCGCCCACCGAGAACCCGGAGGAGGACGAACCGGCGGCCTTGGGCTTCACGCTGACGCCGAACTGCCCGTGGGTGGCTTTGCCGCCGCTGATGATCTCCTGGGCCACGCGCTTGGCGTTGTTGATGGGGATGCTGAAGCCCACGCCAATGTTGCCGCTGCTGCTTCCGGTGGCTGAGTCGCCGCCTGCGGAGGCGATCGCGACGTTCACGCCGATGACTTCACCCTTGGTGTCCACCAGCGCGCCACCGGAGTTGCCCGGGTTGATGGCCGCATCTGTCTGGATGACGTTGATCGAAATGGACCCCTGGTCCGCGGTGTTCGGGGTCGCGCCACCGCCCGGAGGCGCGAACTGGAAGCCCTGGTCCCCGCCCTGGGAGTTATCCGCGCCGTTCTTCGGCGCAGCCGAGGACGCCACGCTGATGGTCCGGTTCAGGGTCGAGACGATACCGTCCGTGACTGTGCCGGTGAGTCCCAGCGGCGATCCGATGGCGACGGCGGTATCGCCGACGTTCAGCTTGCCCGAGTCTCCCAGCGTTGCCGGGACCAGTCCCGAGGGGTTGTCGATCTTGATCACGGCGAGATCGGACAGCGGGTCGGTACCGACGATCTTCGCGGAGTAGACCTTGCCGTCACTCGTCCGGACCTCCATGGTGGCGTTCGCGGTTTTGCCGTCGAGAGTGACCACGTGGGTGTTGGTCAGCACGTGGCCCTCGGCGTCGAGGATGATCCCGCTGCCGGTACCGCCGTCGCTGCCGCTGGTTGCCTTGATGGTCACCACGCTGGGGGAAGCTTTGAGGGCGGCGGCGGTGATGGCGTTGACGGCGTCCCTGTTGTTGACGATCACCGGACCGGCCTGGGTGGTGTCGCTCGTGGCGGCAGCGGAGGAGCGGTCCAACAACAGCGCGTTGCTGCCAGCGACCACGCCGCCGCCGATCAGGCCGGCCGCCACGATGCTGGCCACGAGGGTTGGGACACCAAACGCCGCCTTGCGCTTAGGGGCGTGCGCCGGGTTGTTCGCGAAGCCCGGGCCCGGTCCATAGGACGGACCCGCCGCCGGCTGGCCGCCGGGGTTGGCGCCGTAAGGGCCGCCGTAGTGAGACTGGCCGTACTGCGCCTGGCCTGGCTGGGACTGACCTGGCTGGGACTGACCATAGGGCGGGTGGGAGGGCTGGGCGGGTTGGCCCTGGCCGGCCTGGGAGAACGCACCGTACTGACTGGTGTGCTGGGCGGGCGCGCCGAGCTGCTGGGTGTCCGCGGCGGAGGGCTGCTGCTGGTACACCGGACGCGGTGCTCCGTCCTCGGCGCGGTCCAGCCGGAGGGTCGGGTTCTCGGGTGCAGGGCTTCCAGGTGCTGGGCTTCCCACTGCTGGCTGTGAGGGTGCCGGGTTGCCGGACGCCGCCTCGGGCGCGTTTACGGCATGCGTCTGTTCCGGCGAGCCCGCCTGCTGCCCCGCCGGTTCCCGGTTCTGTTGCGTCGGCTCCGGTGACGCACCCGGCACTGGGTTCTCAGTCATGAGACTTCCTTTCATCCTCGTCTGCCTATAACTATGGACGCTCAGGCTGACACTAGAGCGGACATTTGCTGGGAGGTTCCTGAACGGATAGTTTGCGGCCTCCGGGCCTGTATTTCCCAGTTTAGGCGCGTTTCGCTGGTGGCATATTCCCCTAGGTGGACTGCCATTTGGGTGCACCATAGAATCAAATGGAAATGCCACAGCGACCTGCGGCGCTTTACATCTGCGTGGGGGCGCTGCTGCATTCTGTGACGGCTGGTTCGACCGAACCGGTCCCAGAAGTGCTGAAGGGTTGCACATGCGGTCTAAGTTGAATCGTTTCCTCGCCGTTCTTGGCGTCGCTGGATTGCTGGCGCTCCCCGCCGCTCCAGCCCTGGCCGAAGATCCGGTGACCATTCCGTCCGGGCAGAACATCGTGGACAGCGCGAACGTGCTCGGCGGCCGCAAGGCCGAAGTCCAGGACGCCATCCAGAAGCTCCTGAAGGACCACAAGTACAACCTCTACGTCGTCACGGCAAAGACGTTCGAGAATCCGGCCGACCCCGCGCAATGGGCAAAGACCGTCGCGGAGAACAAGGGCATGGGCAAGGCCGACGTCATCCTGACCATGTCCGACGACGGGCACTACTACTTCTCCCCCAGCACGGCCAGCCCGATCTACTCCAAGACGTCCAACATCACCCAGAACGCGATAGTTCCGAACCTGGCCGGCGGAAAGCGCGACTTCGCGCAGGCGGCCATTGATACCGCAGCTGCGGTGGGCGACGCCGCGTCCGGCGGCAGCGGCACCGTGCCGTCCGACGCCGGTGCGGGCAGCGCCGTGCTGGTGGGAGTCGGCGTCGTCGCCGTGGCAGGTGGCGGAGCCTACCTGTACTTCCGCAACCGCAGGAAGAAGGCCGGCCAGGGTGCCGGGGCCTCCTCCGGGCCGCAGGGTGCGGAGGCCGATCCACTGGCGGGCCTCAGCGTGGTGGAGTTGCGCCGAAAGAGCGATTCGCTGCTGATCGAGGCCGACGACGCCATCAAGTCCAGCGAGCAGGAACTCGGATTCGCCCAGGCCCAATATGGTGACTCCGCGGTGGGTAACTTCACCAAGGCGCTGCAGGAGGCCAAGGGCCACATGACGGAGTCGTTCAAGCTGCAGCAGCAGCTCGACGACCACATCCCCGACACCGAGGAGCAGCAGCGGAGCTGGCTCGGCGAAATCATCCGCCGCTCCGAGGCCGCACTGGCCTCGCTGCAGGAGCAGAAGGCGGACTTCGATTCCCTCCGCGAGCTGGAAAAGAACGCCCCGCAGGCCCTCGCGGCCGTCGGCGCCGGAGCAGCGGATGCCGAGGCAAAGATTGCCAGCGCCGAACAGTCCCTGACGGAGCTGCGCGCCAAATACGCCGAGAGCGCCCTGGTCCAGGTTGCGGACAACATCAACCAGGCCAAGGAACGCCTCGAATTCGTGCAGAACGCCTCGACCGCGGCGCAGGAAAAGCTCGCCGCTGGCGAGAACAGCCTTGCCGCCGTGGCCGTGCGGGCAGCCGAGGAAAGCCTGCACCAGACGAACGTGCTGATTGGTGCCATCACCAAGGTGGCTGGCAGCCTCGACGAGGCACGCAGTGGCCTGGAAGCCGCCGTCGTCGACACCGCCCAGGACCTGGCGCAGGCGAAAGCGATGCTCCAGTCCGGCGCCCATCCTGAACTGTCCGGCCCGGTGGCCGCCGTGGAAGCGGCGCTCGCGCAGGTCAAGGCGGAAATTCAGGGCGGCAAGATCGATCCCATCGCCACCCTGGAACGGGTCGAAACGGCGCACCAGACCCTGGACCAGTCCCTGGGCGGAATCCGCGACCAGCAGGAACAGGCGCGCCGCGCCCAGGCCTCGCTGCAGCAGAGCATCATGTCGGCCCAGGCCCAGATCAGCGCGACGTCGGACTACATCACCGCCCGCCGCGGAGGCGTGGGCACCGATGCCCGCACACGCCTGGCGGAAGCCCAGCGGAACCTGGACTATGCGCTCTCCATCTCCCGCACGGACCCGGTCACCGCGCTGCAGTACGCGCAGCAGGCCCACGCACTGGCGTCGCAGGCCGCGCAGCTGGCCCAGTCAGATGTTGACCAATTCGGCGGCTACGCCAACCAGGGCTACGGCCGTGGCGGGGTGTTCGGCGGCAGCGGCGGAGGCGGCCTTGGCGGCGCGATCCTCGGCGGAATCCTTATCAACTCGATCCTCCACGGCGGAGGCGGCGGAGGCTGGGGCGGCGGCGGAGGCAGCTGGGGCGGCGACGACTCCGGCGGCGGTTGGGGTGGCGGCGGCGACTTTGGCGGCGGAGGAGACTTCGGCGGCGGCGATTCCGGCAGTTTCTAGCCTGTAGCCACCCCCGCACGGGACACAGCTTCGGGAAACAGGGACGGGAACGGTACAGACCACGCTCCGGCCGCAACGGACCGGACAGCGGATACATGCGACACACATCGATCACTGGAATCAGTGAGACAACGGAGCAGGACGAAAGGTAACACCATGGTTAAGCAGTCCATTTTCGGCCGCATGGCGCAGCTGGCGAAGGCAAACATCAACTCGTTGCTGGACCAGGCCGAGGATCCGCAGAAAATGCTGGACCAGATGGTCCGCGACTACACGAACAACATCGCGGAGGCCGAGTCCGCCGTGGCCCAGACCATCGGCAACCTGCGCATGCTCCAGGACGACTACAACGAGGACGTCCGCAACGCCCAGGACTGGGGCAAGAAGGCCCTCGCCGCGTCGCGCAAAGCCGACGAATACCGCGCCAAGGGCGACGTCGGCGACGCGGAGAAGTTCGACAACCTGGCCAAGGTTGCCCTGCAGCGGCAGATGGGCTCTGAGAACGAGGCCAGGGCCGCCGAACCGAGCATCGCGTCCCAGACCGAGGTGGTGGACAAGCTCAAGCACGGTCTTGACCAGATGAAGGGCAAGCTCAACGAACTGACCAGCAAGCGCAATGAGCTGGTGGCCCGGTCCAAGACCGTGGCGGCCCAGACCCAGGTCCACGACGCCCTCAAGAGCATCAACATCATGGACCCCACCTCCGAGGTGGGCCGCTTCGAACAGAAGATCCGCCGCGAAGAAGCCAAGGTCCGCGGCCAGCAGGAACTCGCTGAATCGAGCCTGGACGCCCAGTTCAACTCGCTGGAGGATCTGGGCGAGCAGACCGAGATCGAAGCCCGGCTGGCAGCGCTGAAGTCCGGCGGCTCCCCCGCCGCCATCGGCGCCGGCGACAAGAGCGCCGAGTCTGAATCCACGGTAGACGAGGCCGACTTCGACAAGCTCTGACCCACGCACGTTACGGACCCAGGGGCCGGACGCCGGCGGGTGAGCCTGACACCACAGGTTCGCCCGCCGGAGCCCGGCCCTTGTTGTGTCCTTCGTTGCACCCTACTGGCGGCGGTGCCGGCCGCCGCGCGTGTACCGTGGATCCATGTCTGCGACCCTTGTTTGGCTTCGTGACGACCTCCGGCTGGATGACAATCCGGCGCTGGCGGAGGCCGCCGCCCTGCACACACCCCTGACCGTCGTCTATGTCCTGGATGAGGAGTCGCCCGGCATCCGGCCACTGGGCGGAGCGGTGAAGTGGTGGCTCCACCACTCCTTGGCCGAGCTGGCCGGCGCGCTGGAGGCCGCGGGCTCGCGGCTGCTGCTCCGCCGCGGGCCGGCCGCCCGGATCATCCAGGACCTGGCGGTGGAAACATCGGCCGACACGCTGCTGTGGAACCGCCGTTACGGCGGGCCCGAACGCACGGTCGACGCCGGCCTGAAGAGCTGGGCCACCGAGCACGGCATCAGCGCCACGAGCTTCCAGGCAAACCTCATGTTCGAGCCATGGACCGTGCGGACCGGCAGCGATGGTCCCTACAAGGTCTTCACGCCGTTCTGGAAGGCCTGCCTGACCGGCACCGAGCCCCGGCAGCCCTTGGAGGCCCCGGACCAGCTCCCGGCCCCGGCACGCACGCGCAGCGGCAGCCTGCCGGAGAGCGAAACGCTCGAGGCCTGGGGTCTGCTCCCCCGGCATCCCGACTGGAGCTCCGGACTGGCCGGCACCTGGACACCGGGTGAAGCCGGCGCCTACAGCCGGCTCATGGATTTCGTGGACGGGCCGGCAGCAGAATATGGCACCGGCCGCGACGTCCCCGGCGTCGAAGGTACCAGCCGGCTTTCCCCGCATCTGCGTTTTGGCGAAATCAGTCCCTTCCGGATCTGGCACACGCTGCGGGACAGCTTTGCGCCGGGGGCGCCGGCCGACGTCGGGATCTTCCGTTCCGAACTTGGCTGGCGGGAATTCTGCTGGCAGCTGCTCTACGAGAATCCGGACCTGGCGACGCGGAATTACCGGCCGGAGTTCGACCGCTTCGAGTGGCAGCCGGCATCGGGCGCCGAACTGGAAGCCTGGCAGCAGGGCCGCACCGGCTACCCGATGGTGGACGCGGGCATGCGCCAGCTCTGGCAGACGGGGTGGATGCACAACCGGGTGCGGATGGCCGCGGCGTCCTTCCTGGTGAAGAACCTGCTGGCCGACTGGCGGCTCGGCGAGGCTTGGTTCTGGGACACCCTGGTGGACGCCGATGCCGCGAGCAACCCGGCCAATTGGCAGTGGGTCGCGGGCTCGGGGGCCGACGCCTCGCCGTATTTCCGGATCTTCAACCCTGTCACGCAGAGCAAGAAGTTCGACACCGCAGGACGATACCTGCGCGGCTACATACCCGAGCTCGCCGCACTGGACGACAAAGCCGTCCACGAGCCATGGAAGACCCACGGCCCCGCCACCGGCTACCCCGCACCCATCGTGGACCTTGCCGAGTCCCGGGCGCGTGCACTGGCGACCTACCAACGGCTCAAGGACGGCTGACAGGTGGCCGGGGCCGGCAGGCCCCGGTTGCGCCGCTCCCAGCGGTGGCCGCCCTCAGCCGCAGCCGTAGCGGTCCGGGGCGGTAGCAGTCCGCCGTCCACAGCGGTAGCAGTCCGCGGCGGTAGGCGTCCGCGGAAAAACAGAAAAGGCCCGGATCATCAGATCCGGGCCTTTCTGTGTACTGCTGGTGATTCCTGGTTGCGGGGACAGGATTTGAACCTGTGACCTCTGGGTTATGAGCCCAGCGAGCTACCGAACTGCTCCACCCCGCGTCGCTTGATCAACTCTACCCTAGTTTCCGGGCGGCCCTGACCACGTCCCCAAACGGGGTCCAGTCCGGGCCAGCCCAGTCCAGTCCGGCCCAACCAGGTCGCTTGCGGTCGCGTCCGGTATCCGAGTCCAGTTCAATTTACCGGTCCCGCAGGACGCAACTGGGACGCCCGGCATTAACACAGGTTTTGTCCTACAACGCGTTCCCGGCTCCCCGGGCCACCGCGGCGCTTAAAGCGAAAGGTCCGGAACACTGTTTCCAGTGTTCCGGACCTTTTCTCCAGTTGCGGGGACAGGATTTGAACCTGTGACCTCTGGGTTATGAGCCCAGCGAGCTACCGAACTGCTCCACCCCGCGTCGCAAGATCAACTCTACCTGCCGGTGAACTTGAGGCCAAATCGGGGTGACGTGATGTGCATCTCGCCGGCCGCGGGTGCGGCCGGGTGCACGGGACACCCGCGGCCCAAGACGCGCAGACCGGGGCGGGCCCGTCTGCGCCACAGGCCGGGCTTGCCTCTCCGTGGAGGGGCAAACCCGGCCCGAGGACCGCGCACAGCCTGTGCTTTGCTGTAGCGCAGCGCTAGTTGCTAGCGCCGCGTCAGCCGCCGGCCGTGGCTGACGGCGAGGCCGACGGTGATGCCGATGGAGAAGCGGTGCCCGCCGGCGCAGCCGGGGCTTCCAGCTTCGCTTCGGCCTCGAGCGCCTTCTGCAAGGCGGCATTTAGCTTTTTCTGCTGTTCACCATAGGTCGCGAAGTCGCCCTTCGCGAGGGCCTCCTGGCCGGCCTTGATCGCGGCGTTTGCCTCGTCCAGGGCGGCCTTCAGTTCAGCCTTCGCGTCGGTGCTGCCTGGCGCTGCCGGTGCGCCCCCTGGGGTGGGTGTGGCCGGCGTTTGGCCCTTGTTCGGCTTGTCCCCTGCCGCGGCCCCCGAATTCCCGCCGAACAGCTGGTTCAGTGCCTCGTCCAGCGTGGGCGCGAACCCGATCTTGTCGCCGAACGCCACCAGGACGCGCTGCAGCGTCGGGTAGGAGGTTTCACCCGTGGATCGCAGATAGACGGGCTGGACGTACGCCATGCCGCCGCCGACCGGCAGCGTCAGGAGGTTGCCGTTGAGCACCGCCGACGCACCCTGGCGCAGCAGGTTGAGGGCCTGCGAGACGGTGGGGTCGGAGTTGAACTTGTTCTGCGCCTGGCCGGGGCCCGGGACCTGGGTCTCCGGCGGGATCTGCAGGAGCCTGAGCTGGCCGTAGCTGTCCGCCTTGACGCCCTTCTGGTTGCCGGCGTCGGAGTCCGCGGCCAGGTAACCGTAGAGCACGTTGCGGGCGTTGCCGTTGACCACCTGCGGGATGAACGACGACGTCAGCTGGAACGCCGGCTTGTCCTGGTCGGGCATCTTCAGTGACATGTAGTACGGCGGCTGCTTGACCTCGTCCTTGACGGTGGGGTCGTTGGGGACGGACCAGGCGTCAATGTTGGTGTAGAAGCTGTCTGGGTTGGTCACGTGGTATCGGCCGAGGAGCTCGCGCTGAACCTTGAACAGGTCCTCCGGGTACCGCACATGGCTCATGAGCGCACCGGACATCTCGGTATAGGGCTTCACCGACGTGGGGAAGACTTTCTGCCAGGCCTTCAGGACCGGGTCCTGGTCATCCCAGGCGTAGAGGGTCACGGAGCCGTCGTAGGCGTCCACGGTGGCCTTGACCGAGTTGCGGATGTAGTTCACCGAGCTGTTCGGCAGGGCTACCGTCCGATTCGCGGCGGTCTGTGAGTCGGCCGTCGCCGCGGAGAGTTGCTCCTGCTGCGAGTACGGGAAGTACGGGCTCGTGGTGTACCCGTCCACGATCCACTTCACCCTGCCGTCGACGACGGCGGGATAAGGATTGCCGTCCACGGTCAGGTAGGGCGCTACCTTTTCGACGCGGTCGCGCGGGTTGCGGTCGTAGAGGATCTGGGACTCGGCGTTCACGCCGTCGGAAAGCAGCAGGTCCGAGGACTGGAACTTGACCGCGTAGAGGATCTTGTTGAAGAAGCTGCCGACGTTCGGGCCGCCGTTGCCGGTGAAGGTGTACTGCGTTTCGCCGTCGCCTTCCTTGGCCGCGGGCCGGTCCTGCTCGCGGTGCGGGGCACCGGCCGGGGCGCCCACGATCGAGTAGTCGGGCGAGTCCTGGCCGAAGTAGACGCGGGGCTGATAGGTCGAATCGTTGCCGAGCGCGCCGGTGGACGGGATGCCCGACTGCAGGAAGTCCGGTTTGCCGTCCACGGTGAACTTGTTGCCCTTGGCCGCGACGACGCCGTAGCCGTGCGTGTAGACCACGTGCCGGTTCAGCCAGGACTGCTGGTTGGTGGCCAGCCCGTCCGGGTTGAGTTCGCGGACGGCGATGACCGTGTCCTGGACCTTGCCGTCGATCACGTAGCGGTCCACATTCAGGGCGCTGGGGAACTGGTAATAGGGCCGGTACTGCTCAAGCTGCGAGAACGCATCTGAGATCAGGTTCGGATCGAGCAGACGGATGTTGGCGGTGGTCTGCGCATCGGGGGCCAGCGCACCGGTGGTGGCGGCGGTGGTGGCGTTGTACCGCTTTTCCTGGACCTTATCCAGTCCGTAGGCGGCACGGGTCATGACGATGTTCCGCTTGATGAATTCGTTCTCCAGCGTCTGCTCCGAGGGCCGGACCTGGAACTGCTGGATGACCCACGGGTAGACGCCGCCGGCCAGGATGGCCGTGATGATAAGCATGGCGGTGCCGATCACGGGCAGGCGCCACTTGCCGATCACCGCGGCGACGATGAACAGCACGGCGACGATCGCCGCGGCCACGGCCAGGATGGCCTTGGTCGGAATGACGGCGTTCACATCCGTGTACAGCGCACCGGCCCAGCGTCCGCCGTTGTTCTGCACGGTGGAATAGCGGTCCAGCCAGAAGTTGATGCCCATCAGCAGCAGGAAGGCGGCGCCCGTGACAGCCAGGTGGATCTGGGCGGCGCGGCTGGTGAAGATCCCACGTTCCATGATCCGGATGCTGCCGTAGAGGTAGTGCGTGAGGATGCCGGCGAGGCCAGCGACCACGGTGACGCTGATGAGGAACCCGGTGACGAAGCCGAGGAACGGAAGGGTCATGAGGTAGAAGCTGATGTCCAGGCCGAACTGAGGATCATTCTGGCCGAAGGGCTCCTGGTTCAGGAACAGGAGCACTTTCTGCCACTGGCTGGCGGCGGCGCTGCCGGCAAACAGGCCAAAGAGGATAGGAATCCCCACCATCACGACGCGTCGGACGGGTTCGAGCTGGGCCTGGTAGCGGTTCAGGTTGTCCCGGATTTCCGAGTCGGGGGCGTACACCGGCCGGGCGTGGTAGGCAATCCGGATGGCGAAGAAGACGGCAGTAAACATGACCGCGAAACCGGTCATGAAGATCCCGATCCTGGCCAGGTTCTCGGTCAGGAACACTTCGAAGAAGCCCAGCTGCTGGTACCAGAGGACATCCGTCCAGACATTGGCGAAGAAGATGAATCCGACCACGATCAGGGCCACGATGATCAGCGTCGGCGTCAGGGCGCCGCGTCGTGTCTGGGGTCTTCCGGGCGGGACAGTGCTGGCGGGACGGGACAAACTCGGTACCTCATAGCTGGTCGTCTACTGCTGGTTTTTAGTTACTAGTCGCTGCTGTGACTCAGTCGGGCGACTAAGTGCCTGTATTGCAGGTTTGATGCATTCTAACGGCCGCCGCTGCCGTTCCGTCAGGGCCCTGCGAAAGGGTGCCCGAGGGACGGCGGCGGCCGTCACTAATGCCACGAGTGGGGCCGGCGCTTAGTTCCGCGGTCAGTCTAGTTGCTAGTGCATACCGGAAGGCCCGATGTGTCGCCGCCTGACGCGGCCACTTCCACAGCTTTGCGAGCCTCGGTGAGGTTCTCGACCCGGACTACTTGCAGTCCGTCCGGGATGTGGCCCAGGACGTCGTCGCAGTTGGCTGCCGGGGCCAGGAACAACGTGGCCCCGCCGGACCGCGCCCCCTGCATTTTCTGGGCGATCCCCCCGATGGGTCCCACGGCACCGTCCGGGGTGATGGTTCCGGTCCCGGCGATGTGCTTGCCGCCGGTCAGGTCGCCCGGGGTGACGGTGTCGATGATGCCAAGCGCGAACATCATGCCCGCGCTGGGGCCGCCGACTTTGTCGAGTGAGATGGTGACGTTGAAGGGGAAGGTGAACTTGTACTGCAGCAAGACGCCGAGGATGTAGCGGCCCGCGCTGTTTTTGGCCGGAGTGATGGTGACAGGCACCCGGGCGCCGGCGCGTTCCACGATGACCTTGACGGGTTTGCCGTTGCCGGCGGCCAGTTCCGCCTGGACGACGCCGAGGGCTGTGATGGGCTTGTCATTGATGGAGACCAGAATGTCCCCTGCCTGCAGCAGTCCCTTCGAGGCGGAGTCGTCCGGGAGGCCGGCCACCTGCATTTTCTGCCCGAACGGAATATTCAGATCCTTCAGTGCAGCGGCTACGGCGTTCTCTTGGGAGGTGGTCATCGCCGTCGCGCTCTCCTGCTGGGACTGCTCCTTGGTGACGCCGCTCGGGAACAGCAGCTCCTGGGGGTAGACAGCTTTGGTTCCGTTGAGCCAGGCCGAAAACGCCTCGACGACGCTGACGGGACCGTTGGGGCCGCCGTCGACGTAGACAGTGGTGAGGTCCAGGCTGCCCTTGGCGGGAAACGCCTCGTGGCCGCTGACGCTGATGACAGGCTTGCCGTTGTCCTGGCCGATTGTGTTGAACGTGGGTCCGGGAGACTCGATCACGTAGGGCACCGGCAGGCTCACCGCAGCGATGCCCAAGGCCGCGGCCAGCAGCCCCGAGACCAGCATGGCTGATGACCGGTTGTTGCGCTTGCGCCGCACGCCCAGGCCTGCCAGGCGCGCCCTTCTGCCCCGGACAGGGCCGGCCGCTGGGTCGCTGGCGGGCTGCTCACCTTGGGTGACTGTCATTGAACGACCTCTCCGTGCCGGCACAAGGGGGCGGGCGCCCCGACAGGACAAGCCTGCGAGGACACCGCCACCACGCACCAGGGCCGCAGCCTCACCCGAGGCCGTGGCGTGCAAATATTCCAACTTCCAAGCCTACGCGCTCGGCACCCCGGAGCGCTCTTTGCCGACAGCGAACGTGGCGCGGTTTCGGCAGACAGCCGCTCTTGCCGAGGGGTACCGTGAAGTTGAGAAGCAGCCACACCGACGATCGGCGGGATCATGACCTCCAACCCACTCAATCCGTCCAATGGCGACGAGGAACCCAAGGATCCCTTGGCCGAAATGCTCAAGAACCTGATGGGCGGCCAGGGCATGGGCAATATCGACCCCGCCGAACTCGCCAAGGCCGCCGGCCTCCCGGACGACCCAAACCTCCTGGCCCAGATGTTCTCCCAGGTGCAAGCGATGATGAGCGCCCCCTCGGAAGGGCCCGTGAACTGGCAGCTGGCGCATGAGAACGCCCGGCGGGTGGCCGCCAGCGGATCTGACCCGTCGGTCACCGCCCACCAGTCTCGTGAGGTCGATGAGGCCCTCCGGCTGGCGGAACTCTGGCTCGACCAGGTCACCGGGCTTCCGGCCACGGGACTGATCGGCCGGGCGTGGTCCCGGGCCGAGTGGGTCGAGGAAACCCTCGGGACGTGGAAGCGCCTGACCGAGCCGGTGGCCAACAGCATTGCCAATGCGCTCTCCGCCGCCATGACCGAGCAGATGCCCGAGGAAATGAAGTCCATGATGGGCGGCGCCTCCTCGATGATCCAGAACATGGGTGGGGCGATCTTCGGCATGCAGCTTGGCCAGGCGATTGGCGCGCTCTCAGCCGAGGTGGTCAGCTCGACGGACATCGGCGTGCCCCTGGCAGACCTCGAAATGGCGCTCCTGCCGGCCAACGTGGCGAAGTTCGGCGAGGGCCTCAGCCTGCCGGAGAACGACATCCGCCTGTTCCTGGCCGTGCGCGAGGCGGCGCACGCCCGCCTCTTCGTCCAGGTCCCCTGGCTGCGCGGACACCTGCTCGGCGCGATCGAGGCCTACGCCCGCGGTATCCACATCGACACGTCCAAGATCGAAGAACTCGCCCGGGAGATCGATCCCAGCAACCCAGAGGGCATTCAGGAGGCGCTGTCGCAGGGAGTCTTCATGCCGCAGCGCACTCCCGCCCAGGAGCAAGCCCTCGAAAAGCTGGAGACGGCCCTTGCGCTGGTGGAGGGCTGGGTGGACGAACTCACCTGGGGAGCGACCGAGAAGCTGCTGCCCTCCGCCGCTGCGTTGCGTGAAACCGTCCGGCGGCGCCGGGCCACCGGCGGTCCCGCGGAGCACGCGTTCTCCTCCCTCGTAGGCCTCGAACTGCGGCCCCGCCGGCTCCGTGAGGCCGCCACGCTCTGGGCTTTGCTCAAGGCCGAGCGTGGCATGGAAGGCCGCGACGCCGTCTGGCACCACCCCGACCTGCTGCCCACGGCAGAGGACTTGGAGGATCCGCAGGGCTTCAGCGAACGCCGGAAACTCGCGGAAGCCAGCGACAGCGAAGTGGATGACGCACTGCAGAAGCTGCTCAACGGCGGTTTCGACGAGTCCGCCGGCACGGACGGCACGGACACCGAGGGCGACGCAAAGTCACAGGGCACCGCGGATTCTGCAAAGCCTGACGACGCTGCGGAGCCCGGCGCGTCCGGCCAGGAATCAGCCGACGATGATGACCGTCAGGACGGCGGACCGGACGAGCACGGACCGGAAGATGGCGGCAAGCCGAAGGCCTAGTCGCTCGCTAAGGGGCCCCGGCCGGGATTTCGGTTCCGTCCGGGGCTTCGTCGTATCCGCCGCCGGGCGCCAGACCGCGTGAGGTCGCGAACGAGACCCCGTCCAGGAACGCCTTGGCGCGCTCCGTCTCCGGGTACGCCGCCAGCAGCCGCCAGAATGCGGCATCGTGGCCAGCCACCAGGAGGTGGGCGAGTTCGTGCAGCAGCACGTAGTCGATGACCCACTGCGGCATGGGCTGGAGCTTCGCCGAGAGCCGGATGGTTCCTTCGGACGGTGTGGCCGAACCCCAGCGGGAATTCTGGTTGGTGACCCAGCGGACTGAGGAGGGCACCGCCCTGCCGCCAAGGTACTTCGCCGACAGTTCGGCGGCGTGGGCGGCAAGGTCGGCATCGCTGCGGGGGCGCCGCCGGCCGGAACCCTTCGCACCCCTGGCCCCCTGGAGCCGGAGTTTTTCGAGCATGCGGTGAACCCATTCCCGTTCCTGGGCCCTGCTGAAGGAGGCAGGGATGGCGACGACGGCGGTGCCGTCTTCCCAGAACGCGGCTACGGTGCGGCGTCGGCGGGCGGACCGGCGGACCAGCACGGGTGCGCCGTCGGCGGTGGTTAGCGGTATGCTCGCCGGAACGGCGCCGGAGCCCCCCGAGCTGACGCGTCCGGGCTTGCCAGCGCGGCCGCTGCCGGCGCCGGGCGTCATTGCGCCGGACATTACAGCGCCGTGCTTTCGGCCAGGACCGCCAGGACGGCCTCGCCGTACTTCTCCAGTTTGGACGGCCCGATGCCGGCGAGTTGGGCCAGCTGTTCCAGCGTTTCGGGCCGAGCCTCGGCGATGGCGGTCAGGGTGGCATCGGTGAACACGACAAAAGCCGGGACATCCGCCTCGAGGGCCACGTCCTTCCGCCATTGCCTCAGCGCGTCGAAGGTCTGTTCCTCGTAGCTGGGCGGGCACTGGTTGCAGCGTCCCACCTTGCGCTCGGCGCCGCTGGAGAGCATGCTGCCGCAGACCCGGCACGACGCCGGGACGGCCGCCTTCCGGCGCGGCGCAGGCCCCTTACCCCGGAGCTGGGAGCTGGCCACCGAGTCGGGGCGCAGGCCGTCCAGGAAGCGTGAGGGCTTGCGGTTGGCGCGCCCGCCCGGTGTCCGGGCAGTGGACCAGGAGAGGAACAGGTGTTCGCGGGCGCGGGTGATGCCCACGTAGAGGAGCCGGCGTTCCTCGTCCACCGCTTCCGGGGTGTCGGCGAACGAGATCGGCACGAGTCCCTCGCTCAGCCCGACCAGGAACACGGCGTCCCATTCGAGGCCCTTGGCGGCGTGCAGGGATGCCAGGGTGACGCCCTGGACGGTCGGTGCATGCTGGGCCAGGGACCGTTCCTGGAGCTCGTTGACGAAGTCCGGGAGTGCGAACTGCGGGCCCCTGCTGATCACGAGTTCGTCGGCCAGTGCCACGAGGGCGGCCAGGGATTCCCAGCGCTCCCTGGTCGCGCCGCCGCTGTGCGGCGCCGCATCCGTGTAGCCCAGGGAGGCGACGATGTCACGGACGAGCTGGCCGAGCGGCTCGGGCGTGGCGGTCTCGGCCACGGCCCGTGTGGCGGCCCGGAGTTGCAGGATGGCGTCCCGGACCTCCTTGCGCGCGAAGAACCGCTCACCGCCGCGCAGCTGGTACCCGATCCCGGCCGAGGCCAGCGCTTGTTCGTAGGCTTCAGACTGTCCGTTGGTGCGGAAGAGTACGGCGACCTGGCTCGCCGGGGTTCCGGCGTCGAGGAGTTCGCGGACCCGCGCGGCGACCGTGGCGGCCTCGGCCTCGTCATCCGAACATTCTGTGAACCGCGGTGCGGGGCCTGCCGGCCGCTGCGCCACGAGCTGCAGCGGCGTGGCCCAGGCGGCGTCCGCCACGGGACCACCGCTACGCCGGCCGCCGAGGAGATCGTTGGCGAGCCTGACAACCTGGGGCGTGGACCGGTAGTCCCGGATCAGCTTGACGACGTGGGCCTCGGGATACATGGTCTGGAAGCCGAGCAGGTGCTTCGGGGAGGCGCCGGTGAAGGAGTAGATGGTCTGGCTGGCGTCACCCACCACGCAGAGCTCGTCGCGTCCGCCGAGCCACAGCTCAAGGAGCCGCTGCTGCAGCGGCGAGACGTCCTGGTACTCGTCGACGACGAAGTGCCGGTACTGTTCCCGGACGGTCGCCGCCACCTTCGGGTCTTCCTGCAGGATGCCTACCGTGATCAGCAGCACGTCCTCGAAGTCAATGACGTTGCGGTCCGTCTTGACGTCCTCATAGGACTGGAAGACCCGCGCCACGGCCGTCAGGTCGAAGCCGCCCGGAGTGCCGCGGCCCTGGGCATTTTCCAGATAGTTTGCCGGGGTCAGCATGGAAACCTTGGCCCACTCGATTTCGGAGGCGAGATCGCGGATGGAGGCGCGGTCCGTGCTGAGCCGGAGCCGCCGCGCGGCCTCGGCAATCATCTGTGCCTTGTGGTCCAGCAGGTTGGGCAAGGTGCCGCCGACCGCCTGCGGCCAGAAGAACTGCAGCTGGCGCAGCGCAGCGGCGTGAAAGGTGCGGGCCTGGACGTTGCCGACTCCGAGGTCACGGAGCCGGCTGCGCATCTCGGCGGCGGCCCGGGCCGTGAAGGTGACGGCCAGGAGGCGCTGCGGGCTGTACACCCCTGAGTGGACCCCGTAGGCGATCCGGTGTGTGATGGCGCGGGTTTTGCCGGTGCCGGCGCCGGCCAGCACGCACATGGGTCCCTGGAGGGTGCTGGCGACCTCGCGCTGCTCGGCGTCCAGGCCGCCGAGGATCCGTTCCTCGAGCGAGCGGGTGTCCGGTTCGGCGGCCTCGCCGGGTGTGGCGCCACCGGATGGCTCCCCGCCGGGGATTGCGCCGAAATTCAATTGCTCTGTATTCAATCGCTCTGTATTCAATGACTCTGTGGTCAATGTCTGTGGGGTCAATTTGTTGTCTGGGGTCACTTGCTGCTCAGTCAGTAGTCGGTGTCCTGCGGATGGGGGCGGCCGGGTCAGGCGCTGTCCGCGGCGTCCTGAATGACGCCGCCGTACCAGTGTTCAATGAGGGACCGGGCGATGGAGAGCCTGCTGGAAATGACGATCTCGCCGCTGAGGACCGCCTCCTGCAGTTCGCTCCGGCTGAACCAGCGCGCCCTGGTGACCTCGACGCCGTCGGGCCGGGCTTCGGTATCCGGTGTGGTGGCCGTGAAACCCAGCATCAGGGAGGCGGGGAACGGCCAGGACTGAGACCCGAGGTACTGGGAAGCGGTGACGCGGACCCCGACTTCCTCGCCGATCTCGCGCTGCACTGCCTGTTCCAGCGACTCCCCCGGTTCGACGAAGCCGGCGAGGGTCGAATAGTTTCGGGCGTCGACCGGACCGCCTCCGCCCAGCAGCAGTCTTCCGTCGGGACCCACCACGGTCACGATGATGGCCGGGTCCGTCCGGGGAAAGTGCTCGGAGTTATCCGCCGGGCAGCGCCGGACCCAGCCGCCGGCCTCCGGCTGCGTGGGGGTTCCGCAGCGCGGGCAATGGGTGTGGGTGGCGTGCCAGTTGGCGATGGCGCTGGCCTCGATGAACAGCGCCGTGTCCGTGGCGTTCAAGCGTGCAGCGACATCGCGGAAACCCGCCCACTGCGCATCGCTGGGGATGCCGGCCACGTGGGCCTCGAACTCCTCGGCCCGGACTTCGAACTGGAGCGGCAGAACGAAGAGGACCAGCTCGGTGCCGGCGTCGAGGTCCGAACCTGGCAGGGCTGAACCGAGGTAGATCACGTGTTCCGGAGCATACGGGGTGTTGGCCAGGTGCCCGGCGAGCTCGGCCGCGTTCAGGAGAACAAGGCTGCTGTCGCTGACGAGGGCCTGCCGGCCGGAGAGCACCATGGCCTGCGCCGAGCCTGAACTGAGAAGGTCCGCCAGCATTCCGGGATTCACCCGGGCCGCGGATCCGCGGTCTATCAGTGCCGGGCGCACGGGAAGAACCGTCTCCATCAGGTGGTTTGCCGGCAGATGCACCTGCGGTGCCGAACCTTCTGGTGCCGAGGATTCGGAGGGGGTTTTTCCTGATGCCGGTGACGATGCTTGTGATGATGCCGGTGACTCCGCAAGACTCATATACCCACCGTACTGACTCGGGCAGACAATTGACATTTGCCACCCACGCCGCCCCGTGCTCCACGGCGTGTGCGGGACAGGCCGTTTGCTGCGCATTTAGCCCTAGTTTTGCCCTCATTTACGCCCGATCTCAAGACTCGCCGGAGTGCATCGCCGTCTTGGGCGCCGCTCGACCTACCGTGGAAGGGTGAGAAGGAAACCTATCGAACTGGCAGCTGTAGCAACAGCGGCGGTCCCCGGCCTGACCCCGACCGCCGTCAGCTCAGCGCCCGACGATCCGGCGGACTTCGACGCAGCCCTCCTGCTGGACTCCGAGGGCAAGCGTTGGCGGGTCCGCTCCCCCCGGCACGCCGAAGCCAGCGCCCGGCTGGAAACCGAATTCCTGGTTCTGCGGGCCTTCGCTCCCGGCATCCGGGCCGAATTGCCGTTCCTTATGCCCACAGTGGCGGGGACTGTCCGGCAGGGCCAGCTCAGCACGTTCGTCTACTCGCACTTGGCCGGCGCCACCCGATCCTTGGACGACCTCAGCAGCGGCTCCCCCGCCGTTGCCCGCGAAATCGGGGCAGCGTTGGCTGCGATTCATGACCTCCCGCGGTCACTTGTGAGCAATGCCGATCTGCCCAGCTACACCCCCAACGAATTCCGCCAGCGGCGCCTCAACGAACTGGACCAGGCCGCCACGACCGGAAAAATCCCGCCGCTGCTGCTGCGGCGCTGGGAACACGCCATGGAAGACGTCTCCCTCTGGCGCTTCAATCCCTGCGTCGTTCACGGCGACCTCCACGAGGACAACCTGCTGGTCGACGGCGACCGGGTGACCGCTGTGACGGGCTGGACCGACCTGCGCATCGGCGACCCGGCCGATGACATGGCCTGGCTGGTCGCCTCGAATGAACAGGACTTTGTGAACGCGGTCCTGGATCACTACACCTCCAACCGGCGCGATGTTCCCGATGCCCATCTGCTGCGGCGCGCCGCGCTGTCCGCCGAATTCGCCCTGGCGCAGTATCTGGTCAAGGGTATGGCCGCCGGCAACCAGGACATGATCGACGAGGCTGAGTCCATGCTCGCCACCCTGGCCGACGACGTGGCGGAACACGGCGGCCAGCCCATCAGCGTGGAACCCCTGCCGCAGCCGGTCGCGGCACCCGGAGACAGCGCAGAACAAACAGCTACCACCGGCGCCTATGCCGATGGGCCGACGACGGCGCCCGCGGCTCCGGCCGCTCCGTCACTTCCGGCCAACGGGACGGCACCGGCCGTCAGTAAGGTCACGCTGCTGCCTATGGAGCCGGTACCCGGTGCCGCTCCGGCTGAGGATGCCTCTGCGGAATTCAGCGCCGTGCCCGCTGTCCATGTCACGCCGATCCCGCGGGAGACGGAGGCCGATGCACCGGCGGCTCTCGCGCAGCCTGTCGCAGGCACGGACACCGCTGAGGTCACAGTTGCCGACGCCGAGCCGGGCGCCGGATCCACCGGCGACGTCACCGGTGCCTCTCCTACCTCCGACGCCACCGCCGAGGCTGACGTCACTAAAAACGATGCCCTGCAGGCAGTGCGTCCGGACGCCGACGCCGGTGATGCCGGGGAACGCGCTGAGGCTGAAGCTCCCCCGGTCGACGACACGTCGACACAATCGATCGCCGGCATTCAGCCGGACTCCACGGCGAAGCCGGGCTCCACGGCGAAGCCGGGCTCGGACGACAACACGTCGACCGCCGCCATCACGGTGGTCGACACCACCTCCCGCTAGACCCGGCGCCGCCTGCCAGTTCAGTCAGGGCGCCTGCCCCCCGACTCGCGCCGGCCGGCGCACGCCTGGCAGGAATCCGACTAGGCGCCCCGCGCCGTCGATGTCCTTCCCAGCGCCGCTGCCACGATTCCCTCAAGCTGTTCCGCTGAGCCGAGATCGTGGGGACGGACCACCTGGTTGTCGGCCACGTAATAGAACGCGGCCCGGACGTCCTCCAGCGGGAGCCCTTTGAGCCGGGCCCAGGCCAGGCGGTAGACGGCGAGCTGGACTGCCTTCACCTTCAGCTGGGCCGCCGAGGGGCGGCGACCGGTCTTCCAGTCCACAAGGTCCCAGCCGCCGTCGGCGTCGCGGAACACGGCGTCGATCCTGCCCCGGACCACCACATCGCCAATCCGCGTCTCAACCGGGACCTCGACATGGGCGGGGGCGCGGTGCGCCCACTCGGACTGGCGGAATGTTTCCACCATGGAATCCAGGCCGTAGGCCTCGTCGATGTGGTCGTCAGCGCCGGCAGCCTCGCCCAGGTCCAGCATCCCGGCGGCGCCGAAGTATTCCTCCACCCAGGCGTGGAAGGCCGTGCCCTTGCGGGCCGACATCCCCGGCTCGCGCGGGACCGGCCTGCGCAGGCGGGCCACGACGGAGCCTGCATCATCCTCCAGGTCCACCAGGGTGGATGCCGAGATATGGCCCGGCAGATGCACTTCCTGGACCACCGAGCGCCGGGAACGGCGTTCCAGCAAAGTGGCAGCCTCCTTTGCCCATCCGGCCGAAGGACCGCGCAGGATCGGACGCCGTCCGCCGTCGACGCCGGGGTGCGACGGAGCCGCGACGGTGTCCACATCACCGGCCACGTGGCTGTCCGGGCCGGCCTCCATGGCCTGAAGGACACGGGCCGCGGCGGATTCCATGGCCGCGCGCCGGCCCGGGACAAGACGCAGCCGTTTCCCCGTCCGCGGATCATGCGGCCCCTCCAGAGGATCGTAGGGCCAGGCGGCGACTTCGAGTTCAGAGGTCAAGGGGCTTTCGGCCGGCAGCGCGTCCTCGCTGACGGAGAGCGGGTGGATCTCGGCTGCGCCTTCCGCGGTGAGGCCCTCCAGCCCCGAAAGAAAGGGAGACATCTCAGCCAAACCGGCCCGGGATCCCACCCACGCGGCACTTGAAATCCAGAGCACGTGTTTTGCACGGGTATATGCCACGTAGGCCAGGCGCCGTTCCTCGGCCTCGCCGTGCGTCTGGACGGCTGACTTGAACTCCTTCTCGGCGTCGAGCCAGCCTTTCTGGTCCGGCTGCTCGAGGTCCCATTGGGGCAGGTCGGCGCGATCGCCTCGCAACGGCCACGGCAATGCCGCACTGCCGCTGCTCCACCGCGAGTCCCTGCTGCTGGGAAACGCCCCGGCGTTGAGCCCGGGAACGAACACGACATCCCATTCCAACCCCTTGGAAGCGTGCACGGTCAGGAGCTGGACGGCCTCGTGGTTCACCTCCGGCGCCGCGGCATCGAGGCCGTTTTCCTCGGCCGCCGCGGCTTCCAGCCACGCAAGGAACGCCAGGACGTCCACCCGCTGTGAGGTGTGCAGGAACCCGGCCGCTGCGTCCTGGAAGGCATCCAGGTTGCGGCGGGCCTGGTGGATGCTGATCCCGGGGCGCGCGGCAACTTCGATGTCCAGGAGCATCGCCCGTTCAACCTCGCCCAGCAAGGTGGTGAGATCGTCCCCCATGTAGCTGCGCAGCTGCCGGAGCTCGTCAGAGAGCCGCTGCAGCCGGCCGCGGGCCTCCGGGCTCAGCCTGCGGCCGTGCGCCGAGGTCCAGCCGTCGCGCGGCAGCCAGTCCAGGGCCTCGACCAGGCTGGCGGAATCCGTGATGTCGCCTTCGACCACTGCGTCATCGCCCGTGTCCAGCCCGGCGTCGTCGGCGTCCAGGCCGCCGGGGCGGCCCCGACGGCGCGCCAGGAAACTGGACCAGTCCCGCAGGGCCATCAGGTCTGCCGGGCCGATCCGCCACCGCGCGCCGGCCAGCAGACGCATGAGGGAGTCCGAGCGGCCGGGGTCGGCCAGGACCCGGAGGGTGGCGACAAGATCGATGATTTCCGGTGTGTCCAACAGCCCGCCGAGACCGACGATTTCATAGGGAATGCCCCGGACTTCGAATTCGCGGCGAATGCATTCCATCTGTGCCCGTCGCCGGCAGAGGACGGCCATGGCCGGCGGAACCGGGTCGGCGGACTGCGGGGCGTCGAAGTCCGTAACCCGGAATTTCAGCACATCTCCGGCGATTGCCGCGGCCTCGGCTTCGTCCGTGGCGAAGCGCCCCATCACGACCCTGCCCTCGACGGCGGCAGGGCTGGGCTGCAAGGGAGGTACCTCGACGGCATCGGCAGTTTCCCGGGCCCCGGCGGCCCCGAGATTCGCCGCCGCCTTGCTCAGCGGTGCCGAAATGAGGTTGGCCGTGGCCAGGATGTTGCGCCCGTTGCGCCACGCGGTGGTCAAATACGACGTCGGCGCCACGGCGAAGCGCCGGGCGGGGCCGCTTCGCTGGTCTCCGCCGGTTCCCTGGTCCCCGCCGGTTCCTTGGTCTGTGTCGGCGCTGTGGGCGGTGGCTTCGCCGCTGACGAGGATCGGGAATTCGCGCACGAAGTGGAAAAGTTGCCCGGCCGACGCTCCCCGGAAGCCGTAGATGGACTGATTCGGGTCCCCCACCGCGGTGACCGCGTGGCCGTCGCCGAAGAGCCGGGAGAACAGCACCAGCTGGGCGTGCGACGTGTCCTGGAACTCATCGAGGAGCACTACCTTGTAGCGTTGGCGCTCCGTTTGGGCGGCTATTGGAATCTCGCTGGCCACCCGCGCCGCGAGGGCCACGAGGTCGCCGAAGTCCAGGGCGCCGCGGGCGCGCTTCGCCGCGGAATAGCGGCCCACCATGTCCGCGACGCTGGCCCGGGTGCGCAGCATCGCGCTGAGCTCGCCAGCCGCCTGGGTGGGGTTCTTCTTGGCCTCCGCGACATACGGCAGCGACTCGAAGGCTGCGATCCGTTCCAGCAGCCAGCCACGGACCTGGGCCGGGTCCTGCAGGTGCTCCGCGCACTCTCCTGCCAGTTGGATCACGGCTTTGACCAGCGTCGACTTGGCGGACCGGAAGTGTTCGTAGTCCCCGTCAAAGGCTTCCACCACCTCGCTGGCGAGCTGGAACGACTGGGCCCCGCCGAGCAGCACGACATCGCGTTCCACGCCGAGGCGGAGGCCGTAGTCGGACACGATGCCGCTCGCGTAAGAGTGGTAGGTGGAGACCTTGGGTTCCAGCGCATCCGTGCTCAGCAGCCCGTCCGGGAAGAGAGTGTTCCCGGTGTCGGCCGCCGCGATGCGCGCCAGCGCGGCCAGCTTGGCCCTGATCCGCGAGGCGAGCTCACCGGCGGCCTTACGGGTGAACGTGACTCCCAGGACTTCCTCCGGCCGGACCCAGCCGTTGGCAACGAGCCAGACCACCCGGTCGGCCATGGTGGCTGTCTTCCCCGAGCCTGCCCCGGCGATCACGAGCCGCGGCGTGAGGGGCGAGGAAATGATCAGGGACTGTTCGGCAGTGGGGCTGTTCTTCTCCCCCAGCAGTCCGGACAGCTCCTCCGGGCTGAAGCGCGGCTCGGGAAGGGGAATCGGTGCCAGCTCCAGATCGGCCAAGCCGGTCTCCGGCGCCTCGGGGGTCATTCAGTAACCTGCTTTCCCCGCACGCACAGCGGGCACACTTCGGGGAGCCGGCAGCCGTGGCCGCCGTGGCCCCCCTTGGACGGATCGTGCCGGGCCTGGAAAACACTGCCGGACATGACGCGGGCGGCGTCGCCGACCATCTCCAGCGCCCAGTTGTCCTGCGGGTCCAGTGGGGCCTGGGCTTGGATTCCCGGGCTCTTGGTTGTGGTGCCCAGCTGGGTCAGGACGGCTCCGCCGGGCAGCGGGGGCGGCCCGTCGTCGGGGCCCGCAAAGCCGCCGGCCAGCACGGCGGCCTGATAGGCGCCAAGCTGCGGGTGGCGGTCCAGATCCGCCTTGCCGGGCTGGCGTTTGCCGGTCTTGAGGTCGATGATCACCAGCCGGCCCTCGGCGTCGATCTCGAGCCTGTCCACCTGGCCGCGGAGCACGGCGGGCCGCGCCGGCCCGATGCTCCCGCCCTCGCCGGATTCGGATCCGGGTCCGCGGGTGGTCTCCGCCGGAACGTCCGGCAGCTTCACCTCAAAGTCCTGTTCGACGCCGATCAGGCTCCGGTCCTCGCTGCGCATCACGAGGACATACTGGGCGAGCTTACGGACCATGGACTCGGCACGCTGGAAGTCCAGCTTGCCTTCCCAGTTGTCCTTCATCCCCAGTGTGGGCCAGCGCCGGACGAGTTCGGCGACATATTCGCTGCCCGAGGCGTCCGGCAAGTCCTGCGCAATGGCGTGCACCAGCGTTCCCAGGCTGCGGGCAAAATCCGTCGCGGCTTCCCCGCCGGCGGCCTGGACGAACCAGTCCAACGGCGATTTCTGCACGGTTTCGACCTTCGACGGCGACACGAACACGGTGCCGCCCGGGGGAACAACAGGCTCCTCCGAGGACAACCCGGCCAGTCCCCACCAGCTCGCGGGGTGGGCGCCGGGAACCGGCGGCTGAGCCGTGGCGAGGACTCCCAGCACGGCCGCGGCTTCGGCCGATTCGGCTGCCTTCGGGTCGAGTTGGGCGTACTGGCGCAGTTCCGCGACCAGCGCCCTGAGGGTCAGCGGACGCTCAACCGGGGTGAAGCCCCGACGGTCCTGCCCCGGCTGCAGCGGCGCCACATAGTCCAGGAACGAGGACGGCTGCTCATCCTCCGAGGACACGGCCGCGCAGATCAGCACTTCCCGGGCGCGGGACACCGCGGTGGAAAAGCTTCGGAGCTCGTCATACCGGATTTCCCGCAGGCGGCTCTGCGGGTCAAGTCGCAGGGCATAGTCCACACCGTGTTCGACGGCGTCGGCGAACAAAGTGCTGCCGAGCAGCTCGCCGCGCAGCCGGGTGTTGGGCCACACACCTTCCTGCAGTCCCGGCACGATCACCACGGGCCATTCCCGGCCGGCGGCGCTTGCAGGGGTCATGAGCTCCACCGCGTCTTCCAGCTGCGCCCTGGCGGCCAGGGTATCCATGGGCAGTTCCTGGCTCAGCAGGTATTCAAGGAATTGCTCCGGGCCCGAGCCCGGCAGCTGGTCCACAAAGCGTTCCGCGGTGTGGAACAGCGCCATCATGGCATCGAGGTCACGGTCGGCCCGGGCACCGGCCGATCCTCCACCGAGGGCGGCCTCGGTCCAGCGGGAGGCCAGGCCGGTGGAATGCCAGAGCGCCCAGAGCACCGTCTCGGCGTTACCTCCGGGGGCCTCGGCGGCGTCCTGCCCCGCCCGGATCATCCGGGCGATCCGGCGGGCCGAGTGCCCCTCGATGCCCAGCGTTGCCAGCGCCCCCGGCTCCAGCAGAGCTTCGACCAGGAGGGCGTCGCTGGTGCGTCCGCCGCCGCCCAGGAGTTCCTCCCGGCGCAACGACTGCCGCAGCCTCCGCAATTCAATCGAGGTGGCGCCGCCTATCCGCGATGTCAGCAAGGACACGGCCGATTCGGGCGTGAGCGCCGCGGGGTCCAGGGCCACCGCATAGGCATCCAGCAAGGGACGGACCGCAACCTCATCCCGGACGGCGGATTCGGCGACGGGAATCCGGACCGGAATCCCCTGGCCAGCCAGGTACCGCTGCAGCTGGCTGAGCTGGCCGCCGTTGCGCACGATCACGGCAATGTCCCCGAGTTCCCGGCCGTCGTTCAGCTGGGCTTCGAGGATCCGCTGCGCCACGTACCGCAGTTCGTGGACGGGGGACGGCAGCAGGTGGGCCTCGACCGTTCCCGTGCGGCTGTCGGCGCGGGGCGGCCCGTCCGGCGTCGGGACAGCAGATCCCGGCGTCGGGACCGGCGCCCTGTCCGGCGTCGGGACCGGTTCAGGCTGTTCGAGCCGGCGTGCGGACTGCCCGCCCGACCTGCGGGAGATGCGCCCCGCCACCGACAGCCATGCCTCTGCCACGGCCGGTGCGTGCCGATGCGCGTTCCACAGCGGCCGTTCCAGGATCGCCCCGTCAGTGGCCAGGAGGCGGGGAAGCTCCGCCACGAGGTCGGGGCGCGCCCCGCGGAAACCCTGAACCACGGTGTCCGGCGAGGCAGTGATGATGGCGTCCTTGCCTGCGGCGATGTCTGCCAGCAGTTCGAAGACCGCAGGGTTCGCTTCCTGGATGTCGTCCACGAGAATCAGTTGCAGGCGGTCGCGCTCGGCGGCGAGGAAATCCGGTGAGTCCTGGAAGATCTGGCGTGCGGCAGTGATGATGCCGGCGGGGTCGAAGGCCTCGGGCATGCGCAAATCCAGGACGTCGCGGTACTCGGAGTACAGTGCGGCCGCCGGAATCCAGTCGGGCCGGTTGCACTGCCGGGCCAGCGCCACCAGGTCCTCGGCCGTCCGCCCGGACTCGATGATGCGGTCAAAGAGCTGGCGCACTTCCTGCCGGAATCCGCGGGTCTGCAGGGCCGCGTCCAGGTCCTCCGGCCACGCCAGCTCGAGGCCGGGCAACGCATGGCCCTCCAGCAATTCCTTGATGATCAGGTCCTGTTCGGGACCGGAGAGCAGCTTCGGCTGGCGTGGAAGCGGGAGGAGGCCTTCGGCCTTGGCGCGGCGGATCAGATCGAAGGCATAGGACGCCCAGGTCCGCGCAGGCGTCGTGCTCAGGCTGCGGTTCAAGCGGGCCGTGAAGCGGTCGCGCAGCGTGTCCGCGGCGAGCCTTCCGGGCGCCAGGATGAGCATCCGCTCCGGATCAAGGCCGTCCCGCAGGGCGCGGCGGACGGCTGCCTCGACAAGGACCGTCGACTTTCCGGTGCCGGGCGCCCCGGGCACCAGGACGGGGCCGGAACCGGGCGGGACCTCGACGGCGCTGAGCTGGTCCGGCGACAGCACCGGGACCGCGCTGTGGTGGGTCCGTGGCGGCAACAGGCGCAGCCCTGCAGACGGAAACTTTGTCACTTTAGACGGTGCCTGCTTGAACCGTGCCCGTTCAAACTCTGCCTGCTCAAACTGTGGCTGTTCAAAATTCTGGCTGTGGCTGGGGGTACTCACACAGTCATTTCATCATCGGGTACCGACAATTTATGTGACTCCCGCTCGAGCCGCTCAGCGATGGCATCGATCCGGTCGAAGTCGGCGTCGGTGGGCGCCCACCGGCCGGACGCCAGGTCAACGCGCCAGCGGCCCTCGCCGGTCCGGAGGAAGTCCTCATAATGGCCCAGCAGCGGCGTCCCCTCCTGGAGATAGAGCGCCAAGGCCTCGTGCTCGAGGCCGGGAGGCGCGTCCCCGCTGGACTTCAGGACGCGCCACCAGGGCACGCTGCTGCCATGGTGGCTCATGACCGAACCGACCTGGCGCGGGCCGCCGGCGCCGAGGAGTTCTGCAACATCGCCATAGGCCACTGCGGCGCCGGCCGGGATCAACGCCACGAGCTCCAGCACAGCCTCCACATACTCCGTTCGCATCGATCCAGCCTAGCCGTTCCAGACTCCGGAACCGTGCCCAGGCGGCACGCGGGCACGGCGGTCAAAAACTGTCGGAGGCAGCAGGTAGCGTTGACGCATGAGCACTTGGAACAGCCTTCCCCGCGCAGCCTTCGATCTCGAAACGACCGGCCGCAACTCCCGTTCGGCGCGGATCGTCACGGCGTCGGTCACGGTGGTGGACTCCGCCGGCGGAGTGATCAAGGAACACGAGTGGCTTGCCGATCCCGGCGTGGAGATCCCCACCGAGGCCAGCGACATCCACGGCGTCACCACCGAGCAGGCCCGCCGCGAAGGCCGCCCCGCCACGGAAGTGACGCGCGAACTCGCCGCCGTTCTGCAGGAGCTCTTCGACGACGGTGTGCCCGTTATCGCCTTTAACGCCAGCTACGACTTCACCGTGCTCGCTGCCGAATCGGCCCGCTACGGGGTCCCGCAGTTGAGCCGCTTCCCCGTTCTGGACCCCTACGTCATGAACAAGCAGGTGGACCGCTACCGCAAGGGCAAGCGCACGTTGACCGCCCTGTGCGAGGAATACGGCGTCAATCTGGACAACGCCCACACCTCGGCCGCCGACGCCCTGGCCACCCTGCGCATGCTCGATGCCATGGCTGGAAAATTTCCCAAGCTCAGGATGCCGGCGAGCAACCTGCACCAGCTCCAGGTCGAATGGGCCTCCGCCCAGGCCGCCGATTTCCAGAGCTACCTGCGCAAGACAAAGCCGGCCGCGGTGATCGAAGGTGACTGGCCCGTCCTGCCTCCTGAGGACGCCAGCCGCGGCGACTTTTAGGATTTCTGGACGACGGGGTTTCTGGACGCCGGGCTATCTAAACGCCAAAACACCTGGACCCCTGGAGGTCCGGAACCAGGCCGGGAGCACTTCTTAAAACGAAACTTTCGTCGGCGTAAAGGCTCACCTAGACCGCCGAGTCCTGTAATTCCAGTGATTGCGACAGAGCTCACACTGGCCGGGGCTTCGAACTGCCGCTTGCCCCGGCGCCGATGATTCCGCCACTCTTCGTCGGGGCTTCCCGGATCACCGCCGATCAGCCCGGAAGCTGAAGATACTTCGCAGAATGAAGACGATAGCCCTGATTCGTTCGGATTGAATGGGCGTCCCCGCGGGGTGACACAATTATCTTTCGCGGCGTGTCTGCTCCACCCGGCGCCCAAGCCAGCGGCCGGGGGCCCCGATGAGCCTCCCGCGACCCACTGAATTTCAGACGAAAGTGATTGCGTGATGAAAAGCAAAGCCTTGAAGTGGCTGACAACCGTTCCCGTGGCCATCGCCGTGGCGGTCTCCCTTGCAGCGTGCGGCGGCGGGACGGCCCAGACAACTGCGTCATCGACCGATGCCCTCCAGGGCAGCGACCAGAAATCCTTGGACAAATACACCACCAAGGACGTCACTCCCCTGGACAAGATTGACAAGTCCAAGCTCGGCCTGCTGAGTGAAGGAACCCTGACTGTGGGCACCCTTTCGGATGCCCCGCCGAACATCTACATCGACAAGTCCGGCAAATTCACCGGCTACGACAACGAGCTCCTGCGTGCCATTGCGGACAAGCTGGGCCTCAAGGTGGAGTTCAAGTCGACCGGCTTCGCGTCGCTGCTCGCCCAGGTCCAGAACAAGCAGTTCGACCTCGGGTCCTCCTCGATTTCCACCACCGACGCGCGCCGTAAGACCGTGGGCTTCACCAACGGTTACGACTTCGGCTACATGGCCGTGGTGGCCAAGAAAGACTCCAACATCAAGGGGTTCAAGGACCTGACCAAGGACTCCCGCATCGCCGTGGTCCAGGGCACGGTGCAGGATGACTACGTCACCAACACCCTTCAGATCGAGCCCGTCCGCTTCGAGGACTACAACACCGCTTACGCCAACTTGAAGAACGGACAGGTTGACGCCTGGGTCGCTCCGTCCCAGCAGGCCACCGGCCAGGTCAAGGAAGGCGATGGCACTGTCATCGCCGAGTCGGTTGTGAACACCCAGAACTTCACCGCGTACGCCGTGAACAAGGAAAACCAGCCGCTCATTGACGCGCTGAACTCCGGCCTCGACGCTGTGATTGCCGACGGCACCTGGTCCAAGCTGACCAAGGAATGGTACCCGGACCGCGAGACCCCGGCCACGTGGTCCCCGGGCTCCAAAGCCGTCACCGTTCCGAAGTCCTAGTCCATGGATGCACTCGATCAACTCGTAAAGACCTTCTTTGACTGGGAGGCGATGGCAGCCGTCCTACCGAACATGATTAAGTTCGGCCTGCCCAACACCCTGATCCTGGCAGGTTCCTCGGGCGTGCTCGGGTGCATCCTGGGCATGTTCCTGGCCGTCATGGGCACGTCCCGCATCACTGCGCTGCGTTGGCTCTCCCGGATCTACACGGATGTGTTTCGCGGCGTCCCGGCGATTGTGATCATCCTCCTGATCGGCCTCGGGCTTGGACCCGTGGTCCGGGTCACGACCGGATCCACCAACCCGTTCCCTCTCGCCATCTTCGCCCTGACCCTCATGGCGGCGGCCTACATCGGCGAGATCTTCCGCTCCGGCATCCAGAGCGTGGAAAAGGGCCAGTTGGAGGCCTCCCGCGCCCTGGGCTTCAGCTACGGCTCGTCCATGCGCCTCGTGGTGATTCCGCAGGGCATCCGACGGGTGCTCCCGGCCCTGGTCAACCAGTTCATCGCGCTGATCAAGGACTCGTCCCTGATCTACCTGCTGGGCCTGATCGCCAGCCAGCGCGAGATCTTCCGGATCGGTAACGACGCCGCCGCCAACACGGGGAACCTTTCGCCGCTGGTGGCCGCGGCGTTCATGTACCTCATCCTGACCGTTCCGCTCACCCACTTGGTCAACTACATCGACAACCGCCTGCGCACCGGCCGTCCGGAGAAACGTCAGCCCGACGACGCCGCGGCCCTGATCGGGAAGGGAGCACAGCCATGAGCGAATTCGCGTCCGGTTCGCTGACCGGCAAGAACCTGCACCTGTCCTTCGGCTCGAACCATGTCCTCCGCGGCATCGAC
Organism: Arthrobacter sp. 05T420; assembly: GCF_056396305.1. NCBI lineage: Bacteria > Bacillati > Actinomycetota > Actinomycetes > Micrococcales > Micrococcaceae > Arthrobacter > Arthrobacter sp. 05T420. The sequence continues at coordinate 334,912 of NZ_JBFTLG010000001.1, read as the reverse complement.
CTGCACGTCGAGAAGGGCACCACCGCCTCGGTGATCGGCCCCTCCGGATCGGGCAAGTCCACGCTGCTACGGGTCATGAACCGCCTGATCGAACCGGACCAGGGCGATATCCTGCTCGATGGCCGCTCGGTCCTGAAGGACAACCCGGACGAGCTGCGCCAGCGGATCGGCATGGTGTTCCAGCAGTTCAACCTGTTCCCGCACAAGACCGTGGTGGACAACGTCTCGCTCGCGCTGCGGAAGCTGCGCAAGCTGCCGGCTGAGCAGGCCCAGGCAGAAGCGCTTGAACAGCTCGACTTGGTGGGGCTCAAGCACAAGGCCGACGCGCGTCCCGCCAACCTCTCCGGTGGCCAGCAGCAGCGCGTCGCCATTGCGCGCGCCCTGGCCATGAAACCGGAGGTGATGTTCTTCGACGAGGCCACCTCGGCCCTGGACCCAGAGCTCGTCAAGGGTGTCCTGGCGCTGATGGCCGATCTCGCCAAGGGCGGCATGACCATGGTGGTGGTGACCCACGAGATGGGCTTCTCCCGCAACGTCTCGGACACCGTGACGTTCATGGACGCCGGCGTGGTGGTCGAGTCCGGTCCGCCGGAACAGATCTTCACGAGCCCGGAGACCGAACGGCTGCAAGGGTTCCTCGCGGACGTTCTCTAGGCCGCCTGCGGCAGCATTAACTACTGATGGCACCCGCCGCTGCGGGTGCCATCAGTCATTTAAGGATGCCGGCCACGAGAGCCCGACGCCGGCCGCAGGCTACGGCTTGGCGCCGGCCGCCGCCTTCGCCGCCGCCGGCAGGGCGTCGAAGATCCGGTTCATCGCAGTGTCGTCGTGCGCGGCGGAGAGGAACCATGCCTCGAAGACTGACGGCGGCAGGTAGACCCCCGAGTCCAGCATGGAGTGGAAGAACGGGGCGTAGCGGAACACGTCCTGGCCCTGGGCGTCGTCGTAGTTGTGGACCCCGCGTGCGCCCGTGCCGAAGGCCACGGAGAAGAGGTTGCCCGCGCGCTGGATGGAGTGATCCACGCCGGCTGCGTCGAGCGCGGAGGACAGCGCCGCGGAGAGTTCGAGCGAGCGGGCGTCCACGAACGAGTAGACCTCGGGGGTGGCGTGCGTGAGGGTCGCGACGCCGGCGGCCATGGCCACCGGGTTACCGGACAGTGTTCCGGCCTGGTAGACGGGACCCACGGGCGCCAGATAGTCCATGACGTCGGCGCGTCCGCCGAGGGCCGCCGTCGGCATGCCGCCGCCAATCACCTTCCCGAACGTCAGCAGGTCGGGGGCCCACGGCTCGGCGGCGTCGGCCGCCCCGCCGGTCAGGCCCCAGTAGCCGGAGTAGCCGGTTCGGAAGCCGGTCAGGACCTCGTCGAGGATCAGCAGGGCGCCGTGCTCGCGGGTGATCCGGGACAGGCCTGCGTTGAAGCCGTCGGCGGGGGTCACCACGCCCATATTGGCGGGAGCGGCTTCGGTGATGACGGCGGCAATGCTGTCGCCGTGCTTGGCGAAGGCGGCTTCGACGGCGTCGAGGTCGTTATACGGCAGCACGAGAGTCTCGGCGGCCGTCGCGGCGGTGACGCCGGCCGAGCCGGGCAGCGCAAGGGTCGCCAGGCCGGAGCCCGCGGCGGCGAGGAGGCCGTCGAGGTGGCCGTGGTAGCAGCCGGCGAACTTGATGATCAGGTTCCGTCCCGTGAAACCGCGGGCCAGCCGGACGGCCGTCATGGTCGCCTCGGTGCCGGTGGACACCATCCGGACGCGCTCGGCGGCCGGGACGCGCTCCTTGACGATGGCGGCGAGGTTGGCCTCGTCCGGTGTGGACGCGCCGAAGGACAGCCCGCGGTCGACGGCGGCATGCACGGCGGCGAGGACCTCCGGGTGGGCGTGTCCCAGCAGCGCCGGGCCCCAGGAGCAGACGAGGTCGACGTAGTCGGCGCCGTCTGCGTCGGTCAGGTAGGCGCCCTTTGCGGACACCATGAACCGCGGCGTCCCGCCCACGGAGCCGAAGGCACGCACGGGTGAGTTCACACCGCCCGGCATCAGCTGGCGGGCACGGTCAAAGAGTTCCTCGTTGCGAGGCATGCTGGAAGTCATGGTTCCTATTCTTTCAGTTCGCGGCCGGGTCAGTGCGCGGCCAGCAGCGCGGCCACGCGGGGCGCCACTTCGGTGCCGAACAGTTCGATGGAGCGCATCATGGACGGGTGCGGCAGGGTGCCGTTGCTGTACTTGAGGTCAAAGCGGTCCACGCCGAGGTTCTTCTTGAGCAGGGCGATCTTCGCGGCCACGGTTTCGGGCGAGCCGACATAGAGGGCTCCCTCGGGGGTGCACATCGCGTCGAATTCGCCCCGGCTGGCCGGACCCCAGCCGCGTTCGGCCCCGATCCTGTTCCGCTGCTCGAGCCAGTGGGGGTAGAACTCCTCGCGGGCTTCCGCATCCGTGGCGGCGACGTGGCCGGGTGAATGCGTGGCCATCTGCTGCATCGGGTGCCCGTACTTGGCCATGGCCTCCCGGTAGAGGTTGGCCAGGGGCGCGAAGGACCGCGGCTGGCCGCCGATGATCGCAAAGATGATCGGGTAGCCGTACTCGGCGCAGCGCAGCACCGACTCCGGGGTGCCGCCGACGCCGATCCAGGTCGGCAGCAGGTGGTGTTCCAGCGGCGGATAAACGCTCAGGCCGTTGAGGGCCGGCCGGGTGCGTCCCTCCCAGTGGACCGGTTTCTGTGCCCGGACCTTCTCGAAGAGCTCGAGCTTTTCTTCGAAGAGGACCTCGTAGTCGGCCAGGTCGAGGCCGAACAGCGGGAAGGATTCTATGAAGGACCCGCGGCCAAGCATGACTTCTGCCCGGCCGCCGGAGATGGCGTCCACAGTGGCGAAGCGCTGGAAGACCCGGATCGGGTCATCGGAGCTGAGCACTGTCACGGCTGAGCCGAGCCTGATGTTCTTGGTGCGGGCAGCCGCCGCGGCGAGGAAGACCTCCGGGGCGGAGACCGCGAAGTCGCGGCGGTGGTGCTCCCCCACCGCGAAGGCGTGCAGCCCGACGTCGTCCGCGAGTTCGGCCTGTTCCAGGAGCTGCCGCAGCACCTGGGCGTGCGGGACGGGATGGCCGTCCGGGAAGACGCCGACGTCGCCGAAGGTGTTCAGGCCGAGGAGGATGCGGTCGGCCGCCACCGGCGCCGTGGGCGTGGTGTTCCCTGGCTCGGGGGCCGCGCTCACCGGGACTCCTTCAGCCAGCCGGCCAGCTCGCTCGCCCAGTAGGTCAGCACCATGTTGGCGCCGGCGCGCTTGATGCCCAGGACGGACTCGGTGATGGCCGCCCGGCGGTCGATCCAGCCGTTCGCGGCGGCGGCCTCGATCATCGAGTACTCGCCGGAAATCTGGTAGGCGGCCACGGGGACGGGGCTCATGGCGGCGACGTCGGCGAGGATGTCCAAGTAGCTCATGGCAGGCTTCACCATGACCATGTCAGCGCCTTCGGCCAGGTCCAGGTCCACCTCGAGGATCGCCTCCCGGCGGTTGGCGGCGTCCATCTGGTACGTGCGGCGGTCGCCGGTCAATTGCGAGTCGACGGCCTCACGGAACGGGCCGTAGAACGCTGAGGCATACTTCGCGGCGTAGGCCACGATGGCGGTGTTGGCGTGCCCGGCGTCCTCGAGGGCCTGCCGGATCACCGCGACCTGGCCGTCCATCATGCCCGAGGGACCCAGCACGTGGGCGCCGGCCTCGGCCTGCGCGACCGCCATCTGGCCGTAGATCTCCAGGGTCGCATCGTTGTCGACGTAGCCGTTGGCGTCAAGGACGCCGCAGTGGCCGTGGTCGGTGAATTCATCGAGGCACACGTCGCTCATGATGACGAGTTCGTCGCCCACCTCGGCCCGGACGTCCCGGATGGCCTTGTTCAGCACGCCGTCGGGGTCCAGGGAGGCCGTCCCGCGCGCGTCCCGGACCGCGGGGACGCCGAACAGCATGATGCCGCCGACGCCCAGCTGCACGGCTTCCGCCGCGGCCCGCCGGAGCGAATCGGTGGTGTGCTGCTGCACGCCGGGCATGGAAGCGATCGGGTTGGGCTCGGTGAGGCCTTCGCGGATGAAGGCCGGCAGGATGAGTTCCGACGCCGAGAGCCGGTGTTCAGCGGTCAGCCGGCGCATGGCCGGGGTGGTGCGGAGCCGGCGTGGGCGGTGGGTCGGGAAGCTCATAAGGTGTCCTTTGCTGAGGGCTCTGCGACTGACGGATGAGGTGGAGAGTGCTGGTGGTCCAGGGACCGGACGACGGCGGCTACCAGGCCCGACGCCGTCGGCTCCTGCGCCACGGCGTCGACGGTCAGTCCGAGGGAGGCTGCCTCAGCCGCCGTCGAACGTCCGATGGCGACGAATCGGCAGTTGCCCAGCGGGGCGAGGTCCGCGTGGATGCGGCGGGCGGCGCTGGGCGAGGCGGCGACCACGGCGTGCAGCCGGCCGGCACCGATTTCCGCCTTCGCCTCGGCCACGGTGAGCACTGTGGGCGGGGGCGCGTCCTGCCCAACGGGACCGGCCCGTTGCGTCAAGGTCTGCGGTGAGGCCGGCGCGGGGCCGGACGGGAAGGCGGGCAGGGCCCGGCGCGGATCTGCGGGATAGTCGACCGTGTTGTAGGCCGTGACGGCCTGGACGAAGGCGCCGCGGGCCTCGAGGCCCCTGCGGAGCCGCGGGTCGGCAATGTCCGCCTGGGGCAGGAGCACGCTGCCCTGGTTCGCGGGCCAGATGTCGAGCAGGCCCGTTCCGGATTGCTGGCCCGTGGGGGCAAGGTCCACGCTGATACCCCGGGATTCCAGGAAAGTGCGGGTGGCCGGGCCAATCGTGGCCACGAGGAGACCGCCGGGCAGCCAGTTGCTGAGGGAAGCGCCCCGTTCGGCGGCCTTCGACTCAAGAGCCTGGACGGTGGTCACGCTGCTGATCACAAGCCAGGTGTAGGCCCCGGCGCCGAGCGCGTCGAAGGCGACGTCAAGGGAGTGCTGGTCACTCGCCTGCTCGAAGTCGATCAGCGGCAGGAGCATGGGCTCGGCACCCACACGGCGGAGGGCCGTGACGAGCTCCCCCGCCCGGTCCGGGCTGCGGGCAACCAGCACACGGGCGCCGTCCGGCACCCTCGTGCCGGCCGGCCCGCCCATGTGGTTTCGGTCGCTTTGCCGTCCCATAAAGTGTGGAATCCGCGGTTCAGGAAGCTGCCAGGTCCGCGATGCCGGCGGCGCCGCCGGCCAGCAGGACTTCGGCCAGTTCGATCCCGAGCAGCGTTGCCCCGATCTCGGTGAGGCCATCGGTGGCCTTCTTGTCGCGGACCGTTGCCGTGCCGTCGACAGCGCAGACCACCGCCTCGAGGTACAGCATGCTGCCCTTGCGGTAGGCGTAGGCGCCCACGGGGGCGGCGCATCCGGCTTCCAGGCGGGCCAGCAAAGCACGTTCGGCTGTGACGGCGAGCCGGGTGTCCGGATCATCGAGGGCCGCGAGGGCCTGCGCCAGCACGCCCTGGGAGCCTTCCGTGGACCCGGCCCTGCGGGGCGCATCGGCCGTGCGGCATTCGATCGCCAGGGCACCCTGCCCGGCGGCAGGGAGCATGACGTCCGTCTCGAGATACTCGCTGACGGCGTCAAGCCGGCCGATCCGGTGCAGTCCGGCGGCGGCGAGCACGACGGCGTCGAGGTCGCAGGACTTGCCGTCGACGACGGCGTCGATCGTGTTGCCCGCCAGGCCCGGGACGCGCCCCAGCCGGGTTTCCACGTTGCCGCGGATGTCACGGATGTCCAGGTCGGGGCGGGCGGCACGGAGCTGGGCTGCGCGCCGCGGGGAGCCGGTGCCCACGGTGGCTCCCTCGGGCAGGTCGGCGAGCTTGAGCCCGCCACGGGCGCACAGCACGTCCCGGACGTCGACGCGTTTCGGGGTGGCAGCGAGGCTCAGCCCCAAGGCCGGACCGGTGGGAAGGTCCTTGAGCGAATGCACGGCGACGTCGCATTTGTCCTGCAGCAAGGCGTCGCGGAGCGCGGCGACGAATACACCGGTGCCGCCCATCTGGGACAGCGAGCCCTTGAGGACATCACCTTCGGTCCGGATGTGGACGAGCTCGACGGGGAACCCTCCGACGGCGGCCAGCTGGTCCGCGGTCTGCTGGGTCTGGGTCAGGGCCAGCTTGCTGGCGCGGGTGCCGATCCGGACGGTCATGGGGTCCCCCGGCCTGCCGCCGTCGCAGCCGTAGCCGATGCCGCGCCCGCAGCCACGGGTGCGGCCGGGTAAGGATCGTGCCCGGTCCCGACGTTGGTGTCGGCTCCGGCGACGGTGGGCTTTTCGCCGCGGAAGTTCGCGCAGCAGCCGGGCCGGCAAACGTCGTACCAGGGGCCGAGCTTGGTCAGGTGGGGACGCTCGGCGATGTTGTTCGCGACGGTCCGCTCGCAGATGAGGTCCACGAGCCCGGCGACAAACTTGCGGTGCGTTCCGGGGGTGGGGACGCGGGTGGCGGTCAGATCCAGCTTTGCGCAGGTCTCGAGGGCCTCGGTGTCCAGGTCCCAGACCACTTCCATGTGGTCACTGACAAAGCCCAGCGGCACAATCACGATGCCCTTGACGCCCTGGCCGGCGAGCTCCTCGATGGCGTCGTTGATGTCCGGTTCGAGCCACGGCACGTGCGGGGCTCCGGAGCGGGACTGGTAGACGAGGGACCACGGTGCGGTCATGCCCGTCTCGACCTCGACCCGGCGGATGATCTCGCTGCCGGAGGCCAGGTGCTGCGCGGCGTAGGCGGAGTCTTCCTCGAAGGTGCGGGGCTCGTCCTCGGACCGCCCGGCGGCCTCGGCGTCGCGGGTAGGGATGGAGTGCGTCGCGAACAGGATGTGCACGGGGGCGTCCGGGGTGCCCGCCGCGGCCAGCTGGGCCCGGACGTCGGCAAGGCCGGCGGCGGTGCCTTCGATGAAGGGTTCTACGAAGCCGGGGTGGTCGAAGTACTGGCGCACCTTGTCGACCTCGAGCTTGCCGTCGAGCCCGGTTTCCGTCAGCGCCATGCCAATGTCCTCGCGGTACTGGCGGCAGCTGGAGTAGCAGGAGTAGGCGCTCGTGGTGAGCATGAGGACCTTGCGGTGGCCGGCGTCGTAGATCTCCTGCAGGGTCTGCGGGATGTACGGGTTCCAGTTGCGATTGCCCCAGAAAACGGGCAGCCCGATGCCGCGGGCGGCAAGTTCGGCCTCGAGGCCGGCCTTGAGCTCACGATTCTGTCCGTTGATGGGGCTGATGCCGCCGTTGGCGCGGTAATGGTGCGAGACCTCTTCGAGCCGTTCGTCCGGGATGCCGCGGCCACGGGTGACGTTGCGGAGGAACGGGATGACGTCCTCCTGCCCCTCGGGTCCGCCGAAGGAGGCAAGGAGTACGGCGTCGTACTCCTTGGGGGCCATCCGGCCGGCCTCCGTGACGGGGTTCACTGCGGTTACTGAGGCGGCGGATTCCTGGGGATCCAACGGACTCATGCAAGGACCTCGGCAATCTCGGCGGGGGTGACGCGGCGGCCAGTGTAGAAGGGGATTTCTTCCCGGACATGGTGCCGGGCTTCGGTGGACCGCAGGTGACGCATCAGGTCCACGAGGTCCACGAGTTCGGGGGCTTCCAGGCCGAGGATCCATTCCCAGTCGCCCAGGGCGAAGGAGGAGACCGTGTTGGAGATGACCTGGGGGAAGTCGCGGCCCAGCATGCCGTGGTCGCGGAGCATGGCGCCACGCTCGGCGTCCGGCAGGAGGTACCACTCGTAGGAGCGGACGAAGGGGTAGACGCAGAGCCACTCTGCAGGTTCCACACCGCGGGAGAACGCCGGAGTGTGGTTCTTGGCGAACTCGGCCTCGCGGTGCACGCCCATGGCTGACCAGACGATCTCTGTGCCTGCGAACAGTTTGCTGCGCCGGATGTCCCGGACTGCACGCTGCAGCGCTTCCGGCCGGGGACCATGCAGCCAGACCATGATGTCCGCGTCGGCCCGCATCGCAGAGACGTCGTAGCTGCCGCGGTGGACAACGCCGGCGTCGGCGAGGCTTTTCATCAGCGCTTCGAAGTCTTCGGCTGCATCAGGGCCCCGCAGGATGTCCTCGGACCGCTTGAAAACGGTCCAGAGGGTGAAGAACTGCTCGGTTGAATCTTCGGGCGCCGCTGCCCCGGCGACTGATTCCCCGGGGGCTGACATTCCGGTTTTAGTGACAGATTCGGCAGAAGTGTGGCTCATGCATACCAGTCTGCCTCCTCTCCCCAGCTAAGTCGAAAAAAAGCACTTCTACAACGCGTAGAAGTGCTTTATTTCACACCCGGGAGGCTGCTCTGGGGCAGGCGGGTCAGCGGCAGGCGGGTCAGCGGTCCGCGGCGGGCGGGTCAGCCAAAAAAGGTCCTGTCAGCTCCGGCGCATCCGGATCACCGCGACGCCGGCACCGAGCGAGAACACCACCAGGCCGATGCCCCAGCCGACCAGCGGTGACCGCCCGGCAGGTTTCACCACCGACGTCGCCTCCAGGGAGGAGTTGCCGGCGTGGCCCTTGGCCGGGGTCATGGTCGCACCGGCTGTGTTTGATTCGGCGGTGTTTGAACCGGTTGGGGAAGGGTGCGATGTGGCCGGTTTCGAGGCCGGCGCCTGCGTGCCAGTACCGCTGCCCACGGCCGGCACTGCTGCCCCGGGCTCGGCGGTCTGGTCGGCGCTGCCGCTTCCCGGTGCCGGCTGGCCGGGAGCTTCTCCTGTGGGAGCGGACCCGGCGGATCCGCCAGCGGCGGGAGCTCCCGGTGCCGGGGCGGCGGGCGGCGTGCCGGGGACCTGCGGGGCGGCGGGCGGCGCAGGTTTCGCGGACGGGGTGCTGGTGGGCGGGGTGCTGGTGGGCGGTGCCGTGGGCTGGGGAGTGCTGGGCTGTGGGTCACTGGGATCGCTGGGCTCCGGGCTGCTGTGCGACGGTGGCCGCGAAGGGGTGTCATCGTCCGAGCCGCCGGAGGGCGAGTGGCTCGGCGTCGTCGCGGAGCCCAGCAGGCCATCCAGCACGTCATCGAGGCCGAGACTCAGCGAGCCCTGCGCCGACGGCGCGGACGCTGCCGCGGACAGCCCGGTGGCCGCATGTGAGGCCGGGACCCCTGCGGTGGCAGCCAGCACCGCCCCGGGGGCGACTGCCGCCGCGCCGCGTCGAAGGCCCCAATGACGCCCGTTTTTCGTTGTGGACACCTTGGACCTGAAAATAACCATGGTCATCGACCCTAGCCGCAATCGACCGGCAGGAAAAACTTGCAAAAACCGCGGAAATCCGGCAGGAAACCACACGGGACCGGAGAGGTTCAGGGTGCCTGGGAAACACTGTTATTCCTGTGGCTGAGGGTGCTTTTGGGACTCGAGAGACCGTGATCAGGCCAACAGGGTTTGGACCTGCCGCGGGGTGTCGGCCACGATCGCGGCCAGGCCGTTGCCGGACAGCCAGCCGCCCACCACGGCAAGCGTGCCGTCCGCTGCACAGATGCTCCGGACGGCCGCGACGCGCTGCCTGTGGCCCAGCGACGCAAAGGGCAGCGCACCGGCCCAGCGGACCACGTCCCAGTCCGCCACGTCCCCGGCGCCGACGGGAACGCCCAGCAGGGCCGAGGCGTCAGCCAGCGCTGCGCGGAACAGCTCATCGTCAGAGTGCGGGGCCGCGGGCGCTCCCCCGGCTCCGGGCTCCCGCGCCGGGCCTGCGGCAGCAGCGCGTCCGTAGGAGAGCCGGAGCACATGCCTTCCCGGGCCTGTCCGCTCCGCCAGCCAGGCCCACTTGGCGGTGGCGTGGGTCAGCGCCTTGGCCTGCACGCCCGGGCTCTGCGGCGCCACAAGCACGCCGGTGCCGCGCGGCGCCGGGTCAAGGGCAGGCAGATCCACCACAAGCGTGACCAGGCAGACATCGGGTCCGGCGTCGGGGCGGAGGCCGGCAAGTTCGGGCAGTGTGTCCTCAAGCAGCCCGACGGCCGCGGGGCCCTCCACCGCAACCACGAGGAATCCGGCGTCGAATATGGCCCGGTCAGTGGCCACCCGCCAGCCGTCGGCTGTGCGCTGCACGGACCGGGCCGAGGTGCCGTTGAGCAGGGTGACGCCGCGCTGGCGGAGATCGGCGAGCAGGGCGGCGACGAGAGTGTGCATTCCACCGCGCAGCCCGGCGACGGCGGACCCGGCCTTCCGGAGCCCCGCTGACTGGGCCCTCGCGGAACCGGCCGGTCCGGCCGTGGCGGCCGCCGCTCCCCTGCGCTGGGCCGCGACGGCGGCGGCGAGGGAACCGTGCTCACGGATGCCGGCACGCAGCCCGGGGGCCACCATGTCGACGTCGAGCACTGCGGGATCGGCCGAGTGGACGCCCCCGACAACCGGTGCCACGAGCCGGTCCAGGACCCGGCTGCCCATCCGCCGGCGGACCAGGGCTGACACGCTCGTGGCCTCGGCGCCGGTGCCCAGCCAGGCCGGCAGCACGGCATCGAGGGAGGCGCGGAGGGAACCCAGCCGGCCCAGTGACCGGAGGACTTCCGGGTCCCACGGGCTGGCCGGGATGCCCAGGACGCCGGTCTTGGGCAGTTCCCGCGGGCCGTCGGGCAGCTGGACCCAAGCGCCGCCGGGGTTCGGAGCGACGATCTCGCCAGCCAGCCCGAGCTCCGCCGCGAGGTCGGCTACGGCGGTGGTACGGGTGGCGAAAGATTCTGCGCCGCTGTCCAGGGTCAATCCGGCCACGGCATGGCCGCCGATGCAGCCGCCCCAGGCTTCGCTGGCTTCGAGGACGGTGGTGCGGACGCCGGCCCGGGCGAACTCCCGGGCCGCAAGCAGGCCGGAGATCCCGCCCCCAATCACGACGGCGGTGCCTTCCAAGGGAGTCCCGGCGGGGCCCGCGTCCACGCTCTTACTCCGGAGCGATGGAGTGGATGAGTTCGACCACGCGCGTGAGCACCTCAGGATCCGTTTCCGGCGGCACCCCGTGGCCGAGGTTCACCACGTGCCCGGGAGCCGCGGAGCCGGCCGCGAGCACGTCGCGGACATGCGCTTCGAGGACTTCCCACGGCGCCGAGAGCAGGGCCGGGTCGATGTTGCCCTGCAGAGGAACGGTGCCGCCAAGGCGGCGGTTGGCCTCGTCCAGCGGCAGCCGATAGTCGACCCCCACGACGTCGACGCCGACGTCGCGCATCGCGACGAGCAGTTCGGAGGTGCCGGTGCCGAAGTGGATCAGCGGCGCGCCAAGGTGCCGGACATGGTCCAGGGCACGGGACGACGCCGGCGCAACGAAGCGCTTGTAGTCGGCCAGTCCCAGCGAACCGGCCCAGGAATCGAAGAGCTGGCCGGCCGAGGCGCCGGCTTCCAGCTGGGCGCGGAGGAACATCCCGGAGGCGTCCGCGGCCCAGTTGGCCAGCGCAGTCCAGGTCCCGGGGTCGGCGTGCATCATGGTGCGCGGGCCGAGGTGGTCGCGGGAAGGCTTGCCTTCCACCATGTAGGCGGCGAGGGTGAAGGGCGCACCGGCGAAGCCGATCAACGGCGTGCTGCCAAGCTCGGCCACCGTAAGCCGGACAGCTTCGCGGATAGGCTCCAAGGCCTCCCAGGTCAGCTGCGGCAGGGCTGCAACGTCCGCGGCCGTGCGGACCGGTTTGTCCAGGACGGGTCCGATGCCGGGCACGATGTCCACACCCACGCCGGCCAGCTTGAGCGGGATGACAATGTCCGAGAAGAAGATGGCGGCATCGACGTCGTGGCGGCGGACCGGCTGCAGGGTGATCTCGGAAGCCAGCTCGGGGCGCAGGCACGAGTCCAGCATCGCGACGCCCTCACGGATCTTGAGGTATTCGGGCAGCGACCGGCCTGCCTGGCGCATGAACCAGACCGGTCGGCGGGAGGGCTTGCCGCCGCGGTAGGCCGTGATCAGCGGCGAGCTTGCGGTGCGGCCGTCCATCAGCGGGTGCCCGGCATCGAGGCCGCCTGCGGCGCCATCCACGACGCCGCCATCGTTGGCAGCATTGCCCTCGGACATACTGAATGTGGTGGTGCCGGCACGTGCCGCAGTGCTTGGAGTCATGCCTTCGATTGTGCCCAAATTTGTGCCCAAAAGATAACGACAGCCTGTCACGGTGCCTCTCACACTGGCCACGAGCGCCGCACGGTGGCGGGAATCACAGGCCGGCGTGCCCGAACCCACGCCGGGACAGTTGTTCTACACGGGCACGAAAAAGCTATGATGGTGGTGCTGTGGTTCTTTTTTCATTGGTGGCTACACACGCCGACATCGACCTCGAAACCGTTGCTCAGTTGAGCACCGGCGCTTCAGGGCTCGCCACATCCGCCCTCGCCGGATCGCCGGCCGTGGCGGGTGCCGTTGTCCTTGCCACCTGCAACCGCCTTGAAATCTATGGTGAAGCCCCGCATCCTGACGCTGTCGACGCAGCCCGGGCGGCCCTCATCACCCAGATCAGCGGAGCCAGCGGACTCAACGATCAGCTCGTCTCCCGCGCCTTCAGCACCCGCACCGGCGCCGAGGTCAGCCAGCATCTTTTCGCCGTCAGCTCCGGACTGGACTCCGCCGTGGTCGGCGAACGCGAAATTGCCGGCCAGGTCCGCCGCGCCCTGATCACCGCCCAGCACGAGGGCACCGCCAGTTCCGGCCTGGTCCGGCTGTTCCAGGCTGCGTCCAAGACCGCCAAGGACGTCGGCGCCCAGACGGCGCTGGGTTCGCGCGGCCTGTCCATCGTCTCCGTGGCGCTGGATCTCGCGACGGACCTGTCGGAAAACCCGGACTGGTCCGCCAAGAAAGCTGTCGTCTTCGGGACCGGCGCCTACGCCGGAGCCACCATGTCGCTGCTGCGCGAACGCGGCTGCACCGACGTCTTTGTCTATTCCTCCTCCGGCCGCGCCGCTGGCTTTGTCGCCACCCGGGGCGGCACAGCCCTGGACGAGGACACCCTTCCGGCCGCAGTTGCCGGGGCCGACGTCATAATCGGCTGCAGCGGCTCCGACAGCCGGGTCGAAGCGGGCGATCTCGCCCGGATCCGGGCTAACTCGCCCCAGCCGCTCATCGCGATTGACCTCGCCCTGACCCATGACTTCGACCCCGCGGTGGGCGATCTCGACGGCGTCGAATTGCTCACGCTCGAATCCGTCCGGCTGGCCGCGCCGCAGGAACAGGCCGAGTCGCTCGAGCAGGCCAGCAGCATCGTGTCCGGGGCCGCCAGCGCCTTTGAGCAGGAGCGCGAGGCACGGTCCGTGGACTCGGCGATAGTCGCCTTGCGCCGCCACACGATGAACGTCCTGGACGCGGAGATGGAAAAGGTCCGGGCCCGGCACGGCTGCACCGCTGCCGCCGAGGAAGTCGAATTCGCCCTGCGCCGCATGGTGAAACAACTCCTGCATATCCCCACCGTCCGGGCGCGCGAACTGGCCTCCAACGGACAGCAGGAGACCTACATTGCCGGTCTTGAGGCGCTGTACGGCATCACAGTGGAGCCCGCCGCCGGTGCACCGGCCTCAGGTGCTGCCGGCCCCGCGGCCGCGTGCCCCGTCGACCACAACGCAGCTATCGGCAACCCTGGGGACCACATCTCCGGCGCGGGCGATATCCGCGAAACCGCATAACTGCCCCGAGGCCCCCGGGCGTAGCCGCCCCGCGTAGTCAGCGCCGTCCGCGGCCTGCCGGTGTTTATCAGCGGAATGCGTTGATTCCGGTCATTTCGGCCGACATCTGCCACAGCTGCGCGGCAGCCTCGCGGTCCACCGCATGCGCATCCACGCCCCGGATCCTCGCTTCGGGGGATCCCGGCACCGTGGCTTCGGCGATGTCGCAGTCCTCGCAGTAGACGCCTCCCATTCCCTCGAGCGCCGGAGCCGTCGCGGCCCAGACCGAAGTGGCGGCGCCCTGCGCCGGTGTCTTGAAGCGCGGGTCGAGCTTGCCGTCCGCGTCCATCCAGCCTGCGGCGATCATCTCTTCGCGCGGCAGGTGCCGCTGCAGTTCCGTCATGATCCCGCCCGGATGTACGGCGAAAGCGCGCACGCCGAAATCCCGGCCCAGGGCATCGAGCTGGACGGCGAAGAGCGCGTTGGCCGTCTTGGCCTGGCCGTAGGCGCGCCATTTGTCGTAGCCGGAGTCGAAATTGATGTCATCGAACCGGATCCCCGAGAGCTTGTGGCCGGTGGAGGACAGCGAGACCACGCGGGCTCCCTGCGCCGCGGTAAGCGCGGGCCACAGCAGGTTGGTGAGGGCAAAATGACCCAGGTGGTTCGTGGCGAACTGCGACTCCCAGCCGGGGCCCACCCTGCGCTCCGGGCTCGCCATGATGGCGGCGTTGTTGACCAGGATGTCCAGGCTGCGTTTCGCGCCGGGCGCCGCGCCCGCCAGGAAGCCGGCGGCGAACTCCTTCACGCTGGCCTGGTCCGCCAGATCCATCTCGGCAACGCTGACATCGCTGCCTTCGATGCCTTCGGTGGCCGGCGTCAGCCCGGCCTCTGAGAGGACGTCCCGGGCGTGCCCCGGCCGGCGGGCCGGCACCACAACGGCGGCACCGGCGGAGGCCAGTGCCCGCACGGTCTCCAGGCCCAGTCCCGAGTAGCCGCCCGTCACGATCGCGGTCCTCCCGGTCAGGTCGATGCCGGCAATCACCTCGGCCGCTGTCGACTCCCGGCCAAAGCCAGAGCCAATCTTGCGCTGGGGTGTCAGGGTATATTCCTCGCTCATGGCCAGGCCTTTCGTAGGAGGGCGCCGCTTGGCGGAGCATTTTTCGGCGGCCGCGACGCGGCCGCGGCGGCCGCGGCGCGGCTGGCCGGTTGGCCTCAGTACACCGGCTTCCCGGGTTCCACGTCCCGGACCCAGGCGAGAATGCCGCCCTCGAGGTGGCTGACGCGCTCGTACCCGGCGGCTCGGGCTGCGGACAGGACGGCGGCGGAACGTGTTCCGCCCTTGCAGTGGAAGACAATTTCGGCATCCTGGGGCAGTTCCTGCCACGCCTCCCCGGCAAGGATGCGGCCCTGCGGGATCAGCACCGACCCGTCAATGCGGACAATCTCGTACTCCCCTTGCTCCCGCACGTCAATGAGGTGGAAGTCCTTGAGCCCAGCCTTGCGGGAGGCCAGCATGGTGGCGAGCTGGGTCGCCGTCACGGTGTGCTCGGTGCCGGCATCCGCCGTCGGGGTTATCCCGCAAAATGCCTCGTAATCGGTAAGCTCAGTGACGCGCACCGCCTCGGGGTCCCGGGCCACCTTGATCTCGCGCCAGGTGCCGCCGAGCGCGTCATAGAGGGCCAGCCGGCCCAGCAGGGACCGGCCGACGCCGGTGATCAGCTTGACAGCCTCGGTCACCATCAGCGTCCCGACGGCGGCGCACAGCATGCCGAACACGCCGCCTTCGCCGCAGGACGGCACGGATCCGGCAGGCGGCGCCTCCGGGTAGAGGTCCCGGTAGGTGGGCCCGAACTGCTCCCAAAAGACGCTGACCTGGCCGTCGAAGCGGAAGATCGATCCCCAGACGTAGGGCTTGCCGAGGATGGCAGCGGCGTCGTTGACGAGGTAGCGGGTGGCAAAGTTGTCGGCGCCGTCGAGGATGAGGTCGTAGCCGGCAAAGAGTTCCAGCGCGTTGGTCGCGTCGAGGCGGACGTTGTGGAGCCGGACGTCCACGAGCGGGTTCAGGGCCGCAATGGCGTCGCGGGCGGACTCGATTTTGGGCCGGCCCACATCCGCGACGCCGTGGATGATCTGGCGCTGGAGGTTGCTGAGGTCGACGTCGTCATCGTCAACGATGCCGAGGGTGCCGACCCCTGCAGCGGCGAGATAGAGCAGGGCCGGGGAGCCGAGGCCGCCGGCCCCGATGACGAGGACTTTCGCGTTCTTGAGGCGCCGCTGACCGATCGCGCCGATCTCCGGGATGATCAGGTGGCGCGAGTAGCGTTCCACTTCGTCGGGGCTGAGCTCCCCTGCCGGGTCAACCAGCGGCCCTGGCCGCGGATCCAGCTGCGTCTGGTGGGTTGCGGGGGCGCCGGTGGCGGTGAACTTGGAAGCCATACTTCAATCTATGCCCGAAGATACCGCCAGGTCATATTACCCGCGCGTAAGGTGTAATTGAGTGCAAGGTAGTTCAGTACAAGTGCAGTTGAGTGCCATTGCGCGCAATGGGGTGAAAAGGAAAGAAGGCCGACGTGGTTCATCAGGCACCGGTGGAACGGGACGAGACCGGCAAGCCGCCGGCCGGACAGACACGGAGCGGCCAGCGCTCGGCCCGCCTGCCCCGTGACGAACGCCGGGCGCAGCTGTTGGCGGCCGCGCAGGAAGTTTTCGTGGCGAACGGCTATCACGGTGCCGCCATGGATGAGATCGCCGAGACCGCCCACGTCAGCAAGCCGGTGCTGTACCAGCACTTCCCTTCCAAACGGGACCTGTACCTGGCATTGCTGGACAGCCACCTCAGCACCCTGATCGATCTGCTGCTTGGCGCCCTGAATTCCACCACGGACAATGACGAACGCGTCCAGGCGGTCATGCGCGCCTACTTCCGCTTCATTGCCCACGACGACCAGGCGCACCGGCTGGTCTTCGAATCAGACCTGATCAACGATCCCGACGTCAGTGCACGGCTGGAAACATTCAACAAGACCTTTGCCGACGCCGTCGCCCGCGTCATCGCCGAGGACACCAAGCTGCCCGAACTGGAAGCCCGGCTGCTGGGCCGCGGGCTCGCTGGAATGGCCCAGGTGAGCGCCCGGTACTGGCTGGAAACGGCCGGGAATCTGGATCTCGATGTAGCCAGCGACCTCATCTACCGTTTAGCTTGGCGCGGAATCTCCCGCTTCCCCAAAGAGACCTAGACTACAAATAGAGATTGACCTTAGACATTTTTTGGACGTTGATTGGCTGGGAGGCCTTGCTGTGGAAGTAAAGATTGGTATTCAGAACATTGGCCGCGAACTTGTCCTTGAATCGACACAGGACGCCGACGCCGTCGCCAAGGTGGTCGGCGACGCGATCGCCAAGGGCGGCGAACTGCGGCTGAAGGACGACAAGGGCCGCCTGGTGATCGTCCCCGCCAACGTTCTGGGCTACGTGGAAATCGGTGCAGAAGAGGCCCGCCGCGTCGGCTTCGGCGCCCTCTAGCCCGAGCGTTTAGCCCCGGCGTTTCTCCACTGTCGTTTCTTCATTGTCGTTTTCTTCACCAGCGTGAGGTGTCCTGAATGCTTTCCCTGATTGTGGTTGCCATCGTGACCGTTGCTGCGGGCTTTGTCGTGTGGGCCAACGACAAGCGGCACACGAAATACGGTGTCAGCGTCCCGGCGGGAGTCGCTGCGACCGTCGGCATGCTGAGCTGGATCATCTTCATTGCGGCCGGACTTGGCTACCAGCCAGGCCTGACCTGGATCCCGTGGATCCTGCCGATGCTCCTGGGCACCGCGGCCTCGATCGCGTCCGTGGTGTACCTGGGCAAGACCCGGACCCGGCAGGACACCGAGCGGCTCACCGCAATCCTGAAGCTCTAACGGCCCCTCCGGGGGCACCAGCAGGCGGGGCATCGGCAGGGCAGTGCCCTACGCCGGCAGGTCCGGTCCGTGGCCGTCCTCGGTACACAAGCACAGCCGGTTTCCTTGCGCATCCGTGACCACCACCCAATGGGGTGCGTGGTCACGGTTGATTAATGCCCCGGTAGCCGCGGTCTGGTCCAGTACGGGCCCGGATTCGGCCTGGCTCCGGTGGATGTCCACATGGATGCGGCTGGCCCTTGGGGTGGTCGTTTCCCGGAACCGGAGCGAAGGGCCGCGGCCGTAGGGGTCCGTGAGATCCCCGAGTCTGCCCTTGCGGTAACCGAGGGCGACCCGCCAGACCTCCGAAATCCCGGCGGGATTCTCCGAATCGATGGCTACTTCCACGGTCCGGTACAGCCCCGGTTGCGCGGTGGCAGCGACTGCGGCGGCCGCCGCACTGGCCGCAGCGGCCGCCTTGACGTCCCGCTGCGTCACCTCGGAGCCGACGTCATGGGAACTGTAGCGAAGAAAGACCCGGTTGAAGCGCCAGTCCAGGTCCGGGTGATGGTTCTGCACTTCGGCGAGGTGCCCGACGGCGGCGATCAGCTCGAGTGCCGCGGCCGTCGTCGGCGCCTTGTACACGGTCACCAGCCCGCCGAGGCGGTACCGCCAATCCGGCAGGCCTGCCAGCGCTTCGTCGAGTTGTGGGCGGGCGAGGATGTCGTCCGTGGCTGCCATGACAGTCTCCTTCACTGGTTGACCGACAAGACGGCCTACCGGAGCGGCCGGACTCAGAGGAACTCGGCCCGGCCTTCCATCGCCGAGGACGCCAGAGCGTGCTCGCGGCGCGGGATCCTGCCAGCCTTTTTTGCCAGCCTACCGGCGATGACGGCATGCTTGAAGGCCTCGCCCATGAGCACGGGATTCTGCGCCCGGGTCACGGCCGTAGCCAGCAGCACGGCGTCGCAGCCCAGTTCCATCGCCAGGGCCGCGTCCGAGGCCGTGCCGATCCCTGCATCCAGCACCACGGGCACGGACGCCCGCGAGACGATCAGCTCGATATTGTGCGGGTTCAGGATGCCCAGGCCGGTGCCGATCGGGGCGCCCAGCGGCATCACGGCCGCCGCGCCGAGGTTTTCGAGCCGGAGGGCAAGCACGGGATCGTCGTTGGTGTAGGCGAAGACCTTGAAGCCGCGCGCCACGAGCTGTTCGGTGGCGTCTACGAGTTCGACGGCGTCCGGCAGCAAGGTGTGCTCGTCGGCAATGACTTCGAGCTTGACCCAGTCCGTTTCCAGGGCTTCCCGGGCCAGCTCGGCGGTGAGAACGGCGTCCCTGGCTGTGAAGCAGCCGGCCGTGTTGGGCAGCACCCGGATCCGGTGATTCTCCAGCAGCTGAAACAGAGAGCCGGTCTCCGCTGGCGAATAGCGGCGCATTGCCACGGTGGTCAGCTCGGTGCCGGAAGCCACGAGCGCCGCCCCCAGCCCGTCCAGGCTCGGCGCACCGCCGGTGCCCATGATGAGGCGGGAGCCGAGCGTCACGCCGTCGACCACGAACGGGTCGGCCACTGCCCCGGCCGCGGGTGCGGCTGGTGTTGCTGCCAATGTTGTCTCGATCATGCTGGTCATCCTCCCTGGACTGCCGTGACAAGTTCGACGTCGTCGCCGTCGGCGAGCGCCGTGGCGTGCCACTGGCTGCGCGGCACCACCTCAGCGTTGCGGGCCACGGCGACACCGAGCTTGCCCCCGTCGGCAGCCCGGCCGTCGGGGCCGATGCTGCGGCCAGTGAGCTGGCTGACGAGAGTGCTGACGGAGGCGCCGTCGGCGACGCTCTGCTCCGTTCCGTTCAGTCTGATGTTCATGCTGCTTCCTTCTTGGGGCTGTCCCCGGACGTGTCCGGGGTGCGGGAAAAACGGTCGGGGCGGAACCCGGCCCAGCGCGGGCCCGGCGTCCCGTCCATGAGTTGCCGGCACACGGCCGCAGCCGCGGGGGTCAGCAGGACGCCGTGCCGGAAGAAACCGGTGGCGATGATGAGCCCCGGGACGTCCCCACCGTCCGGGCGGGCGACCCGTCCCAGCAACGGGGCGTTGTCCGGCGTGCCGGGCCGGGCCCGCGCCGTGGCTTCCAGCAGCTCCAGCTCGGCGACCGCGGGCACCAGCTGCTGGGCATCCCTTAGCAGCTGGTAGACGCCGCCGGCAGAAACCGCATGGGGATCCGACGGCCCGTCCTCACGCTGGGTGGCTCCGATCACCACGGTGCCGTCCTGGCGGGGAACGATGTACACCGGGACCCCGCGCACCATGCCCCGCACGGTGGCCGTGAGCAGCGGCAACAGACGCGGGGGCACGCGAAGCCGGAGGATGTCGCCATAGACAGGCCGCAGCGGCAGCGCCAGCCCGGTGGGCAGGTCCTCGAGCCCGGCGGCGCCAAGGCCGTTGGCGATTACCGTTTCCGCAGCCCGCACGGAACCGCCGCCCGCGAGCCGTACCCCGGCAACCGTGCCGTCCTGCCACAGCAGGCCCGCCGCGCGCCGCCGGACAAAGCTCCCGCCCTCCGCGCCGAGCACGCTGGCGAGCCGGGTGAGCAGCAGCCGGGGGTCCACCTGGTGGTCGGCCGGGATGTCGAAGGCGCAGGAGATGCCCGGGCTCAGCAGGGGCTCCCGGCTGCGGGCCTCGCGCACTGTCAGTGGTTCCACGGTGAGGCCGCAGGCCTGCTGGACCTCCCTCAGGTCCGCGAGCGCGCGCCGGTCCGCCGCGTCGGCCCCGACCGCGAGGGTCGACGTCGTCAGGTAGCCGGTACCGGCCAGGGAATCCGCGCCGCCGGCGTCGAGGCCGGCAGCGAATCCGGGCCACAGCCGGGACGACTCAAGCATCAGTTCCAGCAGCTGCTCCTCCTGGTAATGCAGCTCGCTGACGGGGGCCAGCATGCCGGCCGCGGCCCAGCTGGCTCCGCTGCCGGGAGCATCGTCGATCAAAACCACAGACCGGCCCGAGCGGCTGGCCTCGAACGCGATGCCATGGCCAATCACCCCGCCGCCGATCACGGCAACGTCGGCGGCGTCATTTGCGGCGGCGGCTGCGCGGCCGGCTCGTGTGCCCATAAAAAAATTCCTTCCCTACGCCGGTACTAGCCGGATCAGGTCAAGCGGTCGGCTCTGACGCCCTCTCAGCCCTGCAGCAGCGACTTGGCTGCTGCGGGCTCCCGCGGTATGCGCCCAGTTTAGAGGAACTAGGCTGGACCCATGAGCCAGGACCCCCTCCACACCACCGCCCGCCTCTACTTGTGCACTGACGCCCGCAGGGACCGCGGCGACTTCGAGGACTTCGTTGACGCCGCCTTCGCCGGCGGTGTGGACATCATCCAGCTGCGCGATAAAACACTTGAGGCGGCCGAGGAACTCGAACTCCTGGAGGTCCTGCACGCCGCGGCCCAGCGCCACGGACGGTTGTGGGCCGTCAACGACCGGGCGGACATCGCGTCCTTGTCCGGGGCACCCGTGTTCCATATCGGCCAGAAGGACATTTCGCTCGACGCCGCCCGCGGCTTCCTGGGCAAGGACGCCGTGATCGGCCTGTCCACCCACAGCCCGAAACAGGTGGACGCCGCCATTGCTGCCTCGCCCGGCCGCAAAGGGCTCGACTACTTCTGTGTGGGTCCCGTCTGGGCGACGCCCACCAAACCGGGACGCGCCGCCGTCGGCCTCGACCTCGTGCGCTACGCCGCCCAGGCGATCGGCCGGGCGGACGCTGAGGGAACCGGCAAGGTGGACGGCGTCATGCCCTGGTTCGCGATCGGCGGGATCGACCTCAGCAACGTTGAGCAGGTAGTCGAGGCCGGCGCCCGGCGGATCGTGGTGGTCCGGGCGGTCACCGACGCCCCTGATCCGGCCCACGCCGCAGGTGCGCTGCTGGCGGCGCTGGACGCCGCGGCATCTTAGGCAGGTTCCCGGCCTGCACTGAACCTAGCCGGCGAGCCCCAGCCCTGCCATCCGGCGGGCGTGGTTCGCCGCGAGTTCGGCCGTCAGGCCCCTGACCAGCTCCCTGGCGCCGGCGTCGTCCAGGCCCGAGAGCCCGGCGAGGAACGCGTGCTCAAGGCTGAGCCGCTGGGCATGGGTCAGGACCTCGCCCAGCAGGCGCCTGGCCCACAGCGCCAGGCGCGACGCCAGCCGGGGATCATCGGCCAGGGCCGCCTTGAGCCGCTCCTGGAGCACGGCCGTGGACTCGCCGGTGGAGCGGACCTGCCCGATCAGCTCCCGGGTCCCGGCGTCGACGTACCGGCCGACGGCGCGGTAAAAGTCCGCGGAGACGGTGTCGATCACGTAGGCCTTCATGAGCGCCTCATACCAGTCCGCCGGGCGCGTGCGCTCGTGGAAGTGGTCCACCGACGGCTGGAACGGCAGCATGACAGCCTCGGTGTCCAGGCCCATGTGCTCGAGCCGGGCGCGGACCAGTTCGTAATGCTGGAACTCGACCACCGCCATGCTGCCCAGCACCGCACGGTCATGCAGCGTGGGCGAATACCGGGCACTCGAGGACAGCCGCTCGAAGGCGGAAAGCTCGCCGTACGCCAGGACCCCCAGCAGATCCGCCACCAAGCTGTTGTAGAGGGCAGGATCGTCCGCAGTTGCGCTCATCATCCAAGACTAATAGCGGAAATCGGGCTACCCTGATTTTCGTGTCACATCATCGCCTGACCCCCAGTGTCCACGAGCAGCAGAACCAGCTTGCCGAGGCTCTCAAGGCGTTGCGCACCACGCTGGAACTGCCCGGTCCGTTCCCCGAGGACGTGCTGCGCGACGCGGAAGCAGCGGTGGCCGAGCACAAGCTGCCGGACCTGGACCTGACGCACGTCGAGTTCGTGACCATTGATCCGGCATCGTCCACCGACCTCGATCAGGCCCTGTTCATCGAACGGAGCAACGGGGGCTACAAGGTGTTCTACGCCATCGCCGATGTCCCCTCCTTTGTCGCCCCGGGCGGGGCGCTCGACGCCGAGACCCGGCGCCGCGGCCAGACCTTCTACACCCCGGACGGCCGGATTCCGCTGCACCCGGAGATCATCAGCGAGGCCGCCGGCAGCCTGCTCGCCGGGCAGTTGTGCGCGGCGTTCGTCTGGGAGTTCGAGCTCGACGCCGCCGCAGAGGTGACCGCGGTCCTCGTGCGCCGGGCGCAGGTCCGCAGCCGGGCCAAGCTCAACTACAAGGGCGTCCAGGCCGAACTCGACGCCGGCACCGCGTCGCCGGTACTGCAGTTGCTCAAAGAGGTGGGCATCAAGCGGGTGGAGCAGGAACGCCTGCGCGGCGGCGCGAGCCTGAATATGCCCGAACAGGAGATCCAGCAGCTGCCCGACGGCGGCTACCGGATCGTGGCTGCCCCGCCGCTGCCGGTCGAGGACTGGAACGCCCAGATTTCACTCATGACCGGGATGGCCGCCGCCGCTCTCATGCTCCGGGGCAAGGTGGGCATCCTGCGCACCATGCCCGCCCCGGATGAGGCGTCGCTGCGGCACTTCCACCGCCAGACCCAGGCCCTCGGCAAGCCCTGGGATGGGGAAATGCGCTACGGCGAGTACCTCCGGACCCTGGACCCCATGGACCCCCGGCAGCTGGCCATTGTGCATTCGGCCGGGATGCTTTTCCGCGGTGCCGGGTACACGCACTTCGACGGCAACGTGCCGGGAGCCGCCGTCCAGTCCGCCATCGGCGCGGCCTACGCCCATTCCACGGCGCCGCTGCGGCGGCTGGTCGACCGTTTCGTGCTGGTGATCTGCGAGGCCCTGAGCAACGGCACCGAAGTTCCGGCCTGGGCCCGGGAGGCCCTGCCGTCCCTGCCGGCCATCATGGGCACCTCGGACCAGCTCGCCGCGAAGCTGGAGCGGCTCTCGCTGGACACCGTGGAGGCGGCGCTGCTGGTCAACCACGTCGGCCAGGAATTCGACGCCGTCGTCATCTCCGGCCCCAAACCGGCGAAGAGCGCGAACGGCAACACAGCGGTCAGCGTCAACGGGAATGGGAACGGGAACGGCGGCAAAGCCAACGGCAACGGGAATGGTCCCTCCGGGATCGTCCAGATCGCCGAGCCCGCCGTGACCGCACGATGCCCGGGCGAACTGGAACCGGGCACTCAAGTCCGGGTCCGGGTGCTGTCAGCGGACATCGCCACCCGCGAAATCGAGCTGGAGCTCGTGGGCTGACGGTCCGCTTCAGGCCCGCTATCGGTCCGCGGCCGGCACCACTCCGCGGCGCGATCACGGGTCCAGTCGAGGATCCGTGCCTTGTACAGCTAGACTGGAGAGGTAGATATGGATGCCCGGTCGTTGATTTCCATGATTTTCGAATTCAACAAGCCCGCCCCTACGCGATCTTGAGATACACCCGCTGGTCCCCAGTGCCAGCATTTAGATAGCCCGCGATCGGCTTCCACTGGAAATGCTTGCGCGCCTGAGCGTGCTCCGGAACGGCCACTTTGGCCGGCCCCGTTGAGCAAGCAGCGCAGCCCAAAATGAATAAGGAAACTCCCCTGTGAGTGAATTGCACACGCACCAGCTTCTGACCGATGAGTCCGGCACGGAGACCATCGAGCCCGAAGAGACCATTATCTCGGACGAAAAGCCGCACGAGATTGCCGAAAAGACCTTCGCCGACTTCAACGTCCGCGCGGACATTGTGGAGTCCCTGGCCGACGCCGGCATCACCCACCCCTTCCCGATCCAGGCCATGACGCTGCCGGTCGCACTGGCCGGGCACGACATCATCGGCCAGGCCAAGACCGGTACGGGCAAAACCCTCGGCTTCGGCATCCCGGCGCTGCAGCGCGTCGTCGGCCGTGACGACGCCGGTTTCGACAAGCTGGCCGTTCCCGGCGCCCCGCAGGCCCTGGTGATCGTGCCCACCCGCGAACTCGCCGTCCAGGTGGCCAAGGACCTCGAGAACGCCGCGAAGAAGCGCAACGCCCGCATCGCCACCATTTACGGCGGCCGCGCCTACGAGCCGCAGGTCGAGGCGCTGAAGAACGGCGTCGAAGTCGTCGTCGGCACCCCGGGCCGCCTGATCGACCTCTTCAAGCAGAAGCACCTGAGCCTGAAGAACGTCAAGATCGTCATCCTCGACGAAGCCGACGAAATGCTGGACCTCGGGTTCCTGCCGGACGTTGAGACCCTGATCGCCGGTACCCCCGCGGTCCGCCAGACGCTCCTGTTCTCGGCCACCATGCCCGGCCCGGTCATCGCCATGGCCCGCCGCTACATGACCCAGCCGACCCACATCCGCGCCGCGGACCCGGACGACGAAGGCCTGACCAAGCGCGACATCCGCCAGTTGATCTACCGTGCCCACAGCATGGACAAGGTCGAAGTCGTCGCCCGCATCCTGCAGGCCCGCGGACGCGGCCGGACCATCATCTTCACCAAGACCAAGCGCACCGCCGCGAAGGTAGCCGAGGAACTGGTGGACCGCGGTTTCGCTGCGGCTGCCATCCACGGCGACCTCGGCCAGGGCGCCCGCGAACAGGCGCTGCGCGCCTTCCGCAACAACAAGGTGGACGTCCTCGTAGCCACCGACGTCGCTGCCCGCGGCATCGACGTCGACGACGTCACGCACGTGATCAACTACCAGTGCGTCGAGGACGAGAAGATCTACCTGCACCGCGTCGGCCGCACGGGCCGCGCGGGCAACAAGGGCACCGCCGTGACCTTTGTTGACTGGGATGACATGCCGCGCTGGGGGCTGATCAACAAGGCCCTGGGCCTGAGCTACCCCGAGCCCGTGGAAACCTATTCCTCCTCGCCCCACCTGTTCGAGGAACTCGATATCCCCGCGGGCACCAAGGGTCGGCTCCCCCGCGACAAGCGCGTGCTGGCCGGCGTCGACGCCGAAGTCCTCGAGGATCTCGGCGAGACCGGCAAGAAGAACTCGCGCACCAGCGCAAAGGACAGCGGCCGCGACGGCGCCCGCGAAAGCAGCCGTACGGGTGGACGTGACGGCGCCCGCGAAGGCAGCCGCACCGGCGGCCGCGACTCGCGCCGCAGCGGCGCGGAAGCCGGCGGACGCTCTGGCGACCGCCGTCGCCGTCCCGCCGAGGCCGAGACCGCAACGGCGTCCGCCGCCAACGGACAGGGTCCGGAAACTGCTGCCGCCGCAACGGCGAAGGCCCCCACCGAGGTGGACCGGGCGACCCGCGCCCGCCGCCGGACCCGCACGCGCCGCCGCAACGGCGAGGTAGTGGCCGGGGGCGACGCACAGCCGAGCGGCGCCGAGGCCTAATCCCCTCCATGACTGACACCGTCTGGGCGCCGGACGGCAGCAACCTGGTGGTTCACGCGGACAACGCGGAATACCTCCCCACGCTGCCGGACGGCGCCTTCACACTGATATACGTGGACCCCCCTTTCAACACCGGCCGGGTCCAGCGGCGCCAGGAAACCAAGATGGTGCTCAATGCCGGCGGCGAGGGCGACCGCGTCGGGTTCAAGGGCCGGTCCTACGACACCATCAAGGGCGCCCTGCACAAGTACGACGACGCGTTCAGCGACTACTGGTCCTTCCTCGAGCCCCGGCTCGTGGAAGCCTGGCGGCTCCTGGCCGACGACGGCACCCTGTACCTGCATTTGGACTACCGCGAGGTGCACTACGCGAAGGTCATGCTGGACGCGATCTTCGGCCGGGAGTGCTTCCTGAACGAGATCATCTGGGCGTACGACTACGGCGCCCGGGCCAAGTACCGCTGGCCCACCAAGCACGACAACATCCTGGTCTACGTCAAGAACCCGGCGAAGTACCACTTCGACAGCGCCGAGGTGGACCGTGAGCCGTACATGGCCCCCGGACTCGTCACCCCCGCCAAGCGCGAGCTCGGCAAGCTTCCCACGGATGTGTGGTGGCACACGATCGTTTCGCCGACCGGCAAGGAGAAGACCGGCTACCCGACGCAGAAACCGGAGGGGCTCATCCGCCGCGTGGTTGCGGCCTCGAGCCGGCCCGGTGACTGGTGCCTGGACTTCTTCGCCGGTTCCGGAACGCTCGGATCCGTGGCCGCGAAACTGGACCGCAGGTTCGTGTGCGTGGACCAGAACCAGCCGGCTATCGACGTCATGGCCAAGCGCCTGGCCGCGCAAGCGCAATTCACGTCGTTCCCGGCGGCCTGACGCCACCCCGCCCGTTGCGCTATCACTTACGGCGGCTCTTCGGGCCCTGAGGGTGCCCTGAGGGGCCTTATGGCGACGCTAAGTGATAGCGCAACCGCGGGTTCAGGCCCTCATGGTCTAGGGTCTCAGCGGACCGGTCCTTAGCGGACTACCGACGAGCCGGTGCCCAGTTCCTCGATCCGGGCAAGGACTTCTGCGGAGGTCAGGTTCTCCCCCAGCAGGTTCGGCTTTCCTGCGCCGTGGTAGTCCGAAGACCCCGTGACCAGCAGGCCGTAGCGTTCGGCGATGCGGCGGAGGAACCTCCGGCCCTCCTCGGGATTGTCCCGATGGAAAATTTCCAGGCCGGCCAGGCCGGCGTCGATCATCTCCCGGTAGGTCTCCTCCCCCACGATCCGCCCGCGGGCAGACGCCACAGGGTGGGCGAACACCGGGACGCCGCCGGCCGCACGGACCAGTTCGACGGCGAGCGCCGGCTCCGGCGCATAGTGCTGGACCCAGTAGCGCGACCTTGCGGTGAGGATGGAGCCGAAGGCCTCGGCCCGGTCCTCCACGACCCCCGCGGCGACGAGCGCGTCGGCGATGTGCGGGCGGCCCAGGGTGGCGCCCGGCGCGACGTGGTGGATCACGTCGTCCCAGGTCAGCGGGTAGTCCTCGGACAACAGGGTGACCATCCGCTGTGCCCTCGTGTGCCGGGCATCCTTGGATTTCGTGATTTCCTCCAGCAGCCCCGGATGCGCGGGATCGTGGAGGTAGCTGAGCAGGTGGACGCTGATGCCTTCAGCCGTCCGGCACGAGATCTCCATGCCCGGGACCAGGGCCACCCCCGCCTTCCGGGCGGCGACGGCGGCCTCCGCCCACCCGGCCGTGGAATCGTGATCGGTCAGGGCGATGACGTCGAGGCCGGCAGCGGCAGCGGACTCCATGACGTCGGCCGGCATCTGGGTGCCGTCGGAAACATTGGAGTGCGCATGCAGGTCAATCCTCACCTCACCAGCCTAGTAGATGGCCGGATCCAAAGCCCCGGCTCCTCCACGCCGTTTCCATCGTGTCAGGGCTCCTCCAGCTGCCCCACGGCGCGAGCGTGCCGTTGGCCTAAGCCGCGGCGCTGGTGAGACTATGGGACGGTGAACGATGCAGATAACACCCTAGTCTCCGCTTCCCAGCCCCTCGAAGAGCGCGTCAACAACCGCTCACAGCGGCCCAGCTCCGACGCCTTCAAGGCCTTCATGGCCAGCAACTGGGCGCCGGCCACGCAACAGCTCCCCGCAAGGGACGCCGTCGCCGGCCACGCCGCAGCCCGGCGCCGCTCCATCTCAGGCCTGTTCAAAGGTGAACGCCTGGTCATCCCCGCCGGTCCGCTGAAGGTCCGCTCGAATGACTGCGACTACCGTTTCCGGCCGCACTCCGCCTTCGCGCACCTCACCGGTCTCGGCCTGGACCACGAACCTGATGCGGTCCTGATCCTGGAACCGGTGCCGGAAGGCACGGGCGACGACGGCGGCCACCACCGCGCCACCCTGTACTTCCGTCCGCTGGCCGGCCGCGACACCGAGCAGTTCTACGCCGATTCCCGTTCCGGGGAGTTCTGGATCGGTGCACGCCCAACCCTGGCCGAATTCCAGGCCAAGCTCGGACTGGCCACGGCGGACATCGCCGAACTCGAACTCGCCATTACCAAGAACGTTGGTGCGCCCGAGATCGGCGGAATCTCCATCAGGCTGGTCCGCAAGGTTGACGACAACATTGACGCCCTCGTGGACACCGCCCGCTACAACACGGCCAAGGACCCGGACAACCTTGACCTGAGTGTCCTCGACGCCCTGGACGAGAAGCTCACCGAGGCCCTCTCGGAGCTGCGCCTCCTCAAGGACGAGTGGGAAATCGAACAGATGAAGACCGCCGTCGCGGCCACGGTCGCAGGCTTCACGGAGGTCGTGAAGGCCCTTCCCCGGGCACTGACCCACCACCGCGGCGAGCGCGTGGTGGAAGGGGCGTTCTTCGCCCGGGCCCGCGAGGAAGGCAACGAGCTCGGTTACGACACCATTGCCGCCTCGGGCAACAACGCCACCGTGCTGCACTGGACCCGGAACACCGGCAAGATCAACGCCGGTGAACTGCTGCTCCTGGACGCCGGAGTGGAGGCCGACTCGCTGTACACGGCCGACGTCACCCGCACCCTGCCGGCCAACGGCAAGTTCTCCGAGATCCAGCGCAAGGTCTATGAGGCAGTGCTCGACGCCGCCGACGCCGGCTTCGCCGCTGCCCAGCCCGGCACCAAGTTCCGGGACATCCACACCGCGGCCACCACTGTGCTGGCGGAACGGCTCGCCGAATGGGGCCTCCTGCCCGTCTCCGTGGAGGAAGCCGTCAGCACCGAGGGCCAGCAGCACCGCCGGTGGATGCCGCACGGCACCAGCCACCACCTCGGCCTCGACGTCCACGACTGCGCCCAGGCGAAGCGGGAACTCTACCTCGACGGCGTGCTCACGCCCGGAATGGTCTTCACGATCGAGCCCGGCCTGTACTTCAAGAATGAGGACATCGGCATCCCCGAGGAATACCGCGGCATCGGCGTCCGGATCGAGGACGACATCCTCATGACGGCTGGCGGGCCGGTCAACCTCAGCGCTGCACTGCCGCGCAAGGCCGACGACGTCGAGTCCTGGATGGCGGGCATCTACCTGGAGGTCGATGGCCAGACGCCGTAGCTCGGAAAAGTCTCGAAAGAGGCCCAAAGCCGGTAATGGCATAGATCCGAAAAGGGAGGGTCCCGGACGTTCCGGAACCCTCCCTTTTCTGTTGCCTGTTTTTGCGGCCCGGGATCAGTGCTGCTGGCCGTCCTGGCCCGGCGCGGGCTTCTCGGTGTCCGTGACCCTGACGCCGTACTGCGGTCGGCCGTCCGGAAGGTCCGGGTAGGTCACCCCGGAGACCCGGCCGGCCGGTCGGGCCGGCTCGTCCGCCCTGGCCGCTGCAGCCGGCGCAGGGCCTGCGGCGCCCTCCTGCTGGGGCGCACCGCCCTGGTATTGTCCCGCCGCCTCGCCGCCGGTCTCCGGAGTCCGCTGGCCGTACGGATCGTTCCAGCCCGCGGGGCGCTGTGGCTCATGGCCCTGCTGCCCCGGCTGCTGGGGTTCCTGATGACGGTAGTCGTGCTGCGCGTAACCGCCGGCCGCGGCACCGGACGCGTCATGCGGCGTCATGGGCAGCTGGTGCAGCATGCGCCGCGCTTCGCCGGCGGCCTCGAAGGAGACCACGACGTCATAGTTGGTCGCCACCACCTGGCTCGTGGACGTGAAGTCACGCTTGCCGCGCTGCATCGCGTAGGTGACGATGCCGAACAGCATGAAGAACGCGGCACCCATCAGCACGGACGTCACAATCGAGAAATAGCCGGGGGTGGTGGAGAAGAAGGACAGCATGACGCCGACGAACAGGCCGAACCACATGCCGCTGAGGGCGCCGGAGAGTGCGACGCGGGGATAGGTCAGCCTGCCGGTCACCCGCTCCACCATCTTCAATTCGTTGCCCACGATCGACACCATCTGCACGGGGAACTGCTGGTCAGCCAGATAGTCCACCGCCTTCTGGGCATCCAGGTAGGAGTTGTAGGAACCGACGACGTCGCCCCTCGGGACGGCGCGGGCCTCATCCGAACCGTTGGGGGCACCGGCCCTGGGACCAAAAATGTTTGACATAAGCCCATTCTCACCTATCCGGCTGGTGTGCGGCTGGAAATTCAGCTAAAAGAGAGCAGACTCGGTAGCCTGTAGGGGTGAGCACGAATCTTTCGCGAGTGTTTGTCGCGCGCCTCCTTGGACTGGACGTCTTCGACCCATTGGGCGACCGTCTGGGCCGGCTGCGCGACGTCGTGGTGCTCTCCCGCGGGACCAGGGGCGCCCCGCACGTGGTGGGCATCGTCGTCGAGGTCCCCGGCAAGAAGCGGGTATTCGTCCCGATGACCCGGATTACATCGATCGACCAAACCCAGGTCATCTGCACCGGGCTGGTCAATCTGCGCCGCTTCGAACAGCGCGGCGCGGAAACCCTCGTCGTGGCGGAAATGTTCGACCGCCGGGTGACCCTCGCGGACGGCAGCGGCGATGCGACCATCGAGGACATCGCCATGGACAAGCACCGCTCCGGCGACTGGTTCGTCAGCAAGCTCTTCGTCCGCCGCGGCCACTCGCTCTCGCCGCTGAGCCGGCTGCGCCGCAACGAAACCATGATCATCGACTGGGCCGATGCCCGGCAAGGCGCCAAGACCGAGCCGCAAGCCGCCACCCAGTTCGTGGCCACGCACGAGGACCTCAAGCCGGCCGACTTCGCCGAAGCCCTCCAGGAAATGAGCGACAAGCGCCGCTTCGAGGTTGCCAGCGAGCTCCAGGACGAACGGCTCGCGGACGTCCTGCAGGAGATGCGGGAAGGTGACCAGGTGGAGATCCTCTCCGCCCTGGACGTCCACCGCGCCGCCGACGTCCTCGAGGAAATGGACCCCGACGACGCCGCCGACCTCCTCGCCGAACTCCCCAGCGCGCAGGCCGAGGAACTCCTGCAGCTGATGGAACCCGAAGGCGCCGAGGACGTCCGCCGCCTGCTCGAATACGACGAGGACACCGCCGGCGGGCTCATGACGCCGGTTCCAGTGATCCTGCCCCCGGAAGCAACCGTCGCCGAGGCACTGGCCCACGTCCGCCGGGAAGAACTCTCCCCCGCCCTGGCGTCCTCGATCTTCGTCGCCCGGCCACCGCTGGAAACCCCGACGGGACGATTCCTCGGCGTCGTCCATATCCAGCAGCTCCTGCGTTTTCCGCCGCCGGAACCGCTGGGCAACTTGGTGGACAAGAACCTGGAACCGGTCTCCGACCAGGCCCACATCAGCGAGGTCGCCCGCACGCTCGCAACATACAACCTCAACTCCCTCCCCGTGGTCAACGAAGACGGACGGCTTGTGGGGGCGGTGACTGTTGACGACGTGCTTGATCATCTGTTGCCGGACGACTGGCGCGCCCACGACGACGACGCCCCGATAAGAAAGCTTGGAGGCCGCATTGGCTGATCCCACCGCACCACGGAACGCCCCCGTGCGTCCCGGCAGCAGGACTTCAGGCGGCCTCGACACGCCATTGAGCGGCAGGCAGCGCATCCTGCCCAACTTCCGTCCCGACCCGGACGCCTTCGGCCATGCCACGGAAGGCTTCGCCCGTTTCATGGGCACCCCCCAGTTCCTGCTCTATATGACCGTGTTCTGCGTCTTCTGGCTGTGCTGGAACACCTGGGCTCCGGAGCAATGGCAATTTGATTCACGGGCACTGGGCTTCACGCTGCTGACCCTCATGCTTTCCCTGCAGGCCTCATACGCAGCCCCCCTGCTGCTGCTCGCGCAAAACCGCCAGGACGACCGGGACAAGGTCTCCCTCCAGCAGGACCGCCAGCGGGCCGAGCGCAATCTCTCCGACACCGAATACCTGACCCGGGAACTTGCGTCCCTGCGCATCGCATTGCGGGAAGTCGCCACCCGCGACTACGTCCGCACCGAGCTGCGCAGCCTGCTCGAGGACATGCTGGAAGCCCAGGAGGAACTGCGCACGCACGATCCTTCCGCCGGCGTCCACGAGACGCCGCGGGACAAGGTCAAGGAGAAGATGAAGGACCGGCGCGACAAGCAACGGAGCCCCCGAACCCAGCAGATCCCGCGGGTCAAGTCCGGCGGCAAGCGGGACTACCCTGCGAAGGAAGGCAAGCGGGAAGACCCGGCGGAGAAACCGCCGGTGAACGAGTCCGGGGTCGCTGCCGACCCCACCCGCCTGCCCGCACACCGCACCATCCCCGAGAGCTGAGCATCGCCCGCATGAGCACCCCGCTGGACCGCACTCCCCTGGAACAGGCAGTGCACGGCGCACTTGCCACCGTGATCGACCCTGAACTCCGCCGCCCCATCACCGAGCTCGGCATGGTGGAGTCCGTGGACATCGCCGACGGCGGCCGGGTGCGGATCGGGGTACTGCTAACCATCGCGGGCTGCCCGTTGCGCGGCACCATCACGGCCGACACCGAGGCGGCACTGTCCGCCGTCCCGGGGGTCACCGGCGTCGAGGTGGACTTGAAAGTCATGACGCAGGTCCAGCGCGACGCTCTCAAAGAGCAATTGCGCGGCGCAGGCGGCCAGCGCGGCATCCCGTTCAACGCGCCGGGCTCGCTGACCAAGGTGTACGCCGTCGCCAGCGGCAAGGGCGGCGTGGGCAAGTCGTCAGTGACGGTCAACCTGGCGTGCGCACTGGCTGCCCAGGGCCTCCGTGTGGGGATCGTGGACGCGGATGTGTATGGTTTCTCCGTTCCGGGGCTGATGGGCATCACACAGGCCCCCACCCGGGTGGACGACATGATCCTGCCGCCGGTGGCCTACGGGGTCAAGGTCATCTCCATCGGCATGTTCGTCACCGGGAACCAGCCCGTGGCTTGGCGCGGACCGATGCTGCACCGGGCGCTGGAGCAATTCCTCACGGACGTCTACTTCGGCGACCTCGATGCCCTTTTCCTGGACCTGCCGCCGGGCACGGGCGACATCGCGATCTCCGTCGCCCAGCTGCTGCCCAAGGCGCAGATCCTCGTCGTCACCACACCGCAGGCGGCCGCCGCGGATGTAGCCGAGCGGGCCGGGGCGATCGCAACGCAGACGGGCCAGACCGTGGCCGGCGTCGTGGAAAACATGTCCTACCTTGAAATGCCCGACGGCGGCAGGATGGAACTGTTCGGCAGCGGCGGCGGCGCCGTGCTCGCCGAGCGTCTCTCGGCCACCGTGGGTGAGGATGTGCCCTTGCTAGGCCAGATTCCCCTGGACGTCCTGCTGCGTGAGGGAGGGGATTCCGGGGTGCCGCTGGTGCTGGGCCGCCCGGAGACGCCTGCGGCCATGGCCCTGGCGGGAATCGCCGGCAAGCTGGCGTCGGTTCCCCGCGGGCTCAAGGGCATGTCATTGGGCCTGCAACCCCGCTGACGGGGCCTCACTGACAGGCTCCCGGGGACGGGGCCTCACAGTCGGAGTCCCGCTGGTGGCGGCTGCCGACCGGGGCCCGGTATGCGGGCCCAGGGCTGCGGGAGGTCCTAGGTCGCCTCTGTGTCGAACGGAGCCGGTTCGCCCTCGGGCAGCCGCTCCACCATCCGCGCCGGGCGGTGCTCTGCGACCGCAGTGGCGGCCGCGGCCGTGGCGGCGGGCGCCCCGGTGCTCACCGGCTTGGTGTCATCGTCGAGGAGCGCTTCCTTGATGATCCGGCGTGGATCGTACTGGCGGGGATCGTACTTCTTCCAGTCGACATCATCGATATCGATGCCGACTTCTTCCTTGATCTGCTCCCGCGCACCGGACGCCATCCGGCGCACTTCCTTGACGATATTGGCAAGTTTCTGCGTGTATTCGGGCAGCCTGCTGGGACCAATCACCAGAAGGCCGATGATCAGCAGAAGTAAGAACTCCGGTCCATTGATTCCAAGCACTTTAGGAAGATTACCCTCTCGCTCGGGCTGGCGACGACTTCGCGAGGGCCGAATGCCGACCATGTCCGCCCCGGACCTGCCTCACGGAGCCAGGCGCTCCAGGATTCGGCTCAGCCCACGCTCGATCCGCTCCGGAATTCCGTTGCGTGAACCCGGCCCCGGAGTGCCGCTGCTGCCCCGGGTGAGGGCGGCGGCGCCGTCGTCGGCCTGCTCGGCCGGCAGGTCCGAAATGTATGTGTACGTGGCCGCTGACGTCTGGTAGATGGCCCGGTAGGGCGGGGCAGGATTGACCCAGAGGGCGCCATTTCCGGTTTCGGGGGCAGCCGAGGGCCTGCCCGCCTTGGCCCGGGTGAAGCCGTCCGCCGCCGCGGCGTGTCCGGTCAGCACGTTGATGGGTGAAACGTCGGCCCCGGAGGGCGTGGCGGGCGAACCGGCGCCCCGGCCCGCAGCGTGCTGCTCGAGGACCGTGGCGAAGTGCTGGCCGTCCGTGAGGCGAAGTTCCAGGACCTCGTCCCCGGCCATGACACCGGCGCGGGCCCACATGAGATGGAATCCGAGGGCGTGCAGCTCCGGACATGTCCATCCCTGCGACCGGAACGCGGCAAGCTGCCCGGTGCTCAGCGTCCCGGCGGGGGTGAAGTCGGGCTCGCCGCCCAGGCCGAAAGCAACACGGGGCTCGGTTTCCTCTGCCCCGGGACCGCTGGGGCTGCCGGGACCGCCGGCGTCCAACAGCTCACCCGCGCCGACCGGTTCACCGCTGGCGGGCAGTCCGGCGGCGTCGGGGTGTGCGAGGGCGGAGGCCCCTGCGCCGTCTACGGGAACGGCGTCGTCGCCTCCCATGACATACGCGGTCCCGGTCATGAAGGCCAAGGCGGCGACGGCCCCTCCTACTGCCAGCACTGGCAGGCGGGCGCGTCCGCGGCGGCGGTGGGGATCCGCGGCAAAATTAGCGGCTGCCGTTCCGGCGGTCGCTGTCCGATCCGGCAGGGAACCGGTTGCGGGGAATTGCCCTGGCGGCCACCGATGAGTGCCGGGCTGTTCCGTCGCCGCCGTATCGGTTGCGCCCGCCGGTGCTGCCCGTTCCGGGGCCTCCAGCTCTGCCGGGCCCTCCCGTTCTGCCGCCGCACGTTCCGCGGCCAGCTGCCCGGTCCGTGCCAGGAGCCGTGCGGTCAGGTCCTCGCTGGCCTCGGGCACGGCCGCACCGCGGAGCTTCTCGAGGTACTGGCGCTCACGCTGTTGCCGGGCACGGCATTCGGCACACGATTCCACATGATCATGGCGGCCGGCGGTCCACCTCCGGGTAGCACCGAATTTGGCACGGCCGGTCCTGCTCCAGAACCCGCAGCCAGAGCCTCCCAGTATTCGTCTCAGCAGCCCCATCGACAGGTTCAGAGGAGGCCGGCGATGCGCGGCAGCTTGAGCCGCGGCTTGAGGGACTGCTTGGCCGGCTGCGCCGGACGGGGGTCGCGGTGCGCGAGCTTTTCCCGCAACATGGTCCGGCCGCGGTGAATCCGGGACCGGACTGTCCCGAGTTTGATGTCCAGTGCTGCGGCGACTTCATCGTAGGACAGTCCCTCGAGGTCGCACAGCACGACGGCGGCGCGGAAGTCCGGCGGAAGTTCCTCGAGCGCAGCCTGAACGTCGATGTCGAGGTTGTTGAATTCGAAGCTTTGCTCCGGGCCCGGCTCCCGGCCGGGCAGCCGCGACTCGGCGTCGTCGGCCAGGGCGTCAAAGCGGATCCTGCTCTTGCGCCGCGCCTGGTCCAGGAAGAGGTTGGTGGTGATCCGGTGCAGCCAGCCGTCCAGGGTGCCCGGCTTGAAGTTCTCCAGCGAACGGAACACCCGGACGAACACCTCCTGGGTGAGGTCCTCGGCGTCGTACTTGTTTCCGGTCAGCCGGTACGCAAGGCGGTAGACCTTGGCGGAGTGGTTCGTCACCACTTCCTCCCAGGTCGGCCGGACCCATTCGGCTTCCGCCGCGGTCCGTGACGGGCCGGTTGAATCAGATGCCTCAGTTGCCGGGACAGGTGCCAGAATCGACATCGTCCGCTCCCCTCGTGGATGGTACCTACGCCTGAATTGTTCCTGCCTGCGCAGGTTCCTGCACCCTTCATTCGACGCCGATCACCACGCGGATGAGCGGATACCCATCCTTTCAAAATAAGCTGGGAATTTCCTGATTCATCGCGGTCTTCCGCCGAAGGCAGAACGAGTGCCTTCCTGCCCGTGCCACGGCGCTTGCGCCTCCGTGTCCCGTCCCGCCGGACACAGTACGCTGTAGTGAACACTCCCCTGCCGCCCAGAAAGCGATATCCCATGAGCGCCGATAAGTCCACGAGCTGGTCCTACGCAGAAGATCTGCCTGCCGAGGATGAGGTCCTGTTGCACGCGCGCGAACGGTCCTTCGAGCTTGGCGTGACCCCGATCGGTCCCGGCGTGGGCGCTGTGCTGACGGTGCTGGCGGCAGCGTCCAAGGCACAGACCGCGGTGGAGATCGGCACCGGCGCGGGAGTGTCCGGCGTGTGCATCCTGCGCGGGCTGGGCCCGCAGGCTGTCCTGACCACCATCGACGTCGACGTCGAACACCTCAAGGCTGCGCGCGAGGCGTTCCACGAAGCAGGCAGCCCGGCCAACCGCACCCGCACCATTTCCGGACGGGCCGGCGATGTCCTGCCCCGGCTTACGGACGGGGCCTACGACCTCGTGTTCATCGACGCCGACAAACCGAGCTACCCCAGCTATGTGGAACAGGCCGTGCGGCTGCTCAAATCCGGCGGCCTGCTGATCGTCAACGACGCCCTCGACAAGGACAGGGTGGCGAATCCGGCCGCCCGGGAAGCCACCACCGTGGTGCTGCGCCAGATCGGCAAGTCCATCCGCGACGACGACCGTCTCGCCTCCGCGATGCTGCCCACCGGCGACGGCCTGCTGATCGCCGTCAAGAAGTAGCAGTGCCCGTCAAAAAGTAGCGGCCAACCAGTAACACCCAGGGTGGCCGCCACGAAGTAGACGTCAAAGCGCAAACAGCAAAGGGCGGGGTCCGCGGCCTGATGGCCTGGACCCCGCCCTTTTGCGAAGCTCTTGGCGTGACGCTATTCGGTGACGCCGACGAGGCATTCCTTGAGGTTTGTCGCCTCAGCGGCATTGAGTTCGACTACAAGCCGCCCCCCGCCTTCGAGCGGAACACGCATGATCAGGCTACGTCCCTCTTTCGTCACTTCCATTGGGCCGTCGCCGGTGCGTGGTTTCATTGCCGCCATAAGGAATATCCCCTCCATTAGTCCCTGACATACCAGCCCGGCTGGGCTGCGTCCGCTTGGCCAATCAAGCCGTCCGGCAGCGCTCCAGGAGGCCGCCGTGACAGGCAAACTCACAAATAAATCGCTTACGAATTCTGTGCGCTTCTTGTCCTTGCTTATCCTCTATTATCGCGTAACAATGCGCGCGGAGCTAATCGTTGGACTTTCCAGCGCGTCCCGCCATGCCGGGCCGGCACCGCGAAATGGTGCTGTGCGTCACGGCGGGTAGTCCCCTCCGCCCGGCAACTGCGCCCACGCCCACAGCCACACAATCCACACGATTTGCAGCAGCACGAACATGACCACCACGGCACCGCGGTAGGCGCGCGAACGCGAGAGGAGGGCGGCGCTGAGGGCGAGCGGGAACAGCGGCAACAGCATCCTGAAGGTGCTGGTCTGGGGGTGCAGGAAGACCAGCAGGTACCCCATGTAGCAGCAGCACCAGAGCCTCAGTTCAGTGCCCAGGGCGACGACGGGATGGGACATCATCAACAGGGTAAACGCGGCAACGAACACGAAGGGCGCCAGCACGCCGAGCGTCGGCCCGAACAGCATGATGCCGGCGTCGAACCACGGCTTGAACGGCACCAGGTCCTCGCCGCGCCATGCGGTTTCGGTCTTGGTATAGGCGCCCAGATCGCCGGTGGCGGCCCAGGCGAAGGCCGGCCACAGCAACGCACCGATGCCGCTGACGGCGGTGAGGCCGCCCAGGGACCAGAGCTCCGCGTTGCTGGGGACGGCAGCACCCGCCCCGGTCTGTGCTGTGAGGCCCTGCGCCGGGGGGTCCTGCGTCATGGGGCCTTGCGCCGTGGAGGTCTGCGCGGCGATGCGCTGCCAGAAACGATAGAGAAACAACAGCCCCAGCATTACGGCAAACGGAACCCCGGTGGGGCGGGAAAGACACATCAGGACCACCACTGGCATGGCCCACAGGTACCTGCGCTCCATGACGAGCAGCAGTGCGGCGCCCAGCAGCAGCAGGTTGAGGGATTCGGCGTACGGCACCTGCAACACCGGTGCCACCGGGAAGGTCGCCAGGAACACGGTCCCCCAGAGCGCCGTGCGGTGCGCGGCACGGTGCCGGAAGATCCTGTAGGCCACGAGGGCTGCACCCAGTCCGGAGACCAGCGCGATGGCCGTCAGCGACCACGCCGGGCCTGTGCCCGTGACCCCGGAGACCACCCGGCCCAGCACGGGAAACAGGGGGTAGAAGGCCCAGGTGTTCTCTTGGACAGTGCCGGCAGCATCGGTCGGCAGAAGCGCCGGATACCCCTGCTGGAGGGCCTCGGCGTACCAGCGGGCGTCCCAGATATTGATGAAGTTCCAATAATCCGGTTTGGCGGGAAACCACGGATTCACGCCCTGGTGCAGGGCGGCAGCCATGAAGATGCAGGCGCTGACCAGCCGGGCGGCGATGTACAGGCCGGCCACCTGCACCCACCACGGCCACCGCGCCATCCTGGCCCCTGCGGCCGCGATGCGGTTCCACAGCGCCGCGTTCAACCCTTGCGGTTTCTGGGCCTCAGGCTCCGTGACAGTCTCCGGGTCTTCCACGAGGCTCACGGACGTTCTTCTGTGGGCGGGCGGAGGCGTTCCAGTTCCTCCCCGAGTGCCTCGATCTTCTGGTCTTTGGCGATGATCTGGTCCTTCAGGTCATCAAGGACCTGATCCACCTGGTCCATCCGGTAACCGCGGAGTCCGACGGCGAAGCGGAGACGGTCGATGTCGGCCGCGGCCGCGCGCTCGGGCAGCAGAACAGGCGGCAGGGAGGCGACCGGTTCGTCGAAGCCGTCGTCAAAGGAACCGCCTGCACCGCCGTCCCGGTGACGGCGGAAGATTTTCGGCGCCAGGCCGGTGCCCAGGAGGACGGCGACGCCGATCAGCACAATCGCCAGGAAGACCAGGAAGAGACTCACTAGACCATCGTGCCAGACGCCGGCGGCCGGGAGGGGTCAGCCCCGCGTTCCTGCGCCGTTTCCCTTGGTGTTCGCGTTGCCGGTCCCGTTGGCGGAACCGCCGTTCGGGTTCCGGTGGCGGGCCGCACCCTCCACGACCAGCTCGACGGCCAGCGCGGGGTCATCCACCACCTGCACGAGGTCCAGGTCTTCCGCCGAGACCATCCCCTCCGCGACGAGGGTGTCCCGGACCCACGCGAGCATGGGGCTCCAGAAGGCGGTTCCCACCAGCACGATCGGGAAGGAGGTGACCTTGCGGGTTTGGACCAGGACCATGGCCTCGAAGAGCTCATCCAGGGTGCCGAGGCCGCCGGGGAGCACAATGAAGCCCCGGGCGTACTTGACGAACATGGTTTTGCGGGCGAAAAAGTACCGGAAGTTGATGCCGAGGTCCACCCACTGGTTCATGCCCTGTTCGAAGGGCAGCTCGATCCCGAGCCCCACGGAGACACCGTTACCCTGCACGGCGCCCTTGTTCGCGGCCTCCATCGACCCCGGCCCGCCGCCCGTGATCACGGCCAGTCCGGCCTCGGCCAACCGGCGTCCGACCTCGACGCCGAGCTCGTAATTCGGGCTCCCCGGGATGGTGCGGGCGGAGCCGAAGACGCTGACCGCAGGACCGAGATCGGCCAGGGCGCCAAATCCTTCCACGAACTCGCTCTGGATCCGCAGGACGCGCCAGGGGTCGGTGTGGACGAACTGGCCCGGGCCCGTGGTGTCCAGCAATGTCTGGTCAGACATCGTGACCTTCGCGGCCTTGCGGCGCAGCTCAAGCGGGCCCTTGTGGCGGATCCCGTTGGCCGCCGGGGCTGTGCGGGCCTCGCGGGCCGGCTTACCGGCGGGCTTCTGTTCGGCGTCTTGCTGGCCGTGCTGCGGATCGGTACTCATGCCCATAGGCTAGCGCGGAACTGAAGCGCCGCCGCGTCGGCGCGTCGACGCGGAAGCGGCAGAAGGCGGCGGCCGGGACCGGAACAGGAGGGCTGCGGCGTCCCCGCAAGGGACGCTGACGTGCAGGTATCTCTTGAATCACGATCTGCACTAAACAGGGTGATTGGGGTCATATTGCGTCAATCTTCGCTAGATTCTTTCTATGACTACTCAAGTGCCCGGCGATGCTCTCGTCTCCCTGAAGGCCGTGAACAAGCATTACGGCCAGCTGCACGTCCTGAAGGACATCAACCTGAACGTCCGCAAGGGTGAGGTTGTTGTTGTCATCGGCCCCTCGGGTTCCGGCAAGTCGACGCTCTGCCGCGCCATCAACCGCCTCGAGACCATCGACGACGGCGACATCAAGATCGACGGCAAGGAACTGCCCGCTGAGGGCAAGGAACTGGCAAAGCTGCGCGCCGACGTCGGCATGGTCTTCCAGTCCTTCAACCTGTTCGCCCACAAAACGATCCTGGAAAACGTGACCCTCGGCCCCATCAAGGTCAAGGGCGTCTCCAAGGGCGAGGCCGACAAGGACGCCATGGCGCTGCTGGAGCGCGTCGGCGTCGGGCACCAGGCCCCCAAACTTCCGGCCCAGCTCTCCGGTGGCCAGCAGCAGCGCGTTGCAATCGCCCGTGCCCTGGCCATGAAACCAAAGGTGATGCTCTTCGACGAGCCCACCTCGGCCCTCGACCCGGAAATGATCAACGAGGTCCTGGACGTCATGGTCCAGCTGGCCAAGGAAGGCATGACCATGATCGTGGTCACCCACGAGATGGGCTTCGCCCGCAAGGCGGCGGACCGGGTTGTGTTCATGGCCGACGGCCAGATCGTCGAGGACGCAACCCCCGAGGAATTCTTCACCAACCCCAAGAGCAGCCGGGCCAAGGACTTCCTGTCCAAGCTGCTGACACACTGACCGACTACGAAATTCGTACCCTGGCCGCCGGACGGCGGCCGCCCAATGAAAGGAATGTCATGATGGCATTTTTGACCCGAAGGAAATCCCTTCTGGTTGCAGCATCCGCAGCACTGGCGCTCAGCCTGAGTGCCTGTGGCGGCAGCTCCTCCACGACCACCAACCCGCCTGTAGCCGAGAAGCCGAGCTTTGCCGCCGATTCCACCATGGCCAAGCTTGCCTCCGCAGGCAAGATCACCATCGGCACCAAGTTCGACCAGCCTCTCTTCGGCCAGAAGGGCCTCGACGGCAAGCCCGTCGGCTTCGACGTCGAAATCGGCAAGCTGATTGCCGCCCAGCTGGGTATCCCCGCCGACAAGATCGAGTGGGTTGAAACTGTCTCCGCCAACCGCGAGCAGTTCATCAAGCAGGGCAAGGTTGACATGATCGTCGCCACCTACACGATCAACGACAAGCGCAAAAAAGAAGTTGACTTCGCCGGACCGTACTACGAGGCCGGTCAGGCTCTCATGGTGAACAAGGACAACAACTCCATCACCAAGCCCGAGGACGTCAAGGGCAAAAACGTCTGCTCCGTGACCGGTTCCACGCCGGCCTCCACGATTGTCGAGAAGTACGGAGCTGTCCTGGTGCCGGCTGCGACCTACTCCGCCTGCCTGGAGCCGCTGCGCAACCACCAGGTTGAAGCCGTCACCACCGACAACGTCATCTTGGCCGGCTTCGTGTCCAAGGAGCCGGACGCCTTCAAGCTGGCGTCGGATCAGACCTTCACCAAGGAGCCCTACGGCATCGGGCTGAAGAAGGACGACACCACCTTCCGCATGTGGATCAATGACAAGCTGGAGGCCGCCGAGAAGGACGGTTCCTACAAGAAGGCCTGGGAAGACACTGCAGGCACCGTCATCAAGACCACGCCCTCGCTTCCCACGATCGACCGCTACTAGCCGGCTGTGGCGGCCGCCGGGCCCGCAGATCTTCTGCAGCCCGGCGGCCGCCACTCCCGTCTTTCGCCTGGAATCCCCTCAACGCAGCTGAAGGAACTTATGGACGTCATCATTGAAAACCTCCCCCAGTATTGGGACGGTTTTCTCCGAACCCTCTTCCTGTCCTTGGTCTCTGGCCTCATCGCATTGGTCTTCGGCACCGTTCTGGCTGCCGCCCGAGTCTCGCCCGTCGCCGCGCTGCGCGGCTTCAGCATGACGTACGTCGAGATCGTCCGGAACACCCCGCTGACCATCGCATTCTTCTTCGCGGCGGTGGTTCTGCCCCGCCTCGGCGTCACGTTCCAGCAGTTCGAGGTGGCCGCCATCATCGCCCTGAGCGCCTACACCTCGGCCTTCATCGCCGAGGCCGTGCGCTCCGGCGTCAACAGTGTCCCGGTGGGCCAGGCGGAGGCCGCCCGCAGCATCGGGATGAAGTTCACCCAGGTGCTCTCCCTGATCATCCTGCCGCAGGCCCTGCGCACAGTGATCCCGCCCTTGATCAACATCCTGATCGCCCTGGTCAAGAACTCCTCTGTGGCCGGCGCGTTCTATGTGCTGGAACTCTTCGGCCAAGGGAAGCAGCTGGCCAACGCCAACGGCGACGCCGTCATGTGGGTTCTGGTCGGCGTCGCATTCTTCTACCTGCTGATAACCATCCCGCTGGGCTACCTCGCCAGCGTCGTTGAACGAAAGGTGGCGATCGCGCGATGACCTCTGTTCTCTACGACGTCCCAGGCCCCAAAGCCCGCCGGGTTTCGCTGATCGGCTCCATCATCGGCGTGATCGTGATCGGCGGCCTCCTAGTCCTGGCAGTCATGACCCTCGCACAGCAGGGAATCTTCGACGCCAAACGCTGGGCGGTCTTCCAGCTGCCCGAGGTCTGGGCGCTGATCGCCGCCGGCATCGGCGCCACGCTCGCCGCCGCGGCGGTGGCGGCCGTGATCGCCTTCCCGCTGGGCCTGCTCTTGTGCCTGATGCGCATCTCGGACAACGCCTGGGTCAGGGTGCCCACCCGGATCGTGCTGGAATTCCTGCGCGGCATGCCCGTGGTGCTCATGATGCTGTTCGTGCTGCTCGTCTTTGCCACCAGCTCGTTCGTCGCCGTCGTCGCCGGCCTGGTCCTTTACAACTCGGCGATTTTCGCCGAGATCATCCGCGCCGGCGTCCAGTCGCTGCCCAAGGGCCAGCGTGAAGCCGGCCTGGCGATCGGCCTCACCAGTTTCCAGTCCCGGCTGACCATCGAGCTGCCGCAGGCCATCCGGCGCATGCTGCCCTCGCTGGTCGCACAGCTCGTGGTCCTGCTGAAGGACACCTCGCTCGGCTACATCGTCGCTTACGGCGAGCTGCTCCGGGCCGTGCAGGTCATGGCCGACTTCCTCGGCCCGCAGTACCTGTTCCCGGTGTTCTTCGTGGCCGCGGCCATCTACATCGCGATCGACCTGGCGGTCTCCCGTCTGGCCATCTGGCTCGAACGCCGCGGCTCCAAGCGGGCCGCCGGCGGCGTGGCGCACGTGCCGGTCGCCGGAATCCCGGCGGCCAAGTAAAGCCCCACCAC
Source organism: Arthrobacter sp. 05T420 (assembly GCF_056396305.1). Classification (NCBI taxonomy): domain Bacteria; kingdom Bacillati; phylum Actinomycetota; class Actinomycetes; order Micrococcales; family Micrococcaceae; genus Arthrobacter; species Arthrobacter sp. 05T420. The sequence goes on along the minus strand of NZ_JBFTLG010000001.1, from coordinate 291,216 downwards.
CCACAAAGGGTCCGGAACCTCTCGGAGGTTCCGGACCCTTTGTGCGTTAGCTTGTTGTACCTTGCTCGTTCCGCGCTGCTAGGCGCCGAGCCAGGTCCGCAGCGCCCGCAGGCATTCCCTGATGGCATCCGCCTCGACGTGCTCGTTATCCTTGTGCGCCAGCAGCGCATCGCCGGGTCCGAAGTTCACCGCGGGGATGCCGAGCTCGCTGAACCGTGCGACGTCGGTCCAGCCGTACTTGGGCTTCGGTTCCGCCCCCACTGCGGCGACGAAGGAGGCGGCGGCGGGGTGGTGCAGTCCCGGCCGCGCCCCGGCGGCGCTGTCGGTGCGCACGACGTCGAATCCGGCCAGCAGTTCGCGCACCACCGCCTCGGCCCCGTCCGGGGTTTTGTCCGGGGCGAAGCGGTAATTAATTTCTATGACGCACTTGTCCGGAATGACGTTCCCGGCCGTGCCACCATGAATCTTCACGGCGTTGAGGCTTTCGCGGTAGTCCAGGCCGTCAACCGTCACGGTCTGCGGTTCATAGGCCGCGAGCCGGGCCAGGATCGGGGCCGCGGCATGGATGGCGTTGCTGCCCATCCAGGCCCGGGCGGAGTGGGCGGCCTCGCCGTTCGTGGTCACCTCGAAGCGGCTGGTGCCGTTGCAGCCGCCCTCCACCGTCCCGTCGGTTGGCTCGAGCAGGATCGCGAAATCCCCGCCAAGCAGGGACCCGTGATTGCGCACCAACCGGCCGAGGCCGCTCTTCACGGCTTCGACTTCCTCGTGGTCATAGAAAACGAACGTGACGTCCTTGTTCGGCTCCGCCCCGGCGTCGAACATGGTGGCCGCCAGCGCCAGCTGCACGGCGACGCCGCTCTTCATGTCGGTGGCGCCGCGGCCGTAGAGGATGCCCTCCCCGGGGGCCCCGGAGGGCCAGTACGACGGCACCGTGCCCAGCGAGCCCTCGGTGGTGGGAAGCGGCACGGTGTCCAGATGCCCGGCAAGGATGACGCGCTCGGGGCGGCCGAGGTTGGTGCGGGCGATGATCGAATCGCCGTCGCGGACCAGATCCAGCTGCGGCAGCAGGCGCAGGGCATGTTCCACGGCGTCGGCCAGGGCCCTTTCGTTGCCGGAGACGCTGTTGATGTCAATCAGGGCGGCCGTGAGCAGGGCAACGTCCTGGCGGAGGTCCAAAAGGACAGGCGTACGGACGGGGACGCTGGCAGTTGCAATGGCGGGGGTGCGCGGGTTCGTGGGGGTCACCGTCCCACTTTATCTGTTCGCCTTCCGGGGGGCCGCAGCAACTGCTGCTGGACGGACCTGCAGGTGGCGAGCATCTCCTGTCACTTGGGTGTCTCAGGTTTCAGCGCCCGCGGGCCCTCTCGTTAGACTTGGACCATGACTGAAACTGCTGCTTCCGCTGTGCCCACCGACGCCCGCTCCGCCTATGGCTACGGGGTGGCCACCGTGTCCACCCGCAGCGGTGACGCCACCGTGCTGGACGTATGGTTTCCGGCGCCGGCGCTCGGAGTCGCAGCGGAGCACCTGCGTGAGGTGGAGAATGCGGACCAGTCGCTGATCGACATCGCTGCCAGCGGCACCGACCCGGACCGCGGCACGGAGCAGCAGGTGGTCTTCGCCCAGATTAACCTGGACGAGGCACCCGCGGACACGGCGGACGCCTACCTTCGCCTGCACCTGCTCTCCCACCGGCTCGTCCAGCCGAACACCATCAACCTTGACGGCATCTTCGGCAAGCTCCCCAATGTCGTGTGGACCAACTTCGGCCCCGCCGCCGTGGAGGACTTCGAACTGACCCGGGCGCGCCTGCGCAAACGCGGCGCTGTCACCGTCTTCGGCGTGGACAAGTTCCCCCGGATGGTGGACTACGTGGTTCCCTCCGGCGTCCGGATCGCCGACGCCGACCGTGTCCGGCTGGGTGCGCACCTGGCCGAAGGCACCACGGTCATGCACGAGGGCTTCGTGAACTTCAATGCCGGAACCCTGGGTACGTCCATGGTTGAGGGCCGGATCTCGGCCGGCGTCGTCGCCGGTGACGGGTCCGACGTCGGCGGCGGGGCCTCGATCATGGGAACCCTTTCCGGCGGCGGCAAGGAAAAGATCGCCATTGGTGAGCGGGTCCTCCTGGGCGCCAACTCCGGCGTCGGCATCAGCCTGGGCGACGACTCAGTGGTGGAGGCGGGCCTCTACGTCACCGCCGGCACGCGCGTCCGCGTCATCAGCCCGCGGGATGCCGACGGCGAGGACACCAGCCGGATAGTCAAGGCCGTGGAGCTTTCCGGGGTTCCGAACCTGCTCTTCCGCCGCAACTCCGCCACCGGCGCCGTCGAGGCACTCCCCCGCAAGGGCCAAACCGTAGAGCTCAACGCGGACCTGCACGCCAACTGACCGCACGGGCTGGTACGGTGTGGCGGGCGGCGAAGGCCGTACCGGCGGGGCCGACCCGCAACGATGAAGCAGCCGATGACGCAGCCCGCTAGGGCCTGAGGGAGTATGTCCGTGGCACGACGAGGGAGCTGGCGGCGCCGGATCGTCCTTCTGCTGACCCTGGCGATGGTCGCGGGCGCGATTTACACCGCGGTGGCGTTCCTGCAGCGATCGGAAACCTTGATCACCGAACGCTGCACGGCCGCGGGCAGTGGAGGCGATGACCTCGCCACCGACCAGGCGGCCAATGCTTCCCTCATTACTGCCGTCGCGGTCCGGCGCGGGCTTCCCGCCCGGGCCGCCAGCATCGCGCTGGCCACCTCCATGCAGGAATCCAAACTGCGCAACATCGGCCATGGCGACCAGGCCGGCCCCGACTCGCGCGGATTGTTCCAGCAGCGGCCGTCCCAGGGCTGGGGCACCACGGCGCAGGTGATGGACCCGTACCACGCCAGCAATGCCTTCTACGATGCCCTCGTCGAGATCTCCGGGTACGAGTCGCTGGAGATCACCGATGCCGCCCAGAAGGTCCAGCGTTCGGCGTACCCGGAGGCCTATGCCCAGCATGAGCTGATGGCCCGCGCCTTTGCCTCCGCCCTGAGCGGCCAGACGCCCGCAGGCCTGGATTGTTCGCTGCGGTCCCCCGACACCGCCGGGGATCCTGCGACGGTCACCGCGGAGCTGACCGCAGCGCTCGGGAACGTCCAGACGTCCAGCAGCGGCCGGACGCTGCTCGTGGATGCCGACGGCACGCAGGCCTGGGCTGTGGGGCAGTGGGCCGTGGCCAACGCCAAAGAACTCGCCATCACCAGCGTGGAAGTCGACGGCCGCGCCTGGAACCGGCAGTCCCGCGACGGCTGGCAGCCTGCCTCAGTCCCGGCCGGCCAAGTCCGGGTCACCGTCGCCGGCGCGCCCGCCACCTGACCGCCGGACAGCCACCACAACCCTCACAGTCACTTACGGCCCAACCGGGGCGGCAACATGGGCCGCAGGTGACCCCACGTTGGACTATTTCGCCGTCCCGGACACCGACGCGGCTTACACCAGGAGGTCGACCACCGGCTGCACGTAGCTGCGGAACAGTTCCGGCTGGGACAGCAGCTCGTGGCTCATGAGGATCTTGTCCGGCTCGAGGTACCAGGCCCGCGGCTCCGCGAGCGGGAGTTCGATGATCGTCAGGCCGAAATCCTTTGATGCGCGTCCCACATCCAGCAGGCGGTCCTCCACCATGTCGGCCAGCAGCTCATTGTTGCCGTTGGCTTCGCGCTCCGCTTCGAGGGCCAGGTATTCCCCGCGGCGTTCCCGGGCCCATGTCAGGGCCGCACCGAAGTGGGCCTGCAGCACGCGCCGGAGGGCCGGCGAGTTGCCGAACGCACGGAAGCCTGGCGGGGCGAGCTCGGGGGACATTTCCGGGTGGGCCTTCAGCAGCTGTTCCCACCAGGCCTCCCATTCGGTCTTGAGCGCAGCCGGTCCGCCAACCTCGGCGGTCAGATGGGAGTGGTCCGCGGCACGGATCTTCGGGGCCACGTGGCACAGCGCCGGATGCCCCGCAGTGTCCAGACCGGCAGCGTCACGAATATAAAGGGCGATGAGCATGGGACCAGAGGTGTCCATCGTGATCCGCCAGCCAGGTCCGCCGGTGTGGTGCATCCAATTGCCTCCTTGGCATGCCGTACCCACTCAGTCTATTCCTGTTGTTATGAGGCGTTAACGGCTGGCTGCCCGGCCGCCAGCCGGCGATTCAGGCCCTCCAGATGGGCATCGAGCACGTCCTTGCACATCAGGGCCGTCATCCACTCGGGCTGCAGGAGGGCGTGCATCGTCAGACCGTCCAGGACTGCCAGCAACAGCTCCGCTTCAGTGACGAGCACCTGCTGGTTGATACCGACCGACCCATCGGCGCCGTCGGGGTGGGGGTCCGTGCCGCTGGGGACGGCGCCGTCGGCCAGACCCAGAATGAGTCCGCCCACCACTGCGGCCACCGCACGGTGGCTGCGGTCCGCCTCGGCGGCCAGGAACGGCTTTGTCCGGGCGGCATTTTTGAAGGCCATCCAGACGCAGGCGTCGACCGCCCGCTCCTCGTCCAGCGGAAGAAACTCCCCCAGCACCGCCATGACGGCAACGTGGTGCTCCGCCGACCCTGGCGCCAGGTCCTGCTGCCGGGAGTCCGCGGCGGTGACGCGGCCTACGATCCGGTCCACCACCACGGCGAAGGCGTGGGTCAGGAGCTCGTCACTGCTGGCGAAATAGTGCCGCACCGAGCCGACGGCCAGCTGGGCTTCGTCTGCAACCTCCCGCAGGGAGGCCCGTTCAAGACCATCCGCGGCGATGATCCTGAAGACTGCGTCAACTACTTCCTGGCGCCGGATTACGGCGTCGACAAATTTAGGCACTGGTCTTTTTTAGCACGTCTGTGCCGCCGCAGCCGCAGGGCACACCGGTCCCACCAGAGGCGTGGCGCGGGTCACAACGGCGCAGGTCAGTGGCGCGGGGCGTCCCGGGAACGACGCCGGCCGCGCACCTCAGCGGGAGGTGCGCGGCCGGCGTCGGGCGTGCTAGCACGTGCCTGCCGTGGCAGGCGGGGCGGGCTACAGCGACGGGTAGTTGCGTTCCGGTTCGCCGACGTAGAGCTGGCGCGGGCGGCCGATCTTGGTGTTGGGGTCGCTGATCATCTCGCGCCACTGGGCGATCCAGCCCGGCAGGCGTCCGATGGCGAACAGCACGGTGAACATCTTTTCGGGGAAGCCCATGGCCTTGTAGATCAGGCCGGTGTAGAAGTCCACGTTCGGGTAGAGCTTGCGCTGGATGAAGTAGTCATCGCCCAGGGCCTTCTCTTCGAGGCGCATGGCGATGTCGAGGAGCTCGTCGTTTCCGCCGAGCTTGCTGAGGACTTCGTGGGCGGTGGCCTTGATGATCTTCGCGCGCGGGTCGTAGTTCTTGTAGACGCGGTGCCCGAAGCCCATGAGGCGGACGCCGTCTTCCTTGTTCTTGACCTTCTCCATGTAGTCCTCGGGCTTGATGCCGTCGGCCTGGATCTGGCGCAGCATCTTCAGGACGGCCTCGTTGGCACCGCCGTGGGCGGGGCCGAAGAGGGCGTTGATGCCGGCGGAGACGGACGCGAACAGGTTGGCGTTCGAGGAGCCGACCAGGCGGACAGTCGAAGTGGAACAGTTCTGCTCGTGGTCAGCGTGCAGGATCAGGAGCAGGTCCAGGGCCTTGGCGACCACCGGGTCCACCTCGTACTGCTCGGCCGGCAGGCCAAAGCTGAGGCGCAGGAAGTTCTCCACCAGGTTCATCGAGTTGTCCGGGTACAGCATCGGCTGGCCGATCGACTTCTTGTGGGCGTAGGCGGCGATGACGGGCATCTTGGCCATGAGGCGGATGGTGGAGACTTCCACCTGCTCGGCGTTGAACGGATCCAGCGAGTCCTGGTAGAACGTCGAGAGCGCGGACACGGCCGAGGACAGCACCGGCATCGGGTGGGCGTCACGGGGGAAGCCGCTGAAGAAGCCCTTGAGCTCCTCGTGCAGCAGGGTGTGGTGGCGGATCCTCTGGTCGAAGGCTTCCAGCTCGGTGGGGGTCGGCAGGTTGCCGTAGATCAGCAGGTAGGAGACTTCCAGGAAGCTTGAGTGCTGGGCCAGCTGCTCGATCGGGTAGCCGCGGTAGCGCAGGATGCCGGCATCACCATCGATGTAGGTGATGGCCGAGGTGGTGGCCGCGGTGTTCATGAAACCGGGGTCGAAGGCGACAGCGCCGGTCTGCTTCAGCAGCTTGGAAACGTCGTAGCCTTCGTTTCCTTCTACAACCTTGATGCGCGGGAGTTCGAGTTCGCCGCCGGCATGGCGCAGGGTTGCGCTGGTGGTTTCAGTCATGGAGTCTCCTCATGAGGCATCGGGGCCTCTGTCGAAAGCTGGTCCAACATCTGGTGAAAGCTGCCCGCGGATCCTGTGCGGACAGGATTTCCAAAGGCTGCGCTGCCTTCTTGTGGAAAGCCACCATTGATCGTCAGTTAAAAAGTACCTTCACTTCGCGGGTGGTACTAATCCGTGAGGCGTCCAAAGCGCCTAAAACGCGCCACATGTGGCACGCGTCACAGCATTGTTACGCTTCCGGGGCCAGCCGCGAGACGGCGGCGTCGACCCTTTCGTCGCTGGCGGTCAGCGCCACCCGGATGAACCCCTGGCCGGCGTCGCCGTAGAACACCCCGGGGCCGACGACGATCCCGTGGTCCGCGAGCCGGCCAACGGTGTCCCACGTGGCCTCGCCGGCGGTGGCCCACAGATAGAGGCCCGCCCTGGACTCATGGATTGTCAGGCCGAACGCCTCCAGCGCGGGCACGATCCGTTCCCGCCGGCCCCTGTACAGGTCCTTCTGGGCCTGGACGTGGCCGTCGTCGCCGAGTGCCACCCGCATGGCTTCCTGCACCGGATACGGAACAATCATGCCGGCGTGCTTGCGGCTGTTGACCAGGTTCGCCATGATCACCGGATCGCCGGCGACGAATGCCGCCCGGTAGCCGGCCACATTGGACTGTTTGCTCAGCGAATAGACCGCGAGCAGGCCATCGTGGGAGCCCTCTGCCACCTCAGGGTCCAGGATGCTGGGCACCGGGGTGCCGCCGCGCTGGACGTCCCACTCCCCCCAGCCGAGTTCGGCGTAGCATTCGTCGGAGGCGACCACGGCGCCGAGCTCGCGGGCCTGCCGGACGATCCGCCGCAGCGATGCGATGTCCCGGACGCTGCCGGTGGGGTTGGCCGGCGAATTGACCCAGACCAGGCGCACGCGGGCCCGGGTGCCGGCGTCGAGCTCGTCGAGGTCGTCCGCGGCGACCTGCTCCGCACCGGCGAAGGTGGCTCCGATGTCATAGGTGGGGTATGCGACCGTGGGGCGGACGACGACGTCGCCCGGTTTCAGTCCGAGCAGGAACGGCAGCCACGCGACGAGTTCCTTGGAACCCACCGTCGGCATCACATCCCGCGGATCGAGTCCGGGAACCCCGCGCCGGCGTCCAAACCAAGTGGCGATGGCTTCCCGCAGGGCCAGCGTCCCGTGAACGGTGGGATAGCCGGGGGCGTTCGCCGCGGCGCGCAGCGCGTCCTGGATGAGGGCCGGCGTCGGGTCCACCGGGGTTCCGATGGAAAGGTTGACGGCCCCTGCCTCGTGCCGGGCTGCCGTGGCGAGATACGGCGCCATGGCCTCCCACGGGTAGTCGGGCAGGCTCAGGCCGAAGGTGCGCAGCGCGGATGTCACCGTAGCGCCGTCCTAGTTGTCTTGGTTCTGCGGCGGCAGGGCGGCGATCATGGGGTGGTCGGTGTGGGTGTTCCCGACCTTCGCCGCTCCGCCCGGGGAACCGAGTTCGTCGAAGAACTCGACGTTAGCCTTGTAGTAGTCGGCCCACTCATCGGGCGTATCGTCCTCGTAGTAGATCGCCTCCACGGGGCAGACCGGCTCGCAGGCACCGCAGTCCACGCACTCGTCGGGGTGGATGTACAGGGAACGCTCACCCTCGTAGATGCAATCGACGGGGCACTCCTCAATGCATGCCTTATCTTTAACATCTACACACGGCTGCGCGATTACGTACGTCACGTCCCTGGCCTCTCCACGTTGTTTCCGGCGACCGGCCGGATGATTTCCAGGCCCTAAGCCGGGCTTCTGACTTCCGAGCCTATTATCTCCCAGCCTGTTCCCGCGAACCTAGCGGGACGTCATACACGCTCCGCGTCTTACTATGATCAGATGAGCTCGCCCTTGCCCCTGCCCCAGCAGTTCCTCTCCGGCGCCGCGCTCGGCACGCGCGTTGTGGTCCGGTACCGGATCGACGGCGGTCTGACGGATGCCCTTGGCGAGCTCGTGGAACGCGCCAACGGCGAGTGCACCGTCCGCACCCGCCACTCCGACGTCGTCATCGCTCTCCCCCTCGTAGTGGCGGCCAAGGAAGTCCCGCCACCCCCGCCGCGCCGCGCCCGGCGCGTGCAGGGCGCCTGAGCGGCGGCCCGTGGGTGGGCGCGGGCACGGGCGTCGGCGTCCAGTGGACATGCCCACCCCCGCTTTCCAGCCCCGCACATGCCCACCTACCACCCCCGCGACCAAGGGACATGCCCTCCCCCGCCTGCGAGCCATACACATGCCCACCCGCCACCCCGCGACCAAGGGACATGCCCTCCCCCGCCTGCGAGCCATACACATGCCCACCCGCCACCCCGCGACCAAGGGACATGCCCTCCCCCGGCTGCTAGCAATGGACATTTCACCGTCATGCTCATCAGCGCCAGCCAGCGCGGGACATGTCCAGTGGTGAATCGACGGAGAAGTGGACATGTCCGGTGGTGACTGGGCGTGCTGTGGGATCACGGTGCAAACACGAAGTGCAGGATCACAGCCGCCGCGGGCGAAGCGCAGGATCACGGTGCTCGGGGGCGTAGCGCGGGATCACAGTCCAGGGGCGCCGAGCAGGATCACTGCGCAGGGCCGCCGTCCAAGGGCGCGGGCAAGGACACCCGAAATTTGGAATTCGCGTCTGACTCTATGCGGCGGCAGACAGCCTGTTCAGCGTTTCCCGGACCATGGTGATGAATTCGTCAGGATGCTCCCTCAGCAGCTGGTAAGTCACGATCAGCGTCGGGATTCCGCGTCGCGTCGTGACGTTCCAACGCCGCCGGTCTTCCTCGAAGCTCGTCCTGTCCATGTGGAACCCGGACCCGTCAGCCTCTATGCCGAGGCGGCCATCGACCATCAGGTCCAGGTGTCCCATGCCCGGAACGTTGACCTGCTATTCAACGTGGAAGCCGGCACGCCGCAGAAGAAACCGCGCGAGGCACTCGATGACCGACTGCGACTGCGGGACGATGGCCGATACGATCCGGCGTTCCCGGGAGTCATTCCGGCCATCGAGCCGCTGACGCAGCGAACCCAGAGGGAGTCCGTTCAGCACGACGGCGGATTCGGCGATGATCAGCCCGTCAGGTTCGGGCAAGCAGCGCAAGCATTGGACGACCGTGTCCAGGAGCGTCGGCGGCGCGGATGCCCGGTGGCAGACGAAGCCCTGGTAGTGCCTGCTGTGGGTGAGGGCTACATGCGGCTGGGTTGGGGTCTGAAGAACCCACAGTCCGCTGAAGTGGGCCGCAGTGATGCACGCCGGCTCCGCCGGAAGCGAGCGAATGGAGATCAGCTGCGTGTCCGCACCGGGCAAGGCATAGACGCCGCGGGCTACCCGGGACACCGATCCCGCGGCCATCGCCGTCTTGAGCTGTGAATCGGAGACGCCCGCCGCAGCAATGTATTTGGCGCGGGCGACGCCGTCATGATTCGAGAGCACCTCGAGGATATTGGCCATTTACCCATCGTGGAGCCGCGGGCTGCGCCCGCGTAGTCGGATATCGCGCTATGTGGACAACCGCTCGGGCCGGTCAGGGCTGCAGCGGACCCGGACTGGGGAGGACTGGACATGTCCCGCGTACCGGCCCTGCGGCGGACAAGATGCCATTGTGCCCGGTCGAGCCAATGAAAAATGAGCATGTCCATCGGCCAGGGGTAGTGCCGAACAGATCCAACCATGAGGACTGGACATGTCCCGCGTGCCTACCCTGCGGCGGACAAGATGCCATTGTGCCCGGTCGAGACAATGAAAAATGAGCATGTCCCCTGAGGACAGCCGTGGGCGGGCCCTAGCCGGGCGGCCGACGGTACCGCCGGCACCAGGCGAGCATGGCCAGGGTGATGCCTGCGATGCCGAAGACCCAGATATTGCCCGAGGTGTCGCCGAGGACCAGGCGCTTGCCTGTTTCCAGGGTGGACCACCAGCCGGTCAGCGCGTAACAGAGGACACCGCATACCGCCGTCGGGACGACTGAACGGAACGCCGCCCCGAGCCAGAGCTGGACCGAGCCCAGCAGCACGAGCGCCGCGACAGCGCCCCACGGGACGTCCACGCCGTCCAGCACCAGATCATGCCGGTGCAGGGCCGTGCCTGCCAGGGCAACAAAAAGAGCTGCCGGTACGGCGGCGGCAATACCGCCTGCCATACCGGCAGCTCCCTTAATCACGTTTCAGCCAAAGCCCGGGGACCGGGATTAGACCTTGGCGCGGGCGCGGTTGGACTTGGCGCGCTGGTTGACGTCCAGGATGAGCTTCCGAATGCGGATGGATTCCGGAGTGACCTCGACGCACTCGTCTTCGCGGGCGAACTCGAGTGACTCTTCGAGGGTCAGGTCGCGCGGGGGCGTCAGGTTCTCGAAGGTGTCCGAGGAGGCTGCACGCATGTTGGTGAGCTTCTTTTCCTTGGTGATGTTGACGTCCATGTCGTCGGCGCGGGAGTTCTCGCCGACGATCTGACCTTCGTAGACCTCGGAGGTGGGCTTGACGAAGAAGGAGCCGCGCTCCTGCAGGTTGATCATGGCGAACGGCGTCACAACACCGGCGCGGTCGGCGATCATCGAACCGTTGGTGCGGTACTCGATCGGGCCGGCCCAGGGCTCGTAGCCCTCGGAGATGGACGCTGCGATGCCGGCGCCGCGGGTGTCCGTGAGGAACTTGGTGCGGAACCCGATCAGGCCACGGGCCGGAACGATGAACTCCATGCGGCACCAGCCGGTGCCGTGGTTCGCCATGTTGGTCATGCGGCCCTTACGGGCGGCCATCAGCTGGGTGACGGCGCCGAGGTACTCTTCGGGCACGTCGATGGTCATGTGCTCCATCGGCTCGTGCACTTTCCCGTCGACGGTCTTGGTGACAACCTGCGGCTTGCCGACGGTCAGTTCGAAGCCTTCGCGGCGCATCTGCTCAACCAGGATGGCCAGCGCGAGCTCGCCACGGCCCTGGACTTCCCAGGCATCAGGGCGCTCGGTCGGGAGCACCTTGATGGAGACGTTACCGATCAGTTCCTTGTCCAGGCGGTCCTTCACCTGGCGGGCCGTGACCTTGGCGCCCTTGACCCGGCCAGCCAGCGGCGAGGTGTTGATACCGATGGTCATGGAGATGGCGGGATCGTCAACGGTAATCAGCGGCAGCGGCTGCGGGTTGTCGACGTCGGTCAGGGTTTCACCGATGGTGATCTCCTCGATACCGGCGACGGCGACAATCTCACCGGGGCCGGCGGACTCGGCGGGTACGCGGTCCAGGGCCTTGGTGGCCAGCAGTTCGGTGATCTTGACGCTCTTCATTTCGCCGTTGGCACGTGCCCAGGCGACGGTCTGGCCCTTGCGCAGGGTGCCGTTGTAGATACGCAGCAGCGCGAGGCGGCCGAGGAACGGGGAGGCGTCCAGGTTGGTGACGTGGGCCTGCAGGACACCGTTCGGGTTGTAGGTCGGTGCCGGGATGTGCTCGATGATGGCCTGGAAGAGCGGCTCGAGGTCCTCGTTGTCGGGAGCCGAACCGTCGGCCGGCTGCTCGAGGGACGCGCGGCCAACCTTGGCGGCGGCGTAGACGACGGGGACGTTGAGGATCTTGTCCAGGTCGAGGTCCGGAACTTCGTCGGCGAGGTCGGACGCCAGGCCCAGGAGCAAGTCCATGGACTCGTGGACGACTTCTTCGATCCGTGCGTCGGGGCGGTCGGTCTTGTTGACCAGCAGGATCACCGGCAGGTGCGCGGCGAGAGCCTTGCGCAGCACGAAGCGGGTCTGGGGCAGCGGGCCCTCAGAAGCGTCGACGAGGAGGACGACGCCGTCGACCATGGACAGGCCGCGCTCGACCTCGCCACCGAAGTCGGCGTGGCCGGGGGTGTCGATGACGTTGATGGTGATGGTCTCGCCCTTGGAGGACGGTCCGTTGTAGGCCACGGTGGTGTTCTTGGCCAGGATGGTGATGCCCTTTTCACGCTCGAGGTCACCGGAGTCCATGACCCGGTCCTCGAGGTGGTTGTGCGCGGCAAAGGAGTTGGTCTGCTTGAGCATGGCGTCGACCAGCGTGGTCTTGCCGTGGTCAACGTGGGCCACAATCGCGACGTTGCGCAGGTCACTGCGCGATGCAGTGGCTACCGCGGTGTTGGTGGTGGTTTCAGACATGCGTTATTGCTCGATTCAGTGGTGAAGTCAGCTGTTGTATCGCGACATTTCCAACCGGAACGCACGACGGATAAGTCCCTTTGGCACAGGGCACCTTCTACCATTCTAAACGCTAGGTCATTTATTGGCCTAAAATGCGAACCGGGCGCTGGCCCTCGCGGGGTCGCCGGAGCAAGACAGGCGCACGGAAGTGCTTTATTACCTGTGAGTAAAATCACTGGATTTTCCGGCGCCCATGCACCATCATTGCTCTGATAGCAGCAAGCAAGCCCGGAGTCATTCATGCGAAACGCCTCGGCCGTGTCCAGCTTTGTCGCAACGATGATCGCCGTAGGCGTAGTTCTTGGCGGCTGCGGGACGGCCTCTTTTTCACCTGCGAACGACGCAGGCTCTTCCGTTGTGGACTCTTCCGACGGCGGATATTCTGGCGCAGGCTCTGCGGGCGCCCCCCTGACCGCCCGCCAGGCCGGAGCCGCCAACGGCGCCGGCGTGCCGGTCGCTGCAGGATCCGCGGTGGAAACGCGCATTGGCGCCACCATCGACCCCGCCGATCTGCCGGGCGGCTCGATCTACCGCAATCCAGCAAACGGCCGCAGTGAGATCATCGTCAAGAACACCAGCAACGTCGCCGTGCTCATTGGCGATTCACAGTCGGAACCGTCCTTTGGCTGGCCCAGGCAGGGTCTGGCCGCCGCCGGGTACAAAGTCTTCTTCTGCGGCCGGGGCGGCACCGGCTACGTGGCGTCGAACGGCAAGACCGGCAACTACATCGACGCGCTCCAGCGCGGCGACTGGAAACTCCCGTACGGCACCCCTCCCCTCGTGGTGCTCGAAGGCGGCGGGAACGACGCCGCGCGCGGGGCCTCGAACGCGCAGATCGTCGCCAACGCCGAGCGGCTGATCGCCAGCATCCAGCAGCGCTATCCCGCGGCCCGGGTAATCATGGTCGGAACGCTCGCGCGGGGTGCCCACAACGGCGGTGGGCGCCGGTCCGAAGTGGACACACTCCTGGGCAAGGTGGCGGACCGGCACGGGCTGACGTTCGTGAGCGCGGGCGACTGGCTCACCCGGTACAACCTCACGGGTTCGATGGCGGACGGGGTCCACCTGAACCGGCAGGGCCACGCGGCCCTGGGCGCCGTTTTCTCCCAGCGGCTGGAGTCACTAGGCCTTGACTACGCAGACCCCGGCATGCTCGCCGGGTTGTCCCGCTAACGCCGGTCCTCCCGCCAGGGTTATCCAGGGCGGGCACGCCCAGGATAAAAGCAAAGGAGCCGGCGCCCGCCCCAACGGGCGGACACCGGCTCCTTGCTGCTAGCGGCGGACTTGTTCAAGTCCTAGGGGAAGCGGCTCAGGCCACTTCAACCTCCGGCGGCAGCATGAGACCGGCGCCGGGAATGGCGTTGAGCAGCGCCCGGGTGTAGTCCTGCTGCGGCGCATCGAAGACGTCGTCCGTTGAACCCGTCTCCACCAGCTTGCCCTTCTCCATGACGCAGACGTGGTCAGCGATCTGCCGGACCACCGCGAGGTCGTGGGTGATGAACAGGTAGGTCAGGCCGAGCCGGGACTGCAGTTCGGCAAGCAGGTTCAGCACCTGTGCCTGCACCAGCACATCCAGGGCCGAGACGGCCTCGTCGCAGATGATCACCTCGGGATCCAGTGCCAGGGCGCGGGCGATCGCGACACGCTGGCGCTGGCCGCCGGAGAGCTCGTTCGGGTACCGCTGCATGGTGGACTGCGGCAGCGCCACCTGATCCAACAGTTCCCGGACCTTCTTCTCGCGGCTGGCCTTGTCCCCGATCTTGTGGGTCCGCAGCGGTTCCTCGATGGTCCTGAAGATGTTGTACATCGGGTCCAGCGAACCGTACGGATCCTGGAAGATCGGCTGCACGCGGCGCCTGAAGGCGAAGATCTCCTTGCTGTTCAGCGTGGAGGTGTCCACGCCGTCAAAGATGATCTTGCCGGAGGTCGGCGCCAGGAGGTTCAGGACCATTTGCGCCACCGTGGACTTGCCGGATCCCGACTCCCCCACGATCGCCGTCGTGGTTCCCCGCTTGACGCTGAAGGAGACGTCGTCGACGGCGGTGAAGTCCGTGGACTTGCCCAGGCCCGAACGGAGCTTGAAGACCTTCCGCAGGTTCTGGATCTGCAGGACCTCGTCCGTCTTGGACGGCTCAACCACGCCGGTCTCGCTCGGGGCGAGCATGTCCTCGGTTTCCACGCCCAGTTCCTTGGCGGCCTGGATGCGGCGGGACGCGAGCGACGGCGCCGAGGCGACCAGCCGCTGGGTGTACGGGTGCTGCGGGTTCTGCAGCAGCTCCAGGGAGGGCCCGGATTCGACAACCTGGCCGCGGTACATGACTACCACCTGGTCGGCGCGCTCGGCGGCGAGGCCGAGGTCGTGCGTGATCAGCAGCACCGCGGTGCCCAGTTCCGTGGTCATCCTGTCCAGGTGATCCAGGATCTGGCGCTGCACGGTGACGTCGAGCGCCGACGTCGGCTCGTCCGCGATGAGCAGGCGCGGCTGGCAGGCGAGCCCGATCGCGATCAGCGCGCGCTGGCGCATGCCGCCGGAGAACTCGTGCGGGTACTGCTTGGCGCGGCTACCAGCGTCCGGCAGCCCGGCCTGGGACAGGACCTTGGCGACGTCGTCGGGGCCGCTCGGGAGACCGTTGGCCTTCAGCGTCTCTCGGACCTGGTCGCCGATCTTCCACACCGGGTTGAGGTTGGACATCGGGTCCTGCGGGACCATGCCGATGCTGTTGCCGCGGAGTTCGATCATCCGCTTTTCGCTGGCGTTGGAGATGTCTTCGCCGTCGAACAGGATCTGGCCTGCAGCGACGCGCCCGTTGCCCGGGAGCAGGCCAATAGCGGCCAGCGCGGTAGTGGACTTGCCGGAGCCCGACTCGCCCACAATCGCAACCGTTTCACCCGGCATGATGGTGAGGTGGGCGTTGCGGACGGCGTTGACCTCGCCGTTGCTGGTGGTGAACCCGATGGCCAGGTCCTTGATTTCAAGCAGCGGGCGCTCAGTGACGTCTTCAGCTTCCAGGATTTCAACAGAGGCGCTCATGGTGTCCCCTTTCATCGCTTGCGGGCTTTGGGATCGAGGGCATCACGCAGGGCATCGCCCAGCATGATGAAGCTCAGGACAGTGATGGACAGCGCGATGGCCGGGTAGAGCAGCGGCATCGGGTTGGACCGGAGCGAGGATTGCGCCGCCTGGATGTCGTTGCCCCAGGACATGACGCTGGGCGGCAGCCCGATGCCCAGGAAGGACAGCGTGGATTCGGCCACGATGAACGTGCCCAGGGAGATGGTGGCCACGACGATGATCGGTGCCAGCGAGTTCGGCAGGACGTGGCGCATGAGGGCACCGAACTTCGAGACGCCCAGCGAGCGGGCGGCCGTGACGAAGTCGGCGTTCCGGACCTCGATGACGGCGCCGCGGGTGATGCGCGCGATTTGGGGCCAGCCGAAGATGATCAGGATGAGCACCAGCGTCCAGACCGTTTTGTTTGTCCGGAACGCAGGCAGCTGCATGAGCACGATCGCGCCCAGGATCAGGGGCAGGGCGAAGAAGATGTCATTGATGCGTGCCAGGACGGAGTCGATCCAGCCGCCGTAGTAGCCGGCCACGGCACCCAGGATGCCGCCGATCAAGAGGACCCCGATGGTGGTCAACAGGCCCACTGTGACCGAGGAGCGCGTGCCGAAGATGACGCGGGCGTAGACGTCGCAGCCCTGCTGGGTGAAGCCCAGGGGGTGGCCCGCGGCGGGGCCGGCGTCGGAGTTGGCCAGCTGGCACGCCTCCGAGGTCGGGTCGATCGGCGAGAAGAGCCCGGGGAAGAGGGAGACCGCCAGGACCACCAGGATCAGGAATGCTGAGATGAGAAAGAGCGGCTGCTTGCGCAGGTTCTTCCAGGCCTCGCCCCAAAGGCTCAGCGGTGCGGCTTCGTCCTTGACCCGGTCCGTTACCTGGAGCGGGGTCTCGGAGACATCGGCCACGAAGTGCTCGGACCGGCGGACCGGACGGGTGGCAACGGTGTGCCGTGCGGTGGTGGTGTTATCAGGAGTCATAACGGATCCTCGGGTCAAGCCAGCCGTACAGCAGGTCAACGAGCAAGTTGGACAGGCAGTAGATCAGCACCAGGACGGTGACGATCGAGACCACGGTGGGACCCTCGCCGGACAGGACGGCCCGGTAGAGCCGGTTGCCTACGCCCGGGACGTTGAAGATTCCTTCCGTGACGATTGCCCCGCCCATCAGGGCGCCGAGGTCGGCGCCGAGGAACGTAATGACGGGAATCAGGGAGTTGCGCAGGATGTGGACCCGGACCACCTGGAAACGGGAGAGGCCCTTGGCGGTGGCGGTGCGCACATAGTCGGCGTTCATGTTTTCAATGACGGACGTGCGGGTCAGGCGGAGGACATAGGCGAAGGAACCCAGTCCAAGCACAATCGCCGGCAGGATGAGGTCCTGGACGGTCGCGGCAGAACTGACGGTCGGCTTGGCCCAGCCGAGCTGGACGCCGATGGTGAACTGCAGCAGGAAGCCCAAAACGAAGATCGGGATCCCGATCACGATCAGGGAGGCGACCAGGACCGTGGCGTCAAAGAACTTGCCCTTGCGCAGGCCAGCGATGAGGCCGAAGACAATGCCGAAAACACCTTCGAAGATCAAGGCCATGATGGCCAGCCGCGCCGTGACGGGGAAGACCTCGCCAAGCACTGTGGCGATGGGGCGTCCGGAGAAGTCCTGGCCGAGGTCGAACGTGAAAATGCTCTTGAGGTAGAGCAGGTATTGCATCCAGAACGGCTGGTCCAGGTGGTACTGCTCCCGCAGTTTGGCGGCCACGGCCACGTTGACCGGCTTGTCGCCGAACAGTGCCACGATGGGGTCCCCGGGCAGGCTGAAGACCAGGAAGTAGACCAGCAGTGTTGCGCCCAGGAAGACGGGAATCAGTTGCAGGAAACGCTTGAGGATGTATGTCGGCATCAGCGAGTCACACCCTCGTTGGCAGGCATCCTGTCCAGGGATGCGGCGGAGTTGTTCATCAAAGAACCTTTTCACTATGGATGCAGACCGGCGCCGGTTCGTTCACGGCGCAGGGCTGCGAAAAGTTCGCCCGGAGAGCCGGGCATCAAGAAAATAAATGGCGGGAAAACACGACGACGGCGGAGGCCCCATAAAGGGCGGCCCCCGCCGTCGTTTAGGTGTTACTTACCGGTGACGTTGTAGTACAGCGGGACGCCGTCCCAGCCGTAGTCAACGTTGGAGACCTTGTCGCTCCAGCCGCCCTGGGCAACCTGGTACCACAGGGGGATGGCCGGCAGGTCCGTCAGGAGGATCTCCTGGGCCTTGTTCATGGCCTTGTTGCCATCGCTGACCGACGAGGCGTTCAGGCCGTCAGAGACGGCCTTGTCGAACGTCGGGTTGGCGTAGCCAGCGTCGTTGGAGCCGGCACCGGTCTTGTAGATCGGTCCGAGGAAGTTGTACAGCGACGGGTAGTCTGCCTGCCAGCCGGCGCGGATGGAGCCGGTGAGGGTCTTGGCGGTGGCGTCGTTGCGGGCTTCCTTGAAGGTAGCGTACGGCTTGCCTTCAACCTTGATGCCGAGGGTGTTCTTGAGCTGGTTGACAACTGCCTCAACCCAAGCCTTGTGTCCGCCCTTGTCGGCGTTGTAGGCAATGGTGAAGGTCTCGTTGGAGTCCCACTTCTTGATCGCGTCGGCCTTGGCCCAAGCTTCCTTAGCCTTGGTGGCGTCGAACTTCAGGTTGTCGGAACCGGCGATCGCGTCGCTGTAGCCGTCAAGCACGGGGGCTGTGAAGTCCTTGGCGGGCTGGCGTGCGCCGTTGAAGATCACCTTGGTGATCTCGTCGCGGTTGATGGCCATGGAGATCGCCTGGCGGCGGAGCTTGCCGGCCTCACCGCTCCATTCCGGCAGGTATTCCGGGATGGCGATGGTCTGGTTGCCGGCGTACGGCTTGTTGATGGTGCGGTCGCCGAGGTCAGACTTGAAGTTCTTCAGCTGGCTGGTCGGGATGGTCTGCAGGATATCCAGATCGTTGGACATCAGCGCCTGGTAGGCCGAGTCGTCGTTCTGGAAGATCTTGAAGGTCACGCCGGCGTTCTTGGCCTTGCGCGGGCCGTTGTAGTCCGGGTTCGGAACGAGCTGGATCTGCACGTTGTGCTGCCAGCCGCCGTCCGCAAGCTTGTACGGGCCGTTGCCGACCGGCTTCTCGCCGAAGCCCTTCGGGTCCTTCAGTGCGCCGGAGGGAACCGGAACAAACGCGGTGTAGCCGAGGCGAAGCGGCCAGTCGGATTCCGGCTGCTTCAGTTCAACGGTGAACGTCTGGTCGTCAACCACCTTCAGACCGGACATGGTCGTGACGGTGGAGCCTTCCTTGCTGGCTTCGTCGTAGCCCTTGATGCTTTCGAAGAAGCCACCGCTGAGCTGGGCGTTCTTGGCTGCGGCGCCGAAGTTCCAGGAATCGACGAAGGTCTTGGCCGTGATGGCCTCGCCGTTCGTAAACTTCTGGTCCTTCTTGACCTTGATGGTGAAGTGCTGGCCGTCCTTGCCCTCGATGGACTCGGCGAGTTCGTTGACCGGCTTGCCACTGGGGTCGTAGCTGACCAGGCCCGCGAAGATCATGTCGATGACCTTGCCGCCGCCAACTTCGTTGGTGTCGGCCGGCATGAGGGGACGCTGGGGTTCGGAGCCATCGGCGAAGATCACTTTGGTGGTGTCTCCGCCGGTACTGCCGCTACCGGTTGCAGAGCCGCTGGCACCGCATCCGGTCAGGGCGAGGGCGGCGATAGCCACCATGCCCAGTGCTTTGGAAGTGCGCGAAAAACGCATTCCGCCTCCTATGAGTTGTGGGAGTTCGTGAGGGAAAAACTTATGCTTCCCCGTAAGCAGGCACAGGGGTATCCCCTGTGACGTGGCCTACATATGGAAGTAGCCTAGCCCTTAACTGTCCAAATGTTGGAACTCCGTTGCCAAACCGTGATCCGACAATCTCATGACGGTTAACGTCAAGCGCGATGTATTTCAAGTCACACGCTACCGGCTGGTACTATATGTCCGCCGTGTGACCCGGGTTACCCGCGATTAACTGGAATCTGGCGGTTCTTAGCCCCCGGGGCACGCCTCAGCCCGCCCACGGGCACACCTCAGCTGGCCCCGGACAGCAGCTGCGCACGCAGTTCGCGGCGCTCGCGCTGCTTGTCCGGATCCGGCAGCGGAACGGCCGCCAGGAGCCGCTGGGTGTAGGGCTCCTGGGGATTTCGGAGGATCTGGTCCCGGGTCCCCTGCTCCACGATCCTGCCGCGCTGCATCACACAGATCCGGTCCGCGAGCACGTCCACCACTGCGAGGTCGTGGGTGACGAAGAGGCAGGCGAATCCCAGTTCCTTCTGCAGGTTCTGGAAGAGGTCGAGCACCTTGGCCTGGACGGAGACGTCGAGGGCGGATGTGGGCTCATCGGCGACCATCAACTTCGGCTTGAGCGAGAGGGCACGCGCGATCCCCACGCGCTGCTTCTGTCCGCCGGAGAGCTCGTGCGGGTAGCGGTTGCGGTAGTCCCGCGGCAGCTCGACCTGGTCCAGCAGCGCCTCAATCCGGTGCTGCAGTTCGGCGCCCTTCGCGGCCCGTGCCAGGAACATCGGCTCCCCGATGCTTTCCCCGATGGGCAGCCTGGGGTTCAGGGACGACGACGGATCCTGGAACACCATGCCCACATGCCGGCGCATCTCGCGGAGCTGGCGGCCGTTCTGCTTGGCGGCGGAAATGTCCTGCCCCACCACGCGCATGGTGCCTGCCGCCACCGGCAGCAGGCCGACGGCGGCCCGGCCGATGGTGGTCTTGCCGGAACCCGACTCGCCGACCAGGCCGACTACCTGTCCGGGATAGATGACCAGATTGGCCCCTTCCACGGCACGGAAGGCCGGCACCCGGCCCTGCTTCGGGTACTCGATCGCGACATCGCTGAGCTCCAGGACCGGCTCGCCCTTCGGCTTGGCCGCCTCGGCCACGGCCAGGGCAGCGGCATTTTCGCGCTCCCGCCGGATCAGCTCATCTTCCGGAATGGAGAGGATCTCGACGTGGGTCGCGGCGGCGAGAGGGGCGGTGACGTCCACGTCCGCCGCGGAATCGGCGCCACCCTGGCCCAGGTGCGGGACCGCGGCCAGCAGCGCCTTGGTGTACTCGTGCTGCGGGTTGTGGAAGATCTGCGCCGCCGTCCCGGTTTCCACGATCAGGCCCTTGCGCATGACGGCGATCCGGTCGGCGAGGTCTGCCACCACCCCCATGTCGTGGGTGATCAGCACAATGGCACTGTCCAGTTTGTTCCGCAGGTTGCGCATGAGGTCAAGGATTTCGGCCTGGACTGTCACATCGAGGGCCGTGGTCGGCTCATCGGCGATGAGCAGCTTCGGGTCGCAGGAGAGCGATTGCGCGATCATGGCGCGCTGGCGCTGCCCGCCGGAAAGCTGGTGCGGGTAGGACCGGAAGGCCTTCTCCGGATCGGGCAGTTCGACAAGTTCCAGCATGCGCAGGGCGCGGAGTCTGGCTTCTTCCGGGGATACTTCATTGTGCAGACGCACAGTTTCCACGATCTGCGCGCCCACGGTGTAGACGGGGTTGAGGGCCGTCATCGGCTCCTGGAAGATCACCGCGACGTCCTTGCCGCGTACTGCGCGGATATTGGCCTCGTTGCTCCCCAGCAGCTCACGGCCGCCGAGCTTGACACTTCCGCTCACGCGGCTGTTACTGGGCAGCAGGCCCAGGAGCGCCATTGAACTGGCGCTCTTTCCGGACCCGGACTCCCCCACGATGGCGAGGACTTCGCCGGCCCGGACCTCGTAGTTCAGGCCGATCGCAGCCGGGACCCATTTCTTGTCCACACCGAAATCCACGCTGAGATCCCGGACCTCCAGGACGGTTTCGCCTTTGCTAGGCGCGGGTGACGCCGGAGGATCGAGGGTGATGAAGTCAGTCATGATGGGCTATCCTTCCGCCCGGGCCGCCGGTGCACCGGGGATTAGTGCTGCGGCTCGGAATACTGAATTATTGGGGGCATGAGCTCTGCGCACGCCGGAAAAGTTGAAGTCTTCAAAGCACGAACCAACAAATGGTTCGCGTGGCTGTCCTGGGCGGTAGCCGCGTTCGGTGTTGTTGCCACGATCGTCATGGCAGGCCCGGCGGCGCTGGGCGGCGTCGCCCCGCTGGCCTTCATCGCTTTCATGGGCTGGCAATTGTTCTGGATGCCCTCCGTTGTGGTCCACGATGCCGGCGTCACCTTGGAAAATCCGTTCCGCTCGATTGAGGTGCCGTGGGCCGCGCTGGTGCACGTCGATACCCGCTTTGCACTGACGCTGGTCACCGCAGAGAAGAGCTACACGTCCTGGGCCGCGCCCGCCCCCGGCATCTGGGGCGGCCGCCACGCCCGCCCGGAAGACCTCCACGGCCTGCCGGCAACCAGCTACGGCCCCGGCAAGTCGGTCCGTCCGGGCGATCTGAAGACCACGGACTCGGGGCAGGCCGCCATGCTGGTGCGGGCGCGGTGGCATGAGCTGGTGGAAGGCGGGCAGCTCGCGGCCGGAGAGGCCTCCAGCACCGCCGCCACCGTCACTGTTCGCTGGGTGGCGATCGGCGCCGTCGTACTGCTCCTGGCGGCCAGCTACCTGGCGGTTACCGCCAGGTAGCCGGTGCCTGCACGGGGCCGGCATTTACTGGCCCCGTGTTCCGTCAGCCGGCCCGTCGTGCCCCGGCTCCTCGGGCCGGAACCCCGCTTGATCGGTGCCGTCCAGACCGGTCACAGTGCCTGCCTGCACGGCGGGTCCGCCGTGATCGGCAGCCTTCTTGGCATTGAACTTCTTCTGCCGCGGGTCAAAGGCGTCCCGCAGGCCGTCACCGATGAAGTTGATGCTGAGGCAGATGAGCACGATGAACATGCCCGGGAACCAAAAGAGCCACGGCCGGGTGGCAAAGGCCTGCTGGTTCTGCGAGATGAGCAGGCCCAGGGACGTGTCCGGAGCCTTGACGCCGACGCCGAGGTAGCTCAATGCCGTTTCCGTGAGGATCGCGGCGGACATTGTGAGGGTCACGTTCACAATCAGCACGCCGACGGCGTTGGGCAGGATGTGCTTGAAGATGATCCTGGCATTGCTGGCGCCGGAAATCCGGGCCGCATCGACAAACTCGCGTTCGCGCAGTGACAGGAACTCCCCGCGCATCAGGCGGGCCAGGGCGACCCAGCTGATCAGGCCCAAGAAGATTCCGAGGGCCAGTACGCCGTTGGTGCTGGCAAAGGAAGCAAACCAGCTTCCCTGGTCCCGGCGGCCGGCAAGCTGGGCCATGACGGCAGCCAGAAGCAGGGCGGGAATGATGATAATGACGTCGGTCAGGCGCATCAGGATGGCCTCGGCCCAACCCCGGAAGTAGCCGGAGATGGCACCGACCACCACGCCGATCAGGCCGGCGATGAGGCCGATCACGATCATGATGGTGATGGACTGCTGCGCACCGCGCATGGTCATGGCGAAGAGATCGCGGCCGATCCGGTCCTGGCCGAACGGATGTTCGCCCCAGGCCGGGGGCCACAATGAGGAGGTCGGTGCGCCGCCGTTGACGAGGGGGGAGACTTGCTCGTGCGTGTACTTCCACCAGCCGGGGATGCCCAGGTAGCCCACCGAGGTGAAGGCCAGGATGAAAATGAACGAGAACACCACGAGGCCGATGATGGCGCCGGAGTGTCCGAGGAACCGCTTTCGGACAATCTGGCCCTGGCTGAGGCCCTTTGCCTCGAGGACCGGCTCAATGCCGGCCGCGGCTGATATCCGCGAGGCTGCATCTTCGGCCATGATGACTTCCTGCTGACTTGGCTGGCTCATGATTTTACCCTTACGCGCGGATCCAGTGCGGAGTAGGCCAGGTCCGCAATGAGGTTGAAGACCATGGCCGTAATGGCGACGCAGATAAAGACGCCCATAACCGGGTTGGGATCTACGTGCGCAATCCCGTCCAGGAACAGGAAGCCCATGCCGCGGACCGAGAAGACGGTTTCGGTAATGACGGCGCCGCCGATCAGTGCTCCGATGTCGAAGGCGACGATCGTGGCGATCGGAATCAGGGCGTTGCGGAAGGCGTGGCGCATGACAACGGTCCGCTCGCTCAGGCCCTTGGCCCGGGCCGTGCGGATGTAGTCCATGTTCATGATTTCCAGCATCGAGGAGCGCGTGAACCGAGTGTAGCTGGCCAGCGAAATGAGGATCAGGGCCAGGGTGGGCAGGATCAGATGGGTGAACGAGTCAAGGCTCAGGACCCAGAAGTCGCCCTGGATGTTCGGTGTGGTGGCACCGATGGTGGCGATAGGGCGGCCGCGCACTCGGCTGTTATTGAAATAGGTGGGCCATGCCTGCATGTAGCGGTCCAGCAGGATCAGGAAGCCGACTAGGAACGAGGTGATGGCTGCCGCCCGCATGGACTGCCCGCGGTCGTAGCCTCCCACCAGATAGCCGATGCCCATGCCGATCAGTACGAAGGCGATCGCCAGCAGCACGATCATCACGAACGTGGCCTCGTTGAGCAGCGGCTGAAGGAGGAAGTACAGCACGACGCCGACGCCGACGGCAATGAGGGCGGACTGCAGGGCCTTGCGGTTTTTCAGCCCGGCGGAGAGCAGGGTCACAGCGAAGGCGATGCCCGACCCGGCGATGGCGATGACCACGGGGCCAAGGCCCGGCGTCTTGAACCATTCGGTGGCGGAAAAGTAGACGAGCACCGCGCTGACGAAGACGAAGGCGACAGCTCCGGCCAGCAGCCGGCGCTTCATGGCCCCGCCCGCCGCGATGGCTGTCAGCGCGCCGGCGACGACGCCGATGCCAAGCGCCACTGTCAGCGGCACCTCGGGGTTTCGCAGGAAGTCGTTAAAGCCGATTGCGCCGAATTCCTTGAGCAGGACGGCCACCCAGAAGATCGGCAGGGAGAAGAACAGGAAGGCCATGAACGTCACGCCGTAGTCCAGCGTGCTGTACTGCCGCAGGGCGGTGATGATACCCAGGGTGATGCCGATCAGGATGGCGAGCACAGTGGCCCCGGTGACCAGGGTCAGGGTCTGGATGAGCGCGTTGCCGAGGGCTTCAGTGACGGGCTGGCCTGCGATGTTTTTCCCGAGATCGCA
Organism: Arthrobacter sp. 05T420; assembly: GCF_056396305.1. Taxonomy (NCBI): domain Bacteria; kingdom Bacillati; phylum Actinomycetota; class Actinomycetes; order Micrococcales; family Micrococcaceae; genus Arthrobacter; species Arthrobacter sp. 05T420. Next base: position 266,601 of record NZ_JBFTLG010000001.1, on the reverse strand, counting down.
GGTGTTGGCGAACGGGATGACGCACTGGATCGCGCCGCCGAACCACTTGAAATACCGCAGCGGGGCAGGGGTGTCCAGCTGCAGGAGCTCGGTCCTCGCGTCCATGAGCGCCTGCTTCTGCGGCGAGGGGTTGTCGCGGAACTGTTCAAGGGGATCTCCGGACGCCGCTGTCAGGAGATACACGAAGTAGGATGCGCCGAGAAGAATGAGGGCGGCAGTCACAAGCCGCCGGAAGATGTAGGTCACCATTGGAATAGAACCTCGGAGTTCGGGCCCGGGGATTGCCCGGACCGGTCGCGGAGTTTGGCCGGTTCCAGCCGATGTGGCGGCGGGGCCACGGCATCGCTAGGATATCGCCAGAAAGGCGTCGGGACCGAAGAAGCTGTGGTCCCGACGCCTTTCCAGCAGTGTTACTTGGGGTCGCGGGCTACTTCTGTGCCCATTCCCAGAAGTTCCACCAAACGCCGGTCTGGTTCGGCATGTACTTCACACCGGTGATGCGGTCGCTGTACGCGTCCACGCCAACCGACTGGAAGAGCGGAAGGCCATAGGCTGAATCCCAGATCATCTTGTCGATCTGCGTTACGAGGCCGTCCTGCTTGCTCTTGTCGGTGGTGACGATCAGTTCATCCATCAGCTTGTCCGCTGCCGGGTCGCTGAACTTGTTGAAGTTGGAGTCGTTGCCGGACTTGAAGATCTGCGGAACGCCGGACACGCCGACGCCCGAGTTGCTCCAGCCAAAGATGGTGGCGTCGTAGCTGCCGTCACCGAGGGCCTTGCCCCAGTCAGACTTGCCCAGGCCGCCGTCGACGATCTTGAAGCCGGCCTTCTTGGCGGACTCGCTGATCAGGGAGTAGGCGTCAACACGGTTGGGGTTGTCCTTGTTGTACATGATGCGGACCTCAGGGGTGGCACCGTTGAGGAGCTTCTTGGCACCCTCGATGTCCGCACCCTGGTACGCGGAGGAACCGTTGCTCTTGGCGGAGTCGGCGTACGGGGCCTGATCCGGAACGAAGAGCTGCGAGTCAAGCGGTGCAGCCTGCGGATCGAGCTTTTTGACGATCTTGTCGACGATGTCCGTGCGCGGGATGGCCTTCATGAACGCCTCGCGGACGTTCTTGTCGGCAAACGGGCCCGAATAGTTCAGGTCGATGTGGTCGTAGGCGAGCTGGTGGCCGACGTCGACCTTCACGCCCTGGCTTTCGAGTGCCTTGAGCTGCTCCACGGTGTCGGCGGACGCCTGCGGGGCAATGATGTCGGCCTCGCCGTTCTTGAGCGCCTGGACCTGGGCCGGTGCCTCGCCGATGTAGCGGACGGTGATCTCGTCCAGGTTGGCTGTCGGACCCCAGTTGTAGTCCTGGTTCTTGACCATGGTCAGGGACTGGTCCTGGTTGACGCTCTTGACGATGAACGGGCCGTTGGAGAGGTAGAGGCTCGGATCAGCCGGCAGGGTCTTGGTGTCGAAGCCGGTGTTCCACATGTCAGCCATGGCCTTGAGCTTGGCGTTCGCCGGCTTCGGGGCCTTGGCGTCGCCGCGGGGCATGCCCTTCAGGAGGTCAATGAACGCCTTCGTGTCCGCCAGACCCGCCTTCTTGGCCAGGACGTGGGCCGGGATGTCGATGCCCGGGCCGCCAAGGGCGATTTCCCAGTCAGCGAACGGCTTGGAGTACTTCAGCGTCATGCTGCGGCCGTCCTCGCCGAGTTCCGGGAAGTCGGTGAGGGCAAGACCGGTGGGGTCACCTGCGTACGAGAAATAGGACGTTCCGGTTTTCGCTTCCGCATTCGCGTCGTTGTAGTAACCGGAGAAGGCGGCCCACTGCAGCACAAGGTCGGCCGCGGTGACGGGCGTGCCGTCAGACCACTTCACGCCGTCGTTGATGGTGTACTTGACCGTCAACGGATTGTCGGAGACCTTTTCCATCTTGCCGAACTTCTCGTTACGGACAACGTTGAGCTTGTTGTCGATGTAGTAAAAGCCCGAGTGCGTGGCATAGCTGATCTTCGAGTTGATGTCAGTGTTGCCGTCGGCCGTGTTCGGGTTGAACGTATTGAATGCGTTGACCTCTACTACGGTTGCCGATCCGCCTTGTTTGCCTGCTGCGGCCGCGGTGGTCGGGGTTGTCCCGCCGCTGTTGCCTGCGCAGGCGCTGAGGGCGATGGCAGCTGCTGCCGCCACGCCCACTGCTTTGGAAATACGACCCAAGCGCATTCCGCCTCCTTGTTTCTGTGGTGTGGGTGAGACCGGCGCCGAAAGCGCCAGACAGACGTCCACACTCCCCCAGCGGCAGTGTGGTCCGTCTCACATGGCATGAAGCGTAAACCCCGAAGGCCACTTGGAGCCACCAAAGTTGACCCACCGTAAAGTTCGTTACCGAGCTGCAACGTTGGACACGGTCCGCAAAGCCGGCTTTCCATAAAAGCATTGACTGCTGCGCAGCAAAAAGATAAAAGAACCGCACACAGAAAAAGCCCCGATCCGAAAATCGAGGCTCCTCCAGTTAATCGTTAATTACTTGACAGAATTACCGCTCTGCCGGGCGGGGGACGTCAAACGTTGAAACGGAATTCGACGACGTCACCTCACGGAAGAACGCCTGGCCCCACTGCCCTGCGATCACAGCCGAGGCCAGGTTCCCGCGTCCGTTCCGGGACCATCGTCCGTTCAGGGCGATCCAGCAGTGGAGCGATTCCTCATCCCACACAGATACGTCGTGTCTAACCGGCGCAGACTTGGCTTCGGCCGATTCCTGCCCGTTGACCTGCGGCATCAGTATCTCGGGTGAACCTTCAGTTGTCCCCAGTACTCCGGTATGACGCGCGCGAACCTGTCCCCCGTTGCCAGCCACTCGACCAGTTCTTGCGACTGAGCCTCGTCCTGGAAGTCGCCGGGACGGTTGATGGTCAGCTTGCATGCCTTGCTGTCAGGCCTGTCGTCCCATTCGAGGAGGGAACCGAGATCGGTTTCGATGGCGCGACGCTGCGCCAGCAACTTCGACAAGCGTAGAATCGTGTTGTGGCCGGTACTGCGGCTCGCCCGCCATCGTTTCGTTCCCGCCGCCAGCTCCTGGCGCCAGCATCCGGCGTGGGCAGGCACCGGATGGCCATACGGTTGGCAGTGCTTACACTGGGACTTCTGACGGTCGCGCTGGCAGCTTGCAGCTCACCGGCGGGCAGCCCGTCCCCAACGCCCACCGCGGCATGGTCGCTGGCCGCATTGGGTGATTCCATACCGGCGGGCACCGCCTGCGATTGCACGCCGTACCCGCAGCTCAGCGCCTCGGACTTGTCGTCACCGGACGGACCTGCGGTCACGGCTTCAAACGAGGCGGTCGCCGGATTCACCAGCTTCGACCTGCTTCACCAGCTGAGCAACGCAAGCGCCACGATCGACCAGGTCAAGGCTGCGCGCCTGGTGGAGATCGAAGTGGGCGCGAACGACGTGGCGCCTTCCAGCTCGTGCGGAACCGACGTGGCCTGCTACCAGCCCAAGATCACGGATCTCAGGGCGAACCTGCACGCCATCGTGGACCGCGTGCACGAACTCTCCGCCGGCCACGCGGTGAAAGTAGTGCTGCTGGACTACTGGAGCGTCTGGCTTGGCGGCCAGTATGCACAACAGCAGGGCCAGGCCTACGCAGACGCGGCGGCTAGCGTCACCGACAAGGTCAACACGGAGATCCGGGAAGTCGCGGCGCAGACCGGGTCGCCGTACGTCGACCTGCGCGCGGCGTTCAAAGGCCCCGACTACGCCTACGACGAAACCCATTACCTGGCCACCGACGGCATACATCCCAACGCCACCGGCCACCAGCAGATCGCCGCCGCCCTTGGTGAGGTGGCGCAGAAACGGATGCAGCCGTGAGGGCTCCTCCATCCGGCCGGGCCAGCCTGCTGCAGCGACCAGATTACCCCGGCTGCACGATAACCCCGGACTTTGGCAAATCCCTGACGGGGCCGCTCAGCGCCCGCGGAGGCGCACCCTGAGCCATCGGGGAAGCACGGCTGAACTCTGGGCATGAGCGATCCGCAGACTGTGCCGGATGCTTCGTCAGAGCCACCCGGTCGCCGGCGCGACCGCCCTGGCGGCATTCGCGTGCACACTGGTCGCGGTGGTGCTCATCTGGAGCGCGCCTCGTGACTGCCCGTTCCACGCTCGTCGGGCAACGTGACGGAGCAGCTCATCTGCGCGGGCGTGACAGCGTCGTCCCAACCCAATTCGGCGCCCCGGTCCGGCATTATCTGGATATCGGAAGTGACACTGCGAACAGCAAGCTGCTCCGGGAACGTCGTCCCCGCGAAGGCCCTTCAGTGGCGCAGCGAGGCACCCTGCCGGAGGACATCAACGAGGCAACGAACCGGCCTTCCCTGAGGTGTTGCTAGCCGCTAGCGCGCTGGGCAAAGAGGTTGCGCTCCTGGGAGGAACTGGCCGCGCAGACGTACCAGGAGATCCGGCCCTTGCGCACGTAGATCGCGCCGCAGCCAGAAGCCTGCCCTCGTGCCGTGCCAGGTAAAGCACGCAGCTGCCCGGGTCCGCGGCATTCAGGGACCACCGGTGCATCCCCTCGAAGTAGGACACGGGCCGGCTGGGGGAATCGTCAAAAAGCGCATGGCCGCCAAGAACATGTGTTCTTGGCGGCCATCGCAAAAGGGCTCAGGAGCTATACGTTGAATCTAAATTCGACCACGTCGCCGTCGGCCATGACGTATTCCTTGCCTTCGATCCGGACCTTGCCGCGGGCCTTCGCCTCGGCCATGGAGCCTGCCTCGACCAGGTCATCGAACGAGACGACCTCGGCCTTGATGAAGCCGCGCTGGAAATCGGAGTGGATCACGCCGGCCGCCTGCGGGGCGGTGTCGCCCTGGCGGATGGTCCATGCCCGAGTTTCCTTGGGGCCGGCCGTCAGGTAGGTCTGCAGTCCCAAGGTGTGGAAGCCGACGCGGGCCAACTGGTCCAGTCCGGATTCATCCTGACCGTTCATTTCCAGCATCTCGCGGGCTTCTGCCTCGTCGAGCTCCACCAGATCGGACTCAAGCTTCGCGTCCAGGAAGATGGCATCGGCCGGAGCCACGAGGGCTCGCAGTTCCGCCTGCTTCTCCGGGCTGCCGAGGATGCCCTCGTCGGAGTTGAAGACATAGATGAACGGCTTGGCCGTCAGCAGGCCGAGTTCCTTGAGGTGCTCCATCTCCAGCTTGTCGCTCTTGATGGAGGAGAAAATGGTGTCGCCGCGTTCCAACACTGCCTGCGCCGCCAGGATGGCCGCGAGCTCGGCCGCATCGCGCTTCTTGATCTTTACTTCTTTTTCGATCCGGGGGATGGCCTTTTCGATGGTCTGCAGATCGGCCAGGATCAGCTCGGTGTTGATCGTCTCCATGTCGGAACTGGGATCAACCTTGCCGTCGACGTGGATGACGTCCGGGTCATCGAACACGCGGACAACCTGCGCGATGGCCTCGGCCTCGCGGATGTTGGCGAGGAACTGGTTACCAAGGCCCTCGCCCTCGGAAGCGCCCTTGACGATGCCGGCGATGTCCACGAAGGACACGGCGGCGGGCAGCAGGCGCGCGGAGCCAAAGATGCCGGCGAGCTTTTCAAGCCGGGCGTCCGGCAGATTCACGACGCCGATGTTCGGCTCGATCGTGGCGAACGGGTAGTTCGCCGCGAGGACCTGGTTGCGGGTCAGTGCGTTGAAAAGGGTTGATTTGCCGACGTTGGGCAGTCCGACGATGCCAATAGTAAGTGCCACGAGCATATATTCTACCCGCACGGACCGGTGATCGTTGCGGCGGCCGGTGAGGGCCGGCGAGCGGGATGGCATGACGGCCTGCACGGCCGGCCTGCACGCACGTTCCTGGGTGTAAGTCCGGGGCGTTCCGGGCGTCGCAGCCAAAACTGTCACAGGGGCATGCCACAGTGAAGTCATGGATGCTTTTGCACTGATTCTTGCCCTGCTCATGCTGCTCACGGGCGCCGTTGCCGGCGCCGCCGTCGTCTATGTTCTGCTCCGCCGGCGCTATCTGGCCGTGGAACAGGACTTTGACGGCGTATCGGCCCGGCTCTCCGACGTCAGCGCCCAGTTCGCCGCCGCCGACGCCGAGAGGCGCCTTCTCGCGGCACAGAACCGGGAACTGGGCGAGTCCCGGAACCAGGACGGCAGTGTGCTCCGGGCGCTGGCGCCCGTGGCGGAGAAGCTCACGGCCGTGCAGCAGCAGGTGTCCCTGCTCGAACGCGACCGGCTGGAGCAGTATGGCCAGCTGGCCCAGCAGCTGCAGGAGGCCCGCCTGTCCGATGAGCAGCTGCTGCGCTCTACGCATGCGCTGGAGTCGGCCCTGCGCTCCAACAGCGCCCGCGGCCAGTGGGGCGAGGTCCAGCTGCGCCGGGTGGTCGAGGCAGCAGGCATGCTCCGGCATGTGGATTTCCATGAACAGGTCCACAGCGGGCAGGCCCACAGCTCCGGGCCGGACGGCAGCCTCCGGCCCGATCTCGTGGTGCAGCTGCCCGGGGACAAGCAGCTCGTTGTCGACGCAAAGGTCCCGCTGGCGGCGTATCTCGCCGCCCAGGACCTCGGAGCCGCCCAGTCGGGCCAGCAGTCCTCGCAGCTGCCCGGCAGCCAGCAGGCGCACCTCGCGGCGCATGCCAAGGCCCTCAAGACCCACGTGGACGCGCTGGGCAGCAAGAAGTACTGGGACATCCCCGGCAACTCTCCGGAGCTGGTGGTGTGTTTCCTGCCGGCGGAGTCCATCCTGGCCGCCGCCCTCTCGGCGGACCCGGCCTTGCTCGACTATGCCCTGTCCAAGAACGTGGTCCTGGCCTCTCCCGGGACGTTGCTGGCGGTGCTGAAGTCGGTGGCGTTCACGTGGCGGCAGGACGTGTTGACGGACAGCGCCCGGGAGCTCTTCGAACTGGCACGGCAGCTCTATGACCGGATGGGCACCCTCGGCGAGAACGTCACCAAGCTGGGGTCATCGCTGAAGACTTCGGTGGAGCGGTACAACTCCATGGTCGGAACCCTTGAGGCCCGGGTCCTGCCCACGGCCAGGAAGCTGAACGCCCTCGAATCCGCCGGTCTGGTCACTCCGCCTGCAGTCGAGGTCACGCCGCGGGCAGTGGCGGCCCCGGAGCTGCAGCCCCGGCACCAGTCCGAAGAGTCCGCGGCTTAGGACTGGTGCCAAGGGTTTTCGGTGCCCGGGACTGGTCAGTACCTGCGACTGATCAGCGCCTAGGACTGTTCGGGGCGGGTGCCGCGGCCGCCGAGGGCGCGGGTGACGTCGCCGGCCTGCTTCAGGGTGGCCCGGAGTTCCTTCGGCAGGGAGAAAAGAAGGTCTTCCTCGGCCGTGACGACTTCCTCGACCGATCCGTAGCCATAGTCGGCCAGGAGCCGGAGCACGTCCTTGACGAGAACTTCCGGGACAGAGGCCCCGGATGTCACGCCCACCGTGGCGACGCCCTCGAACCAGGTCTCGTCGACCTCGTTGGCGAAGTCCACCCGGTAGGAGGCCTTGGCACCGTATTCCAGTGCCACCTCCACGAGGCGGACGGAGTTCGATGAGTTGGCGGAGCCCACCACGATCACGAGTTCCGCCTGGGGCGAGATCTTCTTGATCGCCACCTGGCGGTTGGTGGTGGCGTAGCAGATGTCGTCGCTGGGCGGATCCTGCAGGGTGGGAAACCGTTCCTTGAGCAGGCGCACAGTCTCCATGGTTTCGTCCACGCTGAGGGTGGTCTGCGAGAGCCAGATGACCTTCTCCGGGTCGCGGACCGTGACCTTGTCGACCTCGTGCGGGCCGTTGATGATCTGGATGTGCTCAGGAGCCTCGCCGGCGGTGCCTTCCACTTCCTCATGGCCGTCGTGGCCAATCAGCAGGATGTCGAAGTCATCTTTGGCGAACCGGACGGCTTCGCGGTGCACCTTGGTGACCAGCGGGCACGTCGCGTCAATGGTACGCAGGCCGCGGTCCTCGGCGGACTGGACGACGGCGGGCGAGACACCGTGCGCGGAAAAGATCACGAGGGCCCCTTCCGGGACCTCGTCGGTTTCATCGACGAAGATGGCGCCCTTCTCCTCCAGGGAGCTGACAACATGGACGTTGTGCACGATCTGCTTGCGGACGTAGACCGGCGGGCCGTAGTGCTCCAAGGCTTTTTCCACCGCGATGACCGCACGGTCAACGCCGGCGCAGTAGCCGCGCGGGGCGGCCAGCAGGACCTTTTTGGGACCGGCGACAGGTGCCGCCGCCAGAACATCTTCCGGTGAACGCCGCCGGCGCGGAACGGATGGCATCGGAACGGAAACAGCGGTGGAGGTCATGCCCCCCATGCTACCGGTGTTCACTCTTGCCCCGTTTGCGGCCTCCGGCGACGCGGACAGCCACACCTGCGGCCAGCAGGGCTGCCCCCGCCACTGCAGTAGCGACGATCCACTGGCCAAAACTGGCAGAGCTCGCCACGACAAACTCGTTCTTGAAGAGCTCCGCCACATCGTTGCCGCTCGAGGTCCCGGCGACGGCGGCGCTGGCGACATCGCTGGCCAGCTTCCACGCCCCGGCGAGCACCAGCGCTCCGACGCCCATGCCGACCAGGACGGTCCACCGACGTCGGGCCGCAACGAACGCCAGGACGAAGGCGATGCCGGCGCCGACGGCAACGGCATAACCCATCGGGGCGAAGACGGTGACGCGTTCGATCAGCTGGCGCTGGTTGGACTGCCCGATATGGATCAGCACCTGGGCGGGGGCCTCCATCGGAAGCTTGGTGGCTTCGGTTACCTGCTTGGCCACCAGCCCGACAAGCGGTGCGACATCCAAAGTTAGCGACGACGTGCCGTCAACCTCCGGCGGCAGCGTGCTGGGGTCGGCGAACGTGAGGCGGTGGCTCTTGCGCAGGGTTTCAGCCCAGGCCTCGGAGTAGCCGGGCAGTCCCGTGAGCGACTGTGCCGCTTTGTCCAGGACCGGCCGGGCAAGCTCGGTGAGGGCCTCCGGGATGCCGGCGCTGGAGGCCAAGCCGTCGACGGCTGCCGTGGCCAGCCGCTGCTGGAACGCCGGGTTCTTGCCCAGGGGTGCGGTCAGGGCAACAAAGCCCTCTTCCTGGACAATGTTGCGGTCCGCCCACATGGCTGGAACAGCGACAGCTGCCATCAGTAGCCCGACAAGGACGGCGGCGGCAGAGACAAAAGTGCGCAAGGGGTTCCTAGGAGGTCGATGGCGGTCCCTCCCATCCTAGGGCGGGGCAGGGCGCGGCCATAAAGTCGGGCCCCGGTGGTAGAGCTATGGATAGAGTTGAAAGAGACAACTTCCGGCTGCCGGCCGGCTCACCCGCCGGGGAGCGGGCCGCCGGCAACCCCCTCGGGCAAAGGACACGCACGCAAATGCACAGGGCTTTCCACAAGGCACTCCACAGGGCACCTTCGGCCATGGAGCCCCGGCGTGTCTGAGGACGTGGCCGCGGCCACCACGCTACCGGCCACAGCGGCTGAAACCAGCCCGGACAACCCCTGGCCGCTGCAGTTGCTGTCCCAGAAGCTCAAGATGCACATCGACCGTGCGCCCTCGGCATGGGTTGAGGGGCAGGTGATCGAGCTCAACCGTCGCGGCAGCAACGCCTACCTGACGCTCCGGGACATCGACGCCGAAATCTCGCTGCCGGCGTCGGTCTGGACCACCGTGCTGGACCGCCAGGCCGCTCCGCTGGAACGCGGTTCCCGGGTTGTAGCCCTGATCAAGGCCGAATTTTGGCTCAAGACGGGCCGGCTGAACATGTCCGTGAAGGACATCCGGCCTGTGGGTCTCGGCGACCTCCTCGCCAGGATCGAGCGGCTGCGCCAGGCCCTCGCCGCAGAGGGGCTCTTTGCCGATGCCCGGAAGAAACGGCTCCCCCTGCTCCCGCACCGGATCGGCCTGATCACCGGCCGGGACTCTGACGCCAAGAAGGATGTGCTTCGCAACGCTGCCCTGCGCTGGCCCGCCGTCGAATTCGAGATCCGCGAAGTAGCGGTCCAAGGCAACACCGCCGTAGCCCAGATGATCGCGGCATTGCGGGAGCTCGACGCCCACCCCGTGGTTGACGTCATCGTCATCGCCCGCGGTGGAGGCGCCCTCGAGGACCTGCTGCCGTTCAGCAGCGAGGAGCTCATCCGGGCCGTCGCGGACGCGTCCACCCCCGTGGTGAGCGCGATCGGGCACGAAGCGGACCGGCCCATCCTCGACGACGTCGCAGACCTGAGGGCCTCAACGCCCACCGATGCCGCGAAGAGGATCGTTCCGGATGTCGCAGAAGAGCTCGTCCGGGTCCGGCAGGCACGGGATCAGCTCCGTCGTGGAGTCACCCGGCTCGTTGAACGCGAGGGCGACCGGTTAGCGTCCCTGCGCTCCCGTCCCGTGCTGCTCTCCCCCGATGTCATGATCTCCCAGCGCCACGACGACGTCGAGCGGCTCAAAGTCCGCTCGTTCTCGTCCATCAGCGCCGCCGTCGTGCGGGCAGCGGACCAGCTGGTCCACCTCAAGGCGCAGGTGCGCGCGCTCTCGCCGCAAAAGACGCTGGATCGCGGCTACGCGGTGGTCCAGCTCGCCGGCTCCGGAACGGCCCCCGCGACGCACCGGGACGTGGTGCGGCACCCCTCGCAGGCGCCCGCCGGCACCGACCTTACTGTGCGGGTGGCCGGCGGCCGGTTCACCGCCCAATCCACCGGCGGCGAGGCGCCGGCCGAGGACTGACCCAGCCGACCAAAGCCGGGTAGCGCTTGATCCGGCGTCACTTTCGGGAATCAGCCGCCAACCCGGCAGCACCACTGCACAGCACCACTGAAGAGCACCATCGAACAGACACCGCGGAAGCAGAAACCGCGACAACCAAGGAGCATCCGCATGGCAGAAGAATCCAGCCCGAACGCCGACATCGAGGCCCTCAGCTACGAGGACGCCCGCGAGCAGCTGGTCGCAGTGGTGGGCAAGCTGGAGGCCGGCGGCGCCAGCCTGGAGGAATCGCTCGCGCTGTGGGAACGCGGTGAGGCACTGGCCAAGCGCTGCGAACAGTGGCTCGAAGGCGCCCGCAAGCGGCTCGCCGCTGCCCGGGACCACGCCGCGGATAAGGGCTAGGCGACGAACTCCGCCGCGGCGTGCCGGTTCCCTCCGTATTAGGAGCGCTCGACCAGATTCCGTTCCAGATCGACGTCGAACTCCGGATCCGGCCACTTCAGCTTCAGCCCTTCCAAGGCGTCCAGCATCAGCTGCTGCACCGCGATGCGGGCGTACCACTTCTTGTTGGCCGGCACGACGTACCAAGGCGCGATGTCAGTTGCCGTCTCCTCGAACGCCTTCTCGTACGCATCCATGTAGTCGCTCCAGAAGGCGCGCTCCTTGAGGTCGGTGCTGCTGTACTTCCACACCTTGGTTTCGTCATCCAGCCGGGCGAGCAGCCGGTCCTTCTGCTCGTCCCGGCTGACGTGGAGCATGACCTTGACCACCGTGGTCCCGGCTGCCGCCTGCCTCGCCTCGAATTCGTTGATGGCCTTGTAGCGCCGCTCCAGTTCCTCGGGGCTTGCCCAGCGGTGGACCCGGTGAATAAGGACGTCCTCGTAATGCGAGCGGTCAAAAACGCCCACCATGCCGGCCGCCGGCACTGCCTTCTCGATCCGCCAGAGGAAATCGTAGGATTTCTCCTCCGGGGTCGGCGCCTTGAAGGACTTGAGCTGGACACCCTGCGGGTCCATCTGGCCCATTACATGCTTGACGATCCCGCCCTTGCCTGCAGTATCCATCGCCTGCAGGACGAGCAGGACGCGCTTGGTGCCGCCAAACCGGGATTCGGCGAAAAGCTGCTCCTGCAGGGTGGTCAGCTTGCCATCGAGTTCTGCCAGGAGCGCCTCGCCGTCGGATTTCCCGCCCGGGTAGCCCGGGGTGGAGTCCGGGTCGCAGTCCTTCAGCTTGAATTTTTTTCCGACGAGCAGCGTCTCGGCGGGGTGCCGCTCGAACATCACAGCATCTGTCATGGAAAGCCTCTTTCCAGTTTCGTGCAGCCGCTGCGCGGGCGAGTCCCCGAACTCCGCTGCTGATCGAAGCCTAGTTCCCCTTGTACCGGCTCAGGAAGTCCGCCATGCGGTTGATCGCTTCCTCGAGGTCCTTGACGTTTGGCAGCGTCACCATCCGGAAGTGGTCCGGCCGGACCCAGTTGAACGCCCTGCCGTGGGACAGGAGGATCTTCTGCTCGCGGAGCAGGTCCAGGACGAATTTCTCGTCGTCGCGGATGTGGTAGACCTCGGGGTCCAGCTTCGGGAACAGATACATCGCCCCGCGGGCCTGCTGCGTGCTGACGCCCGGGATGGCGTTGAGCATGTCGTAGGCCTTGTTCCGCTGCTCTAGGAGGCGTCCCCCGGGCAGGATCAGATCGTTGATGCTCTGGTAGCCGCCGAGTGCGGTCTGGATGGCGTGCTGGGCCGGGACGTTGGCGCAGAGGCGCATGTTGGCGAGAAGGTTGATGCCCTCGAGGTAGTCGGCGGCGTCCTTTTTCGGGCCGGAGATGGCCATCCAGCCGGCCCGGAACCCGCAGACCCGGTAGGCCTTGGAGAGACCGCTGAAGGTCAGGCACAGGACGTCGTCGCCGGTGAGCGAGGCGAGGTTTACGTGCACCGCGTCTTCGTAAAGGATCTTCTCGTAGATTTCGTCGGCGAAGAGCACGAGGCCGTGTTTCTCGGCGAGGGCGACGATCTTTTTCAGCGTCGCTTTCGGATACACCGCACCCGTGGGGTTGTTCGGGTTAATGATCACGATGCCCTTGGTGCGAGGGGTGATCTTCGCTTCCAGGTCCTCAAGGTCCGGCTGCCAGCCGGTTTCCTCGTCGCAGAGGTAGTGCACGGGCTTCCCGCCGGCCAGGGCAACCGAGGCAGTCCACAGCGGGTAGTCCGGGGTGGGGATGAGGACCTCGTCGCCGTCGTCGAGCAGGGCCATAAGCGACATCGTGATCAGTTCGCTGACGCCGTTGCCGAGATAGACGTCATCGACGTGGATGTTCTGGATCCCGCGGGTCTGGTAGTACTGCGAGACGGCGGTGCGGGCGGAGAAAATGCCGCGCGAGTCGCTGTAGCCCTGGGCGTGCGGCAGGTGGCGGATCATGTCCACCAGGATCGCGTCCGGCGCTTCAAACCCAAACGGGGCCGGGTTTCCGATGTTCAGTTTGAGGATCCGGTGACCCTCCGCCTCCATCTGCTGGGCGGCCTGAAGAATCGGTCCACGGATGTCGTAAAGGACATTATGAAGCTTGGTGGACTGCTTGAATTCTGCCATCCATCAAATATGCCATATGGAGGATGTACTTCCGCTGAGACATGACTCACACACGGACCCGGCAGTAACAACAACGACGCCGGTGCCCGGACTGCAAGCCGGGGCACCGGCGTCGTTGGCAGGTCAGTCGTGGCCAGCGGCCAGACAGGGGGCGCCGCGGCATGTTGCCACGGCGGTCCCGCAGTGCCGGCTACTGCTTGACGATGCCCTTCTCCTTCAGCCACGCGTCCGCCGCGTCCTTCGGGTTCTGCTTCTGGCTGCCGCTCACGGCACGGTTGAGGTTGATGAGGTCTTCCGTGGTGAGGACCTTGGAGACGGAGTTGAGGGCTTCCTTCGCTTTGTCCGTCATCTTGGCGGTGTTGTACAGCGGCAGTACCTGCTGGGCGATGAAGTTGTTCTTCGGATCCTCCAGCACCACGAGGTCGTTGTCCGGGATGGACGGGGTGGTGGTGTAGATGTCCGCCACCTGGACCTGGTCCGAGAGCAGGGCCTTGAGCGTGACGGCGCCGCCGCCGTCGCTGAACGGTTCAAGCTTCTTCGGGACGCAGTTGTAGTTCTTCTTCAGGCCGGGCAGCCCGTACGCGCGCTCGGCGAAGGTCGCCGGGGCGCCGATCACGAGGTCGCTGCAAACCTTCGCCATGTCTTCGATGGACTTCAGCTGGTGCTTCTCGGCAGTGGCCTTGGTAACCACCATGGCGTCCTTGTCCTCGGCTTTGGAGGCATCCAGCACGGCCAGGCCCTGCGGGAGCTTGGTCGGGAGGGCCTTCGCAATGTCCTCGGCCGAAACCTCGGTGGCGTCCTTGTTTACGTACAGCAGCAGGTTGCCGCTGTAGTCGGGCACAACATCCACCGACCCGTCCTGGACTGCTTTGATGTAGACCTCGCGGGAGCCGATGTTCGGCTTGGTGCTGGCCGTGACACCCGCGGCGTTCAGGGCGCCGGCGTAGACCTCCGCCAGGATCTGGCTCTCCGGGAAATCGGCGGAGCCGATCACCAGGGCGCCGCCTGAACCGGAGGCGCCGCCGCTGGCCGGGGCCGAGCTCAGCGGGTTGGATGAACCTCCGCAGGCGGACAAGGCCATAGCCAGGCCGACGCCGGCGGCCACCGCGCCGAACGCGCGCCTGCCGAGGGCTTGTTGGCGGGATTCCTTCATGACTTACCTCCTTGAAGAACAGTCCCCGCGAGTACGGGGTCTGTGAGATCAACCGCAGCCTGCTGGCTGCGGTTTGGCTGGGTCGAGGCGCCCCGTGACAGGAACAGCCTCTGAATCAGGGCGAGGACAAGATCGACGGCGATGGCGAGGGCGGCGATCAGCAAGGAGCCGCCCAGCATTTGCGGGAAGTCGGAGAGCACGAGCCCGTCGAACAGGTAGCGGCCCAGGCCGCCCAGGTTGATGTAGGCGACCACGGAAACAGTCGCGATCACCTGGAGCACCCCGGTCCGGAAGCCTCCGTACATCACGTGCAGCGCGTTGGGGAATTCCGCCCGGAACAGGACCTGCCATTCGGTCATGCCCATGGCGCGGGCGGCGTCCACTACATTGCGGTCGACACTGGAGATCCCGGCGTAGGTGCCGGCCAGCAGGGGCGGCACGGTCAGGATCACGAGGGCCCAGATTGGCGGCATCAGACCGATGCCGGCGAGCAGGACGAAGAGGGTCAACAAGCCGAGGGTGGGCAGGGCGCGCAGCGCGCCGGCGAGTGCCACGATGGCAACCCGCCCGCGGCCGGTGTGTCCGACGTAGAGGCCTATGGGGACGGCGATGGCGATGGCGATCAGCATCACCAGGCCCGTGTAGAGCAGGTGCTCGGTCAGCCGCGTCGGGATTCCGGCGCTGCCGGACCAGTTCTCCGGATTGGCGAGCCAGGCAAAGGTGTCCGTGACGACATTGCTCATGCGTTTCCCCCTCCGGTCTTGGGGCGTGAAAGCAGCAAGGCCCCATCAACGGCGCCAGCCGTGTCCTCACCGGCGCCTGCATCTGAACCGGCGCCAGCACCCGTCGCCGCAGCGGCCCGGGTCCACGGGGTTAGCAGTCGTTCGAGCAGGACGAGGATGGCGTCCATCAGCAGCGCGAGGATCAGGATGGCGATGATGCCCACCACAACCTCGGTGACGAAATCACGTTGCAGGCCGGAGGTGAAGAGCATTCCGAGGTTGCCGATCCCGAGCAGTGCCGCGACGCTGACCAGCGAGATGTTGCTGACCGAGACCACGCGCAGCCCGGCGAACATGACTGGCAAGGACAGCGGCAGATCGATCTGCATGAAGCGGGCGAAGGGTTTGAAACCCATCGCGACGGCCGCCTGCCGGAGGTCCTCGTCCACCGAGTCGAAGGCATCCAGCGCGGCGCGCACCAGCAGGGCAACGGCGTAAATGGTCAGGGCCACGACCACGTTGACCGGATCTAGGATCCGCGTTCCGAGGATGGTCGGCAGGATGATGAAGAGCGCCAGGGACGGGATCGTGTAGAGCAGCGAGGACCCCGTGAGCACGGTGGACCGGAACCCGCGGTTTTGCCGGGCGAGCTGGGCCAGCGGGATGGCAATGAGGACCCCGAACACCATCGGCAGGATGGCCAGGATGAGGTGCTGGCCGGCGAGGCTAAAGACCTCCGCCCTGTTGGCCAGGAACCACTCCATCAGAGCCCTCCGTGCCGGATGCTGCGGTCTGACTCAATCACAGCGAGCACTTCCGTGGCCACGATAACCCCGGCCACGCGGCCGTCGTCGTCCACGGCGACGCCGAGGCCCGATGGCGAGGACAGCGCCGCGTCCAGGGCCCGGCGGAGCGTGTCCCCCTTGCGGAACAGGGAGCCGCCCGGGACCATCGCCGGACCGGCTGCGGTGGCACTGCCGGGCCCGGCCCAGCCAAGGGGACGGAGCGCGTCGTCAACCACCAACTGCCAGCCGTCGGAGCTGCCCGCCTCCCGGAGCCGTTCGGCCGTGACAGTGCGGACCGGGTGGATGGTGACCCCGTCGGAGGGGCTGAACGCAAGGTGCCGGAACCCGCGGTCGCGGCCCACGAAGGCGGCCACGAATTCGTTTGCCGGGGCCCGCAGGATTTCCTGCGGGGCGGCGTACTGCGCCAGCTTCCCGCCGACGGCGAATACGGCCACTTTGTCGCCCAGGACGGTGGCCTCGTCGATGTCGTGAGTGACAAAGACGATCGTCTTGGCCAGGTCATGCTGGAGGCGGAGCAGCTCCTTCTGCAGTTCATCGCGGACCACCGGGTCCACGGCGCTGAAGGGCTCGTCCATCAGCAGCACCGGAGGATCGGCCGCGAGCGCCCGGGCCACGCCCACGCGCTGCTGCTGGCCGCCGGAGAGCTGCGATGGGTACCGCTTGCCGAGGGAGGATGCCAGCCCGACGACGTCGAGCAGTTCCTGAGCGCGCTTGCGGGCGTCGGCTTTGGACACACCGTTAAGCCGTGGAACGGTGGCGATGTTGTCCAGCACTGAGCGGTGCGGCATCAACCCGGAAGATTGCATGACGTAGCCCATGGACCGGCGCAGCTGGGCGGCCGGCACTGAAGTGACATCAGCCCCGTCGACGGTGATGACGCCGGAGGTGGGTTCCACCATGCGGTTGATCATCCGCAGGGAGGTGGTCTTCCCACAACCGGATGGTCCCACGAACACCGTGATGGCGCCCTTGTCGATCGACATGGTCAGCCCGTCAACGGCGGGCTGGCCACCTTGGTACTGCTTCGTGACGTTCTGGAACTCGATCATGGCTTCGGCCATTTCCGGGCTTACCTAACTGTTGGCGGCAACATCGACAGAGACCAGCCAGCTTCATCAGTTTGCTGGCCATAAAGCAGTTAGCACTTAGAGTAACGAGCACTCATGACATTGTCATGAAAATGCAGTCAGCGGCGCCGCGGCTCCCGTAAGGCTTCGGAAGCACAACGATTTCGGATGGGTGGCGCACCGGAAATGCTTCCGGTGCGCCACAGGGACCGTAGGTGTCACCGCGGGACGTGCCTCAACGGGCCCGCCGCCGGCCGCCCTTAGCCCCACTCTTGCCGCTGCCATGACTGCCTTTGCCTTCGCGGTCGCGCGCATTTTCCTGGCTGTCCCGCTGGGCCGACCGCTGGCTCTTGGCCGCCACCACAATCTTTTGGTGCCATTCGCGCTGGTAGGCCCGCCGCGCGGCCGCGTCGTGGCGGCGGGCCAGGGCGGCGAGTTCGCGCTGCAGCTTCAGGTAGCTGGCCCAGCGGCGTTCGGCCAGGACGCCGTCGGCGAGCGCAGCCTGGATGGCGCAGCCGGGCTCCCGGTCGTGCGCGCAACCCGAGAAGCGGCAGTGCCCGAAAAGCTCTTCGAGGTCGCCGAACATCTCCTCCATTCCGTCCTCGGCGTCGAAGATCCCGAAGCCGCGCACCCCGGGTGTGTCCATCAAGACGGCGCCGCCGGGCAGGGGAACGAGCGCTCGGGACGTGGTGGTGTGCCTGCCCTTACCGTCGCCGGCGCGGACTGCCCCGATCTCTTGGGTCGCTGCCCCGGCGAGGGCATTGATGAGCGTGGACTTGCCGGCGCCCGAGGGCCCCAGCAGCACCAGCGTGCCGCCGGGCGGCAGATGGCCCAGCAGTTCGTCGAGCCCGTCGCCGTTCTCGGCGGAGGTGGTGACGACGTCGACGCCCGCCGATTGGCGTACGACCGCGCCCACGACGTCGTCCGCGAGGTCCGCCTTCGTGATGATCACGAGCGGCGTGGCACCCGAGTCCCAGGCCGCGACCAGCGTCCGTTCGAGCCGGTTGTGCGTGAGCGGACGGTCCACCGGAACGACGATCCCGACAACGTCCATGTTGGCGCCAAGGACCTGCGCCTCGGAGGAGGCTTCGAAGGCACGCTTGCGGCTCAGCTCCGAGTGGCGCGGCACTATGCCCACGATGGCGGGCTCCCCCGCCGCGTTCGAGCCCAGCCAGACCCAGTCCCCGGTGGCGGGAAGCTCCCCGCCGCGCGGATAGGGCAGGTGCGCGGTCCCGTCGCCGTCGGCCACCAGGACGAGGTTGCGGTCCACCCGGATGACGCGGCCGGGGCGGTGGCCGCCCGGCACGGGATGGGCCGCGAACCGCTCCGCGACGCCGGCCGTGTAACCGTAGTGGACTGGCCCCTCGGGGCCGCCGTCATTTGCGGGCAGGACTGAATTGGGCCCGGCTGAATCGGGCCCGGCTGAATCGGAGAGGGATGAATCAGATGAATCGGTGAAGAGGGCGCGGCGGGCGCCCGGCGATGCAGCAGGTGTAGTCAACGAAAACCCTTTGATGGGGCCCCGTGATGCGGCGCAGTTGCGCGGTGGCGTCAAGAGACGCCGAGTGCGTGGAGACTAGCGCTGGATGGCTAGGCTGCGCCGTGGGACGGGGCAGGAGTAATGACATGGCTTGTATCGGTGCGCTGCGCGCTCAGAAATATCGCATTCATTGCTTCCACCTCCCCGTCGTTGGCCGGTTTGCTGCGGCCGGCCCTGTCTGATCCCGCCTGATCCCGCCCACGGACTGCACCTACGTTTATTGGGTTGCTGCGTTTCTGTCCGGCGGTTTCTACAGAATAGCCATGGGGCCTGCGCCTGGCTAGCGATTTAACCGGAAAGTTTTCCGTTCAGCGGCCTCTCGCGGTACAGGCGCAGACCGGCATCCACCAGCGAGACCCGGTTCAGCTCGGCCACGGCATCCAGCGGAATCCAGGCCGCGTGGGTGGTGCTCCCGTTCACCTCGTGGCGCAGCTCCCCGCCCGTTATCCTCGCCTCGTAGACCAGCCGGAGCGACTGGAAGTCCCGCTCGCCGCCGTCGAGCCGGACTTCGGATGGCCAGTGCCCGACGTCGATCCCCAGCATGGCCCCGACCTCGGCGTCGTAGCCCGTTTCCTCGTGGATCTCGCGGCGGCAGCCGTCCACCGGGTGCTCGGCCAGGTCAAGGCCGCCGCCTGGCAGCGTCCAGCCCTCGCGGCCGTCCTGCTTCCAGTACGCCAGGAGGATCTCGGCGTCACGGATGATGACGGCGTAAGCGGCAGGCCGGGTGTCGAATTGCATGCTCATCCCTCCAGCGTAGTAGCCGGTGGATTGCCTCCGGCTATTCCTGTTCCGCCACTAACTGGAGCACCCCGAAGACGGGCTCCTGCTCCAGGACCCGGACATCGGTGATCCCCGCGGCGGCGAGTGCCGCGCGGAAGGACTCCTGCAGCCGCGGCACGTTCATGCCGAGCCCGCCGCCCAGAATGACGGGACCTTCGAGGCCCAGCTGCCGGACGGTCTGCGCTGCCAGGTCGGCGAGGTCGCTCCCGGCTTGGTCCATGAGGGCCTGGCTCGTCGCGTGACCGGCGTCCGCAGCTTCCACCACGAGCCGGGCCTGCTGGGCCCAGAAGCGGCGTCCGGTCGCGGGCGAGTGGAACAGTGCGATCAGCATGTTCGGGTGGTCCACGCCGCAGGATGCCAGCAGGGCGCTGGTGAGTTCGTCCGGCTCCAGCCCCTGGTTCATCCGCCGCAGGCTGTGGCGGACGGCCTCCCGGCCCAGCCAGTAGCCGCTGCCCTCGTCGCCGAGCAGGTAGCCCCAGCCCCCGGCCCGGGCTTCCTCGCCGCTCCCGTTCCTGCCCCACGCGGCCGAGCCAGTGCCGGCGATCACTGCGACGCCGGTGCTGGCGCCGCCTGCAGCGAGCAGCAGCCGGGTGTCATGGACCACCGTGATCCGCGCGCCGGGCACGTGGGGGGCAATCAGTGCCGCGAGCGCCGCGGCGTCGTCGTCGGTGTCGATGCCGCCGGCTCCGACGTAAACCTGGCCGACTGCTCCCCCGCCGATCATGCCGAAGAGTTCCGCCAAGTTGCGGGCCGCTTCCTCAAGGCTGACGTTCTGGACATTGGAGCTGCCCACGGATTCGTCGGCCACCGGCATGCCGTCCTCGAACCGGACGCCCCTGGTCTTGGTGCCCCCGATGTCCAGGCCGATCACGGCGCCCGTCATCGCCGCGGCGGATGACGTGGTGGAAGATGGAACGGAGTCCGCCGCCGGCGGGAAGTCAGTGTTAGTCACTGGAACAGGTTACTGAATCGCTGCAAGGAGCCCGCAATGCCCCACGACCTTTTCGGCACCCCCGTGATCGCTGCGCCCATGGCCGGGGGAACGTCAACGCCGGCCTTTGTCGAGGCCGTGCACCGCGCCGGCGGCCTTGGCTTCCTGGCGGCCGGCTACAAGAGCGTGGCGGCCATGCAGGCGGAAATCCGTTCCGTCCGGGAGTCCGGCGCCCGCTTCGGCATGAATGTGTTCGTCCCGGATCCGGCCCAGTTGCGGCCGTCCGCGGCACTGTTGGCGGAGCTTGAGGACTACCGGCTGCAGCTGCAGGCCGATGCCCGGCGATACGGTGTGGAGCTCCCGCAGTTGCGCGTCGATGACGACGACGAGTGGCAGGGAAAGATCGATGCCCTGCTGGCGGAGCCCGTGGAGCTGGTCAGTTTCGCCTTCGGGCTGCCCGGCGTCGACGTTGCCCGTGCTCTGCAGCGGGCGGGATCGGTGGTGCTTGCCACTGTGACCTGCGCGGCCGAGGCCGTGCAGGCGGCAGAGCAGGGCGTGGACGCCCTGGTGGTGCAGCACACGAGCGCCGGAGCACACAGTGCGGCGTTCCTACCGGGGTCGGTGGCACAGCTAGAAGGAACACAGCTTGGCGGGACACCGCTTGGCAGGACGGCGGCGGGCACGACGGCGGAGCTGCTCGCGGAGGTGCGGTCCGCCGTCGACCTGCCGCTGGTGGCCGCGGGCGGCATCATGGACGCGGCAGGGCTCGACGCGGTGCTGCGCGCCGGAGCGGCAGCAGGCCAGATCGGCACCGCCTTCCTCCGCACGGACGAAAGCGGCGCCAGGCAGCTGCACAAGGATGCACTGGCGGACCCGCATTTCACCCGCACCCGGCTGACACGCGCCTTCACCGGCCGGCAGGCCCGGGCCCTGGAGAACGAATTCGTCCGCGACCACCCCGAGGCACCGGTTGCCTACCCTGCGATCCACCACCTGACGGCTCCCCTCCGGGCCGCCGCCGCCGCAGCCGGCGACCCGGAGCGCCTGAACCTGTGGGCGGGCTCGGGCTGGCGGCAGGCGCAGGCTGGACCCGTCGCCGCCGTCGTGCACGGGCTGCTCGCCGGCCGCTGACCGCCGCTGCCAACCGCAGCCCAGCCCGCCACAGGATCCCGAATTCGCCGGAAACGTGCGAAACCGCCGCTTCCTTCCGGCGTCCTCGGCCCCTTCCGGCGACTTCGACAACCATGGTGCACGCTTCCGGCGACTTCGGCGCATGGCGCGGGCCCGGCTCCATCGCCCCGGCTCAGCCGTCCGAGCGTTCGCGCACGAAGCCTGCCAGGAGTGCCGGCCCGTCGCGCAGCACGAGTTCGCGGAACAAGCGCACGGGATCGGACTCGGCATCGGCTCCGCCGCGGCGCTCCCGCCACGCGAGGCCGATCTCGCGGAACGCCAGGGCCGAATCCAGGGGAATTTCCACCCACCCGGGCCCGCCGTCGTCGGCTCCCGCGCCAGCCGGCTGGTGGGGGCTGTCTGGTGCGGCTCTGCCGGGTGCGGAGCCGCCGGGCGGCAGGATGCTGACGCCGAGGCCGGCCGAGACGAGCCCGCGGACAGTGTGCGAGTCCTGGCTCTCGAAGGCAATGCGAGGGCGGAACCCCGCCTCCCGGAACAACGCATCGGTCAGCGAGCGCATGCCGTAACCGGACCCCATCGCCACGAACGGCTCCTGCCGGATTTCGGCGACGCGGGCCCGACGGCGGCCGGCCAGGGGGTGCCGGTGGTGCACCACCAGACGCAGCGGTTCCCGGTACAGCGCGGCCGACCCGATTCTCTTGCCTGGCGTGGCTACGGGGGCCGTGAGCGCCAGGTCCGCGGAGCCGGCGGCCAGTTCCGCGAGGCAGCCGTCCCGTGCGCCCTGGCTGAGGTCAAAAGCAGTCTGCGGGTGCCGGCTCCGGAACGCACTGATGAGCAGCGGCAGCATCGCCTCGCCAAAGGTGTGCTGGAACGAAACCGCGATCCGGCCGCGGACCACTTCCGATTCGTGCCGGACAAGATCCAGCCCCGTCTGGAATTCGTCCAGGGCGGCCTCGATGTGGGGCAGGAGTGCCTTCGCCGCGGGCGTGAGCCGCACACCGCGGCCGTCCCGGATCAAGAGCTCCGTCCCCACGATGGCGCTGGCCCGCGCAATTGCACGGCTCACCGTCGACTGCGGCAGGCCCAGGAGCTCGGCCGTCTCGGTAATGTGCTCGGTCCGCCCCAGTTCTGCCAGCAGCGGCAGGAGGGGCAGCAGCTGAACCAGCTGCTTGTGTTCGACGTCCATGTTCCACTCCCCGTGCACTGTTGCATTTTTGCTATCTATCCTATGGAAATCATGCATTGGAAGCATTCCTCGATCAGGTTTAGCCTGAGGGCATGCCACGCTTTTCCGCGCCCTCCGGCGCAGGGCCCCGTCCCGGCCCCGATCCTGCAGCTGATCCTGCGGCTAACGCTGCTGCGTGGGCGGGCCATCCGAAGGGCTCGGCGGCCTACCGGCGGATCCTCGCCGGGCTTGCCTTTGCCGGCGTCGCGACCTTCGCCCAGCTCTACTCCACCCAGGCGGTGCTTCCCCTCCTGGCGGCGGATCTCCGCATCTCGGCCGCCGAGGCCGCGCTGACCATCTCCCTGGCGACGGTGGGGCTGGCCCTGACGGTGCTTCCATGGTCCTTCCTGGCCGACCGGATCGGCCGGGTCCGGGCAATGATGTGGGGCATCTCAGCTGCCACCGTCCTGGGCCTGCTGGTCCCCCTGGCCCCCAGCTTCCCCGTGCTGCTGGGTCTGCGAATGCTGGAGGGAATGGCCCTCGGCGGCATTCCTGCCATCGCGATCGCGTACCTCAACGAGGAGGTCAACAAGGCCCACGCCGCCCTCGCCGCCGGGAGCTACGTTGCCGGGACAACCCTGGGCGGCCTTGCCGGTCGGCTGGTGGCCGGACCCGCCGGCGAACTGTGGGGATGGCGGGCCGCGGCCCTGGCCGTCTCCGTTTTGGCCACCGGGGCAGCCGTCCTGTTCCTCGTTCTGGTGCCGCGGGCCCAGGGGTTCACCGTTGCGGCCGCGGGCGGCTTCCGGGGCGCCATGGGCACGCTGGCCCGCCATGCCCGCAATCCCCGGCTGCTCGCCCTGTACGTCCAGGCGTTCCTGCTCATGGGCGGATTCGTGGCCGTCTACAACTACCTCGGATTCCGTCTGTCCGGGGAACCGTTCAACCTGCCGGCCACCGCGATCAGCCTGATCTTCCTGGCCTATCTCTCCGGAACCGTCTCGGCGCGCTGGGCAGCGGGGCTGACGTCCCGGTTCGGCCGGCGCACCGTCCTGATCGCCGGCACCGCGCTGATGGCGGGCGGCCTGGCCCTGACGCTCACGGAACTGCTGGTCCCGATCCTGGTGGGACTGCTGCTGTTCACGGGCGGCTTCTTCGCGGCACACAGCATCGGTTCCGGCTGGACCGGACTGATCGCCACGACAGGCAGGGCGCAAGCCGCCTCGCTGTACAACCTCGCCTACTACCTCGGCTCCAGCGTGCTTGGCTGGGCCGGCGGCCTGATCTTCCAGCGGCTTGGCTGGACGGCCCTTGCCCTGACGGTCATCGGACTGGCCGGCGCGACGGCGGCAATCACCGCCGTCGCGCATCCCGCGTCGGTTCCCGCAGCCGCCGGCCGGGCTGCCCGCAACGGGAGCAAGGCCGCCGGCGGGGCCACGGTGTCCGGGTAGACGTCGGGTCCGGCCAGGTGCCGGGTCCGGCCAGGCCGTCGTCTCCGCGGGCTACCGCGTGGCCTCGATCGCCTGAACGAGGTCGGCGACGATGTCGGCCGGGTCCTCCAGGCCCACCGAGATCCGCAGCAGGTTCGCGTGCGGCTTGGCCGCTGTCTCGACCGGCCGGTGGGTCAGGCCGGCGGGGTGCTGGATGAGCGTGTCGATCCCACCGAGGGAGACGGCGTGCGTGATCATGCCGACGGCGGCCGGGATCCGTTCGGCGTGCTCGGCGCTGGCGAGCTCGAAGGCCATGAGCGATCCAGGGCCGGACATCTGGGTGCCGACGAGGCCCTGCGGGTCACATTCAGAAAGTCCCGGGTAGTAGACCCGCTTCACGAGCCCGTGGCCGGCCAGGGCAACCGCGACCTTTTCGGCGCTGGCCTGCTGGGCGCGGACCCGCACGGGGAGAGTCGCCAGCCCGCGGTGCAGCAGGTAGGCCGGCCACGGGGTCAGGATTCCGCCCGTCACAGCCCGGATCTGGCGCAGGCGAACGGCCCATTCAGAGCCTGCGGCCACCACACCGCCCATGGCGTCACCGTGGCCGCCCAGGAACTTCGTGGCGCTGTGCAGCACCATCGCGGCACCGTGCTTGTAGGGCTGCTGCAGCACCGGGCTGGCGAAGGTGTTGTCCACCAGGAGCGGCACACCGTCGGCAGCGGCAGCCACCCGGGCGATGTCCACCAGCTCAAGGGTCGGGTTGGCCGGCGTCTCCAGGATCACCAGGCCGGTGTCCGGCCGCAGGGCGCCGCGGACGCCCTCCGGAGTCGTGAAGGTGACCTCGTTGCCGAGGACGCCGGAGGCGAGCAGGTAGTCGCTGCCGCCGTAAAGGGGCCGCACGGCGACCACATGCTTCTTGCCCGCCGCCACAACCGCGAGGAGCACCGCGCTCAGCGCCGCCATGCCGGTGGCAAAGGCGACAGACTCGGGCGTGCCCTCCAGGACGGCGACGCCCTCTTCGAACCGCGCCACCGTGGGGTTCCACAACCGCTGGTACACAGTGCTTTGCCCCTCCACGTGTGCCCCGCCCGTGGCCATGTGCTCGTACGCCAGGCCGCCGTCGTGCACGGACGGCAGCGGTGCCGTCGTGGACAGATCGATGGGCACCGCGTGCACACCCAGTTCCGTGAGCCCGTTCCGGCCCGCATGGACCGCCAATGAATCTTGAGAGAGCACCCTAACTCCTTACGAATATTCGCCATTGAATTCCGCAAGTATCTGGTAATAATTCGAGTATCTGTAGGGGTTATGAATGGAACTGTCGGATAGTGCCGTTTATGATGAATAGACAACACTACGAGGAGGATCCGTGAGCAGCAGTGCGAAGAATGTTCGGCCGGGGGCCGGCGAACCGCTGGACGCGATCGACGAGCGCCTGCTCGCTGCCCTCGTCGCGGATGCCCGCATCTCGAACAAGCAGCTGGCAGAACTCGTGGGGATCGCGCCGTCGACCGCGCTGATGCGCACCCGCGCCCTGTCCGAGCGCGGCATCATCGAGGGCTTCGAGGCCAACCTGAGCCTGTCCGCGATCGGACGCTCGGTCCAGGCCCTCATTGCGGTCCGGCTCCGGGCCCACGACCGCGAGCAGATCGACCGTTTCACGGCCCGGGTGCCCAAGCTCCCGGCGGTGCTCTCAACCTTTCACACGTCCGGTTCGGTGGACTATCTGCTGCACATCGCCGTGGCCACCACCGAGGACCTCCGGGACTGGGTACTGGACAACCTGGCCACCGACCCCGTGGTGGGCCACACCGAAACCACGCTGGTCTTCGCCCACATCCAGGGCAACCACGGCCCGCTGCCGTAACAGCGGCCGCCGGAAGGCCAGACCCGCGAGCATTATTATTGCCGCGGGCGCTCTTACTGCCGTGGGCGCTCTTATTGCCCACGGCGCACTGGCGGCGCCGGCAGGCTAGACCCGCTGGCGCAGTGCCGTTCGCAGCGTCACGGCCGCCAGCGTCAGCGCGGCCGCGGCACACACCGTGACGAACCCGGCGACGGCGGCCTGCAGCCCGACCATCCCGGCCGCGAGCCCCAGCCCGATCACCGGGATGGCGCTGCCCAGGTACGTGATGACATAGACCGTGCTGATGATCTGGGCGTGCCGGGCGGGCTCCACCTTGCCGGCGACGTCGTTGAAGACGGTCCGGAAGGCCACACCTTGCCCCACGCCTGCAGTGATGCTGGCCAAGATCAGCAGCCACGGGCTGCTCCAGGCGGCGGCCGCGGCGATGAGCAACACGGAAACGCCGAGGACTGCCAATCCGGCGGACACGGCAAACCGGCCCCGGATGGCCAGCAGTTGGCTCAGGGCCGAGGAGCCCAGCGTCAGCCCGGCCAGCAGGCCGATCAACGGCCGCGAATCGGCGTGGACAATCTGGGCGAAATAGCCGGGCGCGAGCGAGAGGCAGAAGCCAAAGACCGTGAAGCTCAGGAAGCCCACGGAGGAGGCCAGCCAGAAGGCGCCGCGCGCGTCACTCGAAACCGACGGCCGCCGCGGCGCCAGGACACGCAGCGGCTGGGGACCGGCATGCAGGCTGATGGCGGGCCGCGCCTTGAGCAGGTAGAGGGGCACCAGCACGGCAGCGAGGACGAAGGAGTGCAGGTAGTAAGGCGTCGACGTCGAGCCCGGCAACAGTGACAGCATTCCGCCGATGGCAGGGCCGGCGGCGACGCCACCGGCCGAGGCCAGGAGCGTGAACCGGGAGGCCCACTCCGGCCGGCTGGGCAGGAGTTCGCGCAGGGCGGCTGAGCTGGCGCCGGTGGCGAGGGCTACGGCGATGCCCTGCAGCGCGCGCCCGGCGCAGAGCGCCGCGAGGCTGTCCGCAGTGGCGAAGACCAAGCCTCCGGCCAGGCCCACCAGGACCGCGAGAACGAGGGCGGCGCGGCGTCCGATGTGGTCGGACCAGTGACCGGCCAGGACCAGGGTGGCCACGAGCGCCAGGACGTAAGCCGAGAACGCCACCGTAACGTCGAGCGCCGTAATCCCCAGTTTTGCCTGCAGCATCGGGTACAGCGGCGTCGCCAGGTTCGCGCCGACGAGCAGCGTAAAGATCACGACGCCTGCCATTACGAGCCGTGCGGTGGTGGAAGCGTCCCAGCCCCAGCGGTCAGCTGTGGCCGGGCGCATGCGGAGTTCGCTGAAGACAGTCATGGCTGTGCCCTTGCAAAATGCAGGGCCGGGCTTTCCCTGTTGTGGGGGAAGCGCCCGGCCCGGTCGAAAGATTGGTCCCTAAAGAATGCAATACCAATGATCTTCATGGCTAAATTCTGTGCCAAAATTGAGCAAAACAGTCATTCTCGGACTGTTGAAGTGAACCGGAGTGATGATTTGAACAGTCTGGACCCTACGGACCTCAAGATCCTGCTGGAATTGATCCGGGATCCCCGGATCCAGATCGGCGACCTCAGTGATTCCCTGGGCATCGCCCGGAACACCGCCCAGTCGCGCGTGCGGCGCATGCTGCGCTCGGGCGTACTGCACGCCGGCGGCCGCGAAATCGATCTGGAGGCGGTGGGCTACGACGTCGTCGCCTTCGTGACGATTGAGGTCAACCACCGGGAGCTCGACGGCGTCGTCGGGGCCCTGCGGCTGATCGCCCAAGTCCTGGAAGTCCATGAGATCTCCGGGCGCGGCGACGTCTGGTGCCGGGTGGTGGCGACGGACACGCACAACCTCCAGGCGGCCCTCCGGTCCATCCTTCGGATCAAGGGAGTCATCCGCACCGAGACCGTACTGGCGCTGCACACCCATATCCCCTACCGAACCGAACCTCTGATCAGCCGGCTCGTCCAAGGCAACGAGCTGGCTCCCGGCCGGTCCGCGTCGCGGCGGGCCGGTTCCGCCGAACTCCAGGTGAACAAAGGATAATGTCCCGGTGACTATCATCGACAACGCCGTCTACGTTGACGGCATCCGCAGCGCCGAGCCGACGAACCTCGAGCAGACTTTCGAGACCCTGACCGAGCGCGGCGGCATGGCCTGGATCGGTCTCTACCGGCCCACGCCGGACGAAATGGCGGCCGTGGCCGCGGAATTCGACCTGCACGGGCTGGCGGTGGAGGACGCCATCTCCGCCCATCAGCGCCCCAAGCTGGAACGCTACGACGACAACCTGTTCACTGTGCTCCGGCCTGCCCGGTACTTGGACGAGACCGAGACCGTGGAGTTCGGCGAACTGCACATCTTCACGGGCCGGAACTTCGTGGTCACCGTCCGGCACGCCGAGACGAAAGTCGTGGGCCAGGTCCGGCACCGGATGGAGAGCCGGCCCGACCTGCTGCGCCACGGCCCCGAGGCCGTCCTGTATGCACTCATGGACCAGGTGGTGGACGACTACGGTCCTGTGGTGGCCGGGCTGGAAAACGACATCGACGAGATCGAGGACCAGCTCTTCAGCGGCGATCCCCTGGTGTCCCGGCGGATCTACGAACTCGCCAGGGAAGTCATCCATTTCCAGCGCGCCATCCACCCGCTCCCGGCAATGATGCACCAGCTCCGGCGGGGCTTTGAGAAGTACCGGGTGGACACGGAACTGCAGCACAGCCTGCGCGACGTCGAGGACCACGTGGAGCGGCTGATTTCCCGCGCCGACTCGTTCCGTGACCTGCTGCAGAACGCGCTCACCCTGGACGGAACCCTGACAGCCAACCGCCAGAACGAGGCCAGCGCGGAACAAAACGAGCAGGTCAAGAAGATCTCCTCGTGGGCCGCGATCTTCTTCGCGCCGACATTTGTGGCCGGACTCTACGGCATGAACTTCGACAACATGCCGGAGTTGCACTGGACGCTGGGCTACCCGATGGCAATCGTGCTCATGGCCGGCACTGCGGCGCTGATGTACGCCATCTTCAAGAAAAAGGGCTGGCTTTAGCCGGAAGCGCGGCGCTCCCGGACCTGGGCCAGGAGCCGCCGGAACGCCAGGATAAAGACGACCTCGACCAGCACCATGAGCCCGAATAGCAGCCACTTCCCGCTACCAATGAAAACGACGGCCCCAATAAGGACCAGAATGCTTCCAAGCGCCAGGGAGTAGACGGCAAATCCGAGGGCAACCCGGGCGCTGCGGACGCCCGTGCGGAAACCGAAGCCTTGCGGTTCCCCTCCGGGGTAGCCGGCGACCCGGTCCGGGCCGGCAGGCTTGAGCTGGTCGAACTCCTCCCACGGGTCGCGGTCGTGCTCCTGGTTGGTCATGTTTCCATTATCTCGCTGCCCGGATCGCCGCGCCCGGGTCTATCGTCCCGCCCGGTCCTCCCGACGTTCCGTCAGGCCGCCAGTACGTCGACCTCGCCGGGTTCCGCGCCGTCGCTGCCGAAGACCAGCTTGCGGGTGGCGATTTTCTCGGTGAAGAAGCGATCGTGGCTGACCACGACTACCGCCCCGGGGAAGTGGAGCAGCGCCCGCTCCATCACCTGGGTGCTGGACATGTCCAGGTGGTTGGTGGGCTCGTCCAGGAGCAGCACCGAAGCGCCGGACAGCAGGCACTGGGCCATGGCGACGCGGGCTTTCTGGCCGCCGGAGAGGTTTCCGATCTTCTGTTTGAGGTCGGCCTCGGAGAACTGGAACATCGCGAGGAACCTGTTGACGGACTTCTTCGTGGCGCTGAAGGCGAGGCTGTCCGGCAGTGCGTTGACGGCGTGCGAAACGGTGTCGGCGTCGTCGAGTTCTTCCAGCATTTTGTTGTACGAAACGAAACCGGGCCCCTTGGCCCAGACCACCTCACCGGAATCGGTCGGTTCCTCCCCGGTCAGCACTTTCAGCAGCGTGGACTTGCCACTGCCGTTGGAGCCCAGGACCACAATCCTGTTGCCACGGCGGATCTCAAAGCTGAGGTCCTCGAACAACACTTTCTCGCCATAGGACTTGCCCAGTCCTTCGACCCGGCAGAGGACATCCTTCACGTGCAGCCCGCCGTAGATCTCCGTGACGATCTGGTCCACGGGCCGGGGCGTGCGCGCTTTCTTGATCTTGGCCAGCTGGTTCCCCAACCCGCGGCTGGCGGCCTTGGCGGCCTCGCGGCGGTCGGCGATGCCCTCCGCTTCAAAGGCGAGGAGCTCGGACTCATGGACGAACTGCGCCTCGAGCGTTTTGAGCCGGAACTGCTTCTGCACAACGTACTCGGCGAAGTTTCCCGGGTATTCGTGCAGATGGAAGTTCTCCACCTCGATAATCCGGGTAACCACCGCATCGAGGAACTTCCGGTCGTGCGAGACGATGATCGCCGCGCCGCGGTAGTCGCGGAACCAGTTTTCGAGCCATTCGACGCCGGCTACGTCGAGGTAGTTGGTGGGCTCGTCCAGGAGCAGTACGTCCGGACCCTCCAGCAGGATCTTGGCCAGGGCAGCGCGGTTGCGCCACCCGCCGGAGAGTTCGTCAATCGCGCACGTGCGGTGAGCCTCGCTGAACCCCAGCGTGGTCAGGACGGTGGCGATGCGCCGCGTGTAGTCCCATCCGTCGAGACGGTCCATGTCCTCGAACAGCTCGGCCTGGCGCCCGATCAGCCGGTCCAGCTCTGCTTCTGCGGGGTCTGCCGCGATGGCGGCGTCGATGGCTGCCAGCTCGGCCTCGGCGGCCTTGATCTGGACGAACAGTCCGTCAAGGACCTCAAGGATGGTCGCCTCGCCGTCCAGCTCGGAAAACTGGGAGAAGTACCCCACCCTGGTTCCCTGCTCCACGGTGACTGTTCCGGTGTCCGGGGAGACCTGGTCCAGGATGAGCTTGAGGATGGAGGTCTTCCCCGAGCCGTTCTTGCCGATCAGGCCCACCCGGTCCCCGGGCTCGAGGCGGAAGAACGCCTCACGAAGGATCTGTGTGTTGTCGAAGCGGACGCCGACGTCGTGCAGCCGGATCAGACTCATTGCTGCGCGAGACGGTTGCGGACGATTTCGCTGACGGCCTTGCCGTCAAAGCGTCCGGCCACCGTAGCGGTGACGGGCTTCATCACTGCACCCATTTGGCGCATGGACAACTCGACGCCGTCGGCCTTGAGCGCCGCAATGGCCTCGTCCACGATCGTCTCGACTTCGGCCGCGGTGAGTGGCTTGGGCAGGTAGGCCTCGATCACCTCGGCTTCGGCGATTTCGGCGGCGGCACGCTCTGCTTCGCCGGCTTCGGTGTAGATGCGGGCAGTGTCGCGGCGCTTGGCGGCTTCCTTCTGCAGGAGGGCAGTCACCTGTGCGTCATCCAGCACGATTGGCGTCTTGCCCGATTTTTCCCGGGTTTCGATCTCGCCGAGGACGTTGCGCACGGTGGTGAGGGCAACCTTGTTGCGGTCCTTCATGTGGCTCACGACGTCGGCGTGCAGGCGTTCTTTCAGGGTGGTCATAATTCTCCTCGTGTTACTGACAAGGCTAGCGGCAGAACCCGTTAGCCCCGATCGCCGAGATTATCCACTGCGCGTCCTCGTCCGGGACGGCCGGGCCCAGGCTTAGGCTGATCGCATGCCGCCAACGCCTGCCCCGACCCCCGTTCCGGTTGAAGTCTTCCTCCACTCAAGTCCGGCCGAGTGGTGGCAGATCGTTGCCGCGCTTGCCCCTGTTGCGGTGCTCGTAGCGGCAGCTGTGGGAGCGTTCATGGCCTGGCAGACACTGCGCCAGAAGGCCATCGCCGATGACCGCGCCGAGTGGTGGAAACGGACGCAATGGGCGCTGGACAGCGCCCTGGACGAGGACGAGGACACCAGAGCCCTAGGGCTGGCAGCGCTGGAGGTGCTCGCCAGCAGTGAGTTGGCCCGGAACGAGGAACTCGAACTCCTGGACATCGCGTGGAAATCCGTGAACGGGTTCGAGGAACGTCTCGCTCCCCAGCACATCCCCGTGAAGGCTCCCAGCCCTGCGACCGCCTCGCAGCACCGGGTTCAGGTCGCGGCCGCCAGGCTGCGCGTCACACTCGACCGGCGCCTGGGCCGGCCGACACCGGTCCAGACAAAGACCCTTGCCAAGGAAGAGCTCTAGCGGGTCCGTCCTCGAGTGGGAGCCCCAGGATGATGGCCGCGCAGACGCACTCGGGGCCGCACGTAGGGCAAAGGTAACCGGCCAGTTTCTGGTCGTCCGCCCAGTAGCTGGGGATCGTGGCCAGCTGCGCAAATCCGGCCCGCTCCAACATCCCCAGGGACGAGTGCTGCGGATCGGCCGAGACCCACGACGCGGAGACGACGTAGCGGCAACCGCCAGCCTCAAGAAAGTCCAGGCAGGCCGCCAGCATGATCGTGCCCAGGCCCATCCCCCGGGCTGCAGGGCCGACAACAATGGACTTTATTTCGCCGACCCGCCGCCCGCCCAAGCCGGCGCCGGCGGTGGCCGGGCGCAGGCGGACTCGCAGCGCCGTGTGGGACGTCTGGTCCAGGATGCGGGCGGTTGTTGCGCCAAGGAGCTCGCCGTCCCGGCTGCGGGCCCGGATGAGGACTCCCCGTCCCTCAACCGTGAGTTCCGCCAAGGCCGATGGGCGGACGAAACCAGAGCCGAGGGATTCGTTGAGGAGCGCTGCGGCTTCGGCGGCCACGGCGGGCCCCGGCGCGCCGACGTGCAGACTGACGTTCGATGCCGTCCGTGTCCTGGACTCTGCGGCTGTCATGTTGCTCCTGATTTCAAAGCTTCCAGGTCCGCCAGGTCCTGGTCCGTGGGTTCGGTCCGGTCGATGATGAGTGCCTGCCTCATGGGCCCCAGTTCGGCCCGCGTGATGACGTACGTTGCTGCGTTCACAGTCAGGGTTCCATTGAGCCCGGGCGCTTCCCGGCTCTTCAGCGGCACCACCCATGAGTCTTGGTCGCCGGTGACCGGCCAGCCGGCGTCCAGCTGCCAATCATCGTCCTCCCGGCCCAGAAATGTCGAATGACGGGGCAGCACCAGGGACCACGGCGGTTGGGGTGGCGGGTTCGTCATGGCCAGGCAGGCCTCGGCCGACCCGTTGGCCTGGACGATTCGCGATCCGTGCGGGGTCATCTGGAAGGCGGGGCCTCCGTCAATCCTGACGTCCCAGTACCCGGCCCCGAAGTAGCGGAATGTGCCCCGCTCCCCCGCGTGGCCCGGAGACGCCGAAAATTCGGTAGCGAAACGGCCGGCAAGAAAGCCCGGGTCTGCGCCGACCATGAGATTGATGAGCTGGCTGTGGTTCGGGATCATCGTCACTCTCCCCCAAGAGTACGGAAGCTGCTGGCAATGGCCGCGGCTTTGCCCGCAAACCTAGCACGTGAAATCGACCCCGGGCGGCTTCCTGGAGAATATCTTGATGCCGTATTCGGTCCGGGGCTGACACATGAATCTCAGCAGCCTATGGAAGGGGGGACCGGCGGGCGGCGCGGGCCGATGGCATCAGCCTTGAAAGGGGTGGAGCTAAGGAGATTCGAACTCCTGACCTCTTCGATGCGAACGAAGCGCTCTACCAACTGAGCTATAGCCCCGAAGCAACGCCGGTCCTGAGGGAACGGCGTTGCCGGTGTCCCTAGGCTACAAACCATCGGCGCTGTTTTCCAGCCAGCCGCGGAATGTCTCGTTGCCGTGTCGCGCCTCCGGCACCAGGTTCAGCCCCTCGCGCAGATAGCGGCCCATCGCGCCGGGCAGCGGCAGGCGCACCAGTTGGCCCTTGACGCCCGTGGCCCGCTGCCACTCCCGGGCAAAGTCGGCCATGTCCTTGGACTCCGGGCCGCCGAGGTTCAACACCCGGTGCCGCGGTCCCGCAACCGGAACCGCTGCCGGTTCCAGGGCGGTTTCCAGGAGCACCGCTGCCGCGTCCGCCGGTGACACCGGCTGGAAGCGCGCGCCTCGCACCACGGGGATGACTCGCACCTTGGAGCCGGCGCCGAACATCATCGCCAGCAATGAGTGAAACTGGGTGGCACGGACCACCACTGTCTCCAGTCCGGACAGCTCATAGACGTGTTCTTTGGCGGCCTTCGACCGGTAGAAAGCGGACTTGCTGCGATCGCAATTCACGATGGACAGCATGACGGCCCTGGCCGCACCCGCATCCTGGGCGGCGGCCAGAAGACGGGCGCCGCCGTCGGCGAAGTTCTTGCGCGCCTTCCCGGAGCGTCCCTCCAGACAATCGATCACGACGTCGGCGCCCGCCAGGGCGGCTGCGACGCCTTCGCCCGTCGTCACGTCAGCGCGGAAGTATTCCGCGCCCCCGATGTTGGCGGAGGTGCCGGCCGGCGGTGGGTTACGGCTGAGGACGGCCACCGAGTGCCCGGCCTCCAGCGCCCGGCGCACCACTTCACGGCCAACTTGGCCGGTTCCGCCGGCGACACAGATCCTTGTCATGACCAGAGGCTACCGCAACGAAGCCCGCCAGCGATGCTGCGGGGAAACGAAAACCCCGGGCAGCCGTTTCTGGCTGCCCGGGGCGAAATCTCCGGAGGAACAGACCGGATCAGGCGCGCCGCCGCTGGAGGACATCGTCCAGGTTGCTCAGGGCGCTCTGGGCCTTGCTGAGTTGCTTTGACTCGGAATCGTCGGCGGCCTGCGGATCCGACGCGGCCGGCCGCGCGGAGGCCTGCTTGAGGGACGGCTTCCCGACGGCCTTGGGCGCTTCAGGGAGGTCCAGGGGCATGGGGGCTGCTCGTTCGGCCTTGGCCGCTTCGACGTAGGTGGGCTTGGGAACCTCGACGGGCTCCCAGCTGGAGCCCTCCGTAGCGCCCGCCGTTTCGGCAGCCACAGCCGCCGAGGTATCCCCCGAGGCTGCCGCTTCGGCGAGGGCGGCCTGGCGGAGCTCCAGGGCGGTCAGCGGCTTCGGCGCCGGCTCGGGCGTGACCCGGCCGGCTTCCGCGTCAAAGAGCGGGCTTTCCGGCCGGGCACCGGGACGGACGGCAGGAAGGGAGGGGTCCTGCTCGGGCACGGAGGTCGGGGCAGTGGCACGTTCCGGGCCGCCCATGGCGGCACGGAACGCGGCGTTCATTTTCCGCCGGCGGTCGCGGACAGCCAGGCGGCGGAGCAGCGCCACGGCGGCGACGGCGCCCAGCAGGGCAATCGCCGGGAGCCAGCCCGAACCGATCCCGAAGAGTCGAAGGGCAGCGGATATCATTCCCGTGAGGAGGGACAGAAGCCCGGCTACCGCCAGCATCAGCCGTCCCCAACGAATCCGGAACGCCGGGGAGGTAGCTGCAGAGATCGGAGTCCCCCCAGAGGTCGCCGCGGTGCTGGCACCAGCACCTGGGGTGCCGCCGGCCGGTTTTGCGCGCTGGGCGCTGCTCATGGGTTTCTCGTGCTGCGCTGCCATTTTCATAACCTTCCCCGCATGCGGCTCTGCTGGTTCCATGTCTATGACGTCCGCCAGAAAGTCGCCTGCAGGCTGCAACTGGTGACGCCCGTTCCGGAGAACGTAAGGCGCCACCCACACGATCCAGAGCGCAACTGCAATGACAAGGATCACAGAGCTGCTAAGAGGGAAGTCCACACTCAAAACCGTATGAGGTATATGGGGTACTGCCCCGCATTGTCAGAGGTGTGTCGCGCGCGGGGCGGCCACTGGCACGCGTCGGGGCGTCGTGGCTGGTCAGGCGGCCATCACAGGTTCAGCCCTGGTGGGTCCTCAGCCACCGTGCGAGGAGGCCTTCCGGCACTTCCTCAGCTGTGAGCGCGAAGGTACGGTGGTCCGCCCATTCGCCGTTGATGTGCAAGTACCTGGGCCGGAATCCCTCGTCACGAAAGCCGAGTTTCTCCACCACCCGCAGGCTGGGCGCGTTCTCCGGCCTGATGTTGATCTCCATGCGGTGCAGGCCAAGGGTGCCAAAGCAATAATCCGTTGCCATGGCCACGGCGGTCGGGGCAATCCCCCGGCCGGCCCGCTCCTTGTCGACCCAATAGCCCAGGGTCGCCATCATGGCCGATCCCCACACGATGGAGGAGACCGTCAGCTGCCCCACGATCACGGGGGCCTGGTGGCCGGGCGTCCATTCAGCGATCACGAAGGGCAGGGCAGTGGCCTGTGCGGCCTGGGCCTTGAGCGAGCGCACCATCTGCCGGTAGTCGGGCAGGCCGCCGCCGGGGGCGGGGTTTGACGCCTCCCAGGGGGCCAGCCATTCGCAGTTACGGGACCGGAGTGCAGTCCACTCCTTGCGGTCCCGGTACCGGATCGGGCGCAACACGATGTCGCCACTCTCCAGAGTCGCCGGCCAGGTAAAGCTGCCCCCCACGGGAATTACTTTGTGAGGCTGGGGGCCAGGCTGGAGGCGAAGCCGGGCAGCCATTCGCGCAGACCCGGACCGAGGTCCTCACTGTCGCAGGCGAGCTGGACGCAGGCCTTGAGGTAGCTGAGCTTGTCGCCGGTGTCGTAGCGGCGGCCGCGGAACACAACGCCGTACACGCCGTAGCCCTCGCCGGTGCCGGCGGATAGTTCCTGCAGCGCGTCCGTCAGCTGGATTTCTCCGCCACGGCCGGGCGCGGTCCGTTCTAGGACTTCAAAGACGGCCGGGTGCAACACATAGCGGCCAATCACGGCGAGGTTGGACGGGGCGTCCTCGACGTCGGGCTTCTCCACCAGCTGATTGATGCGGACGTAGTCCTCACCGCCGATCGCCTCGACGTCGGCGCAGCCATAGGCGCTGATCTGGGACGGATCCACCTCGATCAAAGCGACCACTGACCCGCCCGTCTTGGCCTGGACCTCGATCATGGTGCTGAGCAGCTCATCGCGGGCGTCGATGAGGTCATCGCCCAGGAGGACGGCGAACGGCTCCTGCCCGACGTGCTGCTTGGCCCGGAGGACGGCGTGGCCGAGGCCCATGGGATCGCCCTGGCGGACGTAGTGGATGTCACCGAGGTTGCTGGCGGCCTGGATGGACTCAAGCTTCGCCGTGTCGCCCTTCGCCTCGAGGGTGGCCTCCAGCGCCGGAACGCGGTCGAAGTGGTCCTCCAACGCCCGCTTGTTGCGGCCAGTGATCATCAGGATGTCGTTCAGGCCGACATTCACGGCCTCCTCGACGACGTACTGGATGGCCGGTTTGTCAACGACAGGCAGCATTTCCTTGGGCATGGCCTTCGTCGCCGGAAGAAACCTGGTACCAAGGCCCGCGGCGGGGATGACGGCCTTACGGACGGAAGCGTTGGGTGTATTCACTCGACTAATCTAACGGAGGGACCAATCATTGCGTAATTATCATACGAACCGCCCGGCCGCCCTCCCCGGCGGGTCGCGGCCGCACGAGGCAAGAGGACGGGCCAGTATGGCGTCAAAAGAGGAAATACGCTCCAGCCACAGGGCGGTGCGTTCCGTACTGCCGCTGGCCGCACAAGATGCCGCCGCGGCCGGCATCGCACGCTATGGGCTCCAGTGGGCCTCCGGACTGGCCCGCGGCCGCCAGGGCATATTTGCGGCGTACCTCGGTGTGGGCGCCGAACCTCCCACACTGCCGCTGCTGACTGCCCTGACCGATGCCGGGCACCGGGTGCTGCTGCCGGTTTGCGAACCCGAAATCGAGCTCAGCTGGGTGTACTGGACTCCAAAGTCCGGTTTTGTCCGCAGCCGGTACGCGCCCATCCAGGAGCCCGTCGGGCAGCGCCACGGCACCGAGGTAATGCGCGACGCCACCGCAATCATCCTCCCGGCCACCGCCGTGGATATCTCGGGCAACCGGATCGGACAAGGCGGCGGCTACTACGACAAGTTCCTTGCCGCCCTGGCCACCCTGTCCCCAGCGTCCGGCGACGCGTCCGAGGCAACGGCGCTGCCGACTGCCGCCGTCGTCTATGACACGGAGGTGCTGCCGGCGGGCAGCATTCCCGCCGAGTCGTTCGACCGGAAGGTCGACGCGGCCGTGACCCCGGGCGGGATCATCCGGCTCGGCTGATGCCGCCCAGGCAGATATGGGGTCGTGCCAAGGTGATAGAATTAGCACTCAGGCCCTGCGACTGCTAAGGGCGGAACCGGCCGATAGGCATATCGGCAGTGATTCCGGTCCGGCAGCACGGGACCTGCTCGTTTGCCCCAGAGTGAGGATTTCCAGTGCCCACGTATGCATACGCCTGCAAGGACTGCAGCCACGCCTTCGAGATCGTGCAGTCGTTCAGCGACAACTCCCTGACGTCCTGCCCCGAGTGCCAGGGCACGCTGCGCAAGAAGTTCAACAGCGTCGGCGTAGTGTTCAAGGGCTCCGGCTTCTACCGGACCGATTCACGCGCCGCCAAGGGCAGCACCGTTTCCCCGGCTCCTGCAGCTCCGGCGGCCACCCCCGCGCCTGCACCCGCCGCCGCGGGCTAGCAGGGAATCTGCCGGTTTCGGGCTGCCCCTTCGACGCCGGCCCGCCAGTACCCGGCCCGCCAGGTGGGCCGCGGCCGGCTGAGTCAGCGTAATCCTTGGGCCTGCTGGCCGTTGTCCACATAGGCGGTTCAGTGGCTCCCGCCGATGCGTGCGGCTCCGTAGCGTGGCGGCATGGCTCCTTCACTCACCGCGGTTTCCCCGTCTTCGTTGTGGACGTCGTACCCGCCTTTGTCCTGGGTCTCGTCCCTACCCGCCCGCCCAATGCCTGTGGAAGGCTCCGGCCGCTGGGCCCGCGCGGTGTTCCGCCCCGCCAACTTTCATGCCGCCACCATGTCCGCCGCTGGCCGTCCGTTCCGGAGCCGGAACCCGCGCACGGATCCCCCCGGTCAGCGGCCGCCCCGCGGCCGCCCCGCGCAGCACCGTTTGCGCGGCTGGTTGAAGCGGAACCGGCGGCTTATCGCGGCCCTCCTGTTCTGCATCCCCGCGGGCCTGACGGTTCAGCAGCTCACTCCCGCGCCCGCTGACACCGTCATTGCTTTCGCCGCAGCGGCAGACCTTCCCGCCGGGAAGACCCTGGTGCCCGGCGATGTCAGCAGCGTCAGCGTGCCGCCGGGCCTCGTGCCTGCCGGCAACCCCGGCACCGAGGCCGCGTTCGAGGGAAAACAGCTGGCCGCACCGCTGCGCCGGGGCCAGCTTCTCACCGACGCCCAGATCCTGGGCCCGGGCCTGCTCGCGGGAAGCCCGCCCGGCTCTGCGGCCGTGCCGCTCAGGATGGCGGATCCGGCCTCCGTCCAGCTGGTCTCCCCCGGGCAGCTCGTCAACGTGGTGCTCACCGGCGGCAACGGCCTTGACCGAGCCGGCGAAAGCCAAATCCTGGCCGAAGCCGTTCCGGTGCTCTGGACGTCAGTGCCTGGCGGCAAGTCAGGGCCGTGGCCCGCCACCGCGGAGACTGACGGGCTGGTGGTAGTAGCAGCGGCGGCCGATCAGGCCCGAAGACTGGCGGGGGCATCAACCCAAGGCAAGCTGTTCTTCGTGCTTGTGGCGGCCGCGCCGGGCTAGCGCCCGGGCAGTCGTCCGCCGGCCTGAAGCCCGGGCAGTCCGCGCCGCCGGTCGCGGCCTGCAACGCTACCCGCGGGCTCGGCGGTGCCCGCTACCAACGTCAGCCCCAGTGCGGTGGCTTCTGCTCTTGGAGCCACGCGTCATGATCGTAATTGTCAGGTTGGTCGCCCCAGCGCCGGGGGTCGTCTTCCGCAGCCTTGTTCGGCAGCACGCCTTCGGGGACGGCGGCCTGTGCCTCCGAACGGCGGGAAGCCTCCGTGGCTGCTTCCTGGTCCGGCCCGTCTCCCGCCAACTCGCCGGCCTTCGGCTCAGCGGTCCTGGGCTCAGCGCCGCCGGTCGCGTCGCCCTCGCTAGGGCCGGTGTTGCTGGTGTTGTTGGTTTTGCCTTGGATGTCGCCGTCCGCACTCATGTCGCCGGCCTCCTTACTGCCTGTATTGCCTGTCATTCCTGGTGCTGGCTCCTGCCGGCGCGATTCCTGGCCCGCAGCTTCGGAGCCCCGGACTACCCGTCCCGCGGGTTCGGCCGCCACGTGGTACTCCGCGGCCCGCGCCTCGTCAATCGCCAGGTGCTCGATGTCGTCGTCAAAGAACCCGTGCGATGTCCGGAGCCGGCTGGGAATGGGAGGCTTCTCCAACCCGAGGTAACCGCCAATCCGATCGGCGCAGGCCGAGGGGTCGGTGAAGACCTCTATGGTCCACAGTGGCATGTAGCGCCAGCCAAGCCGTTCCAGGAGCTGGGGCCGGAGTCGGCTCCGTTCCCGGACGCTCATCCGCCGGTACTGGCCGGTGCCATCCGACTCGATCGCCACCGGACGGGGAATCTCCGCATCATC
The DNA here is from genome assembly GCF_056396305.1 of Arthrobacter sp. 05T420. NCBI lineage: Bacteria > Bacillati > Actinomycetota > Actinomycetes > Micrococcales > Micrococcaceae > Arthrobacter > Arthrobacter sp. 05T420. Next base: position 226,465 of record NZ_JBFTLG010000001.1, on the reverse strand, counting down.
CTGGCCGATCGTCGTCATGGGATCGGCGGCCGCCACCATGTTCAGGACGCCGTCGTATTGGTGCCACACCCGTGCCCCGCGTGCGCGCAGCCGGTCGCCCAGGTCGGCCACCAGCGGATCGGCGCCGAGCGCCTGCTCGCTGGCCGCGGCCCGGGAGGCGGGGCTGCCAAGATCAGTATTGCCAGCGATCTCACGGTCCAGCAGTTCGTAGAAGTCCACGGCGCCGTGGCTGAGGCGGCTGACATCGAGGTCTTCGGGGCGGAAGCAACTGAGCACGTGCAGGGACCGGCGGGCACGGGTCATGGCCAGTGCGAATTTGGCGCGGCCCCCCTCAGTGGAGAGCGGCCCGAGGCTGTGGAGGGTGCGCCCATGCGGGGTGCGGCCGTAGCCCGGGGAAAAGATGACGTGGTCACGGACCAGGCCCTGGGCCCGTTCCAGATCCACCACGCGGAAGGACTCGTCCCCCGCTGTGAAGAAGCTGCCGAGCATGGGGTAGTTGGGCAGCTGTGCCCTGATGGCCTCGCCAATCCGGGCGGCGTGGCGAAGGCTGCCGGTCACCACGGCCAGCGAGGTCCGGGGCCGGAGTCGGGCGTGTTCGAAGACGAGTTCCACCGCGCGGTTGACCTCGGCAACAACCGATTCAACGCCGTCGTGGTCGGCGCTGGGCAGCCCCGTGCCGTCGGGGAGATACTCCACGCTGAGGGTACGGTCCAGGCCCGTGGCGGATTGTCCTTCAGGGAGCCTGGTAAGTTCCCCGCCGTAATAACCCTTGCTGAGCTGGCGGACCAGATCTTCATCGACCGCACGGTAGACAGTCCGCAGGTTCCTGATCGGAAGCACGGCGGACAGCGCCCGGTACGAGCTCTCAACGCTTTGGTAGGAGCTCTCCCCCGCCGCGAGCCGCTCGACGCCCACCGTAAAGGTCCGGGGGCTGGCGATCTGTTCGTCGCCGAAGGCGATGACCTGCCGGGAGCGGGCGATGGCCGGGAGGACTGCCTGCAGCGAGGTCGTCTCCGCGTCCAGGATCACTACGGCGTCGAAGGTCTGCTCGATCGGCAGGAGGCCCGTCAGGAGGTAGGGGCTGACAGACCATACCGGCACGAGGGTGGGCAGCAGTTCCCGCGCCTGGCCGCTCAGGGCTGCCAGGGTCACCCGGCCGTCCTTGAGCAGGCTGCGCAACAGCTCGGCCTGGCGGGGGTACGCCGCGATTGCCGTACGCCAGCGTTCGGACAGGTTCCATCGCAGCCGGGCAGCGCCGCTGGCGATGTGGGCGTTGTCGGCGAGCCGGTATTCGGCCTCAAGCTGGCGCAGGGCGTCGCCGTCTGACATGGCGAGATAGTCATCGCCGCTGATCATGGCTTCCAGGGCCGACTGCCACCAGGCCAGCTCCAGCTCGGCGGTCACCGATCGCTCCGGAACCTCGCGCTCGGCAAGGTCAGCGAGGAGCTCGCCGAGGCCGTGCTCACGCATGCTCTCGACAAGAAGGGTGCGCTCCGGCAGGGTTTCCAGGGTCGCGGTGTCGGCGACAAGCCGCCGCACCCGGGGCAGAAGTTCGTCGTACGGCGCGCGGTCCAGGTCGCCGCCGGCGGGGGTGTGCTTGACCGCCTGGCCGAGTTCGGCCAGTTCCGCAGCGAGTTCCCGGTACAGGCCCGAGATTTCGGCCAGCCCCGACGGCACCGCCGGGTGCCGCTGCGTGGTGGCGTACCCGGACCAGGCGGCGCGCTGCTCTTGCACGAGGATCAGGGAACTGTGCAGGTCCGCGATGTGCACACCGGGCCGGACGTACTCCTTGGCCACCCGGCGCAGGCGTGAGCGCTGCATGGACGGCATCTCGATCCCGCGTTCCCTGCGCCAACTGGAGGACGCCGTGGCGGAGATCAAATCATGGACGGGCCGGTCAAAGATGTCGGGAGTGAACTTGTCCAGGCTCTCGCGGACGGCCACGAGCAGTTCGATCTGTTCGCCCCATTCGGCGAAGGTCCCGCCGAGCCGGATCTCTGCGTGTTCCGAAACGGCGTCCATGCGGCCGCGGAGCAAGGGCAGTTTCTCTGCCACGGACTGGGCGACGTTCTGCGCTTCCTGCGTCTCCTTGCGCGTGAGCAGGCGCGCGCCGTGCCAGGGACTGGTGGTCGACGCGCGGCTGAAGCTGCCGAGCTCGGCAGCGCGGCGGAGCCGGCCGGCCAGCTCCTCGCGGTCGCGGATGTTGTCCAGCACGCTGCGCTTGAGCCGGACCGTCGTCGCCGGCGCCGGCTGGATGGAGGTCAGCTCTGCCAGCGACTGCATGGCCTCGTACGGCGAACAGCCCCAGCGCGCCCGGACGTTGTGCAGGGAGGCGACATGCTCCATCAGGGCGTGGCGGTGCCCGGTCAGTGTGGCGTGCAAGTTGCTCAGCTGCGGCTGGAGCGACTTCTCGTTGCGGACGATCGCCCGGACCAGCTGGCCCTTGAGCTGCAGCGGGTTGGCGTTGCCGGTCAGCTGCAGGAGCACGGAATCCAGGCCAAGACCATCGAGCTGTGCAGAGATCTCGGCGAGGCTGGCCCGCCTGTCCCCCACCACCAGGACGGATTTGCCCTCGTCCACGAGGGCGCCGACGGTGTTAATGACCGTCTGGGTCTGGCCGGTGCCGGGAGGGCTGCTGACCACCAGCGAGTCGCCGGCGCGGACGGCGTCGATGACATACTGCTGGTCCGTGTCGGCGTCGAGCAGCAAGAGCTCCTCGGCGGGGTCCCGCTCATCCGTGCTGGGGAAGCGGCCGGGCACCAGCACGGGCACATCGACCCGTTCGCCGGAACCGGACCGTGCCAGCGCGGTGACAATGGGGTTGTTCTGGTTGATCCACGGATCATCGAGGTTGCCGGAGAGATCGGAAAAGGTGGAGACGAGCAGATTGTGCTCGATCTCCGCGCCGTGGATCGGCTGGACCAGGGTGCCCAGGCGGTCCAGAACGGGCTGGGGGTCATAACGGGCCGTGCTGTACGCCATCCGCGTGACCGCGTTGACGTCAAAGACGATCCCGTGAACTGATTTGAGGTGCCGGACCAGCGCCGGGTTTATTTGCGCCTGTTCGGTGAGTTGCAGTTCGTAGTCGTCCTCACCGGGGCGCACCGTGAGGGAAATGGCGGTGAGCATGACCGGGGCAGAGATCCGTTGTGGCTTGCCCCCCACAGCGGAGGTCCAGACGACGGTGCCGGCCGAGAAATAGCCCGCGTCGATGCCGCGGTCATTGGCGAGTTCGAAGATCTTGGAGCGCAGGTTGCGCGATGCTCTGGCCGCGACGACGTACTGCTGGCGGTCGCGGATCAGGGTGGAGAGCCGGGTTCGCCGGCCTGCCATCAGCTGGGCGAGCCCTGACGGATGGGCATGGGTGAGGTCGATCGAGCCTTCGGGCGTCTTGGTGAAGCGCAGCATGGTATCTGCTCCGGTGACGGGCTTGAGCCCCGACAGCCATTTCCTGAACTCCTCGGAGCCCTCGGGGTGGCCTTGACCAACTGACACTGCTGCCTTCTTTTCTGTGCTCGACTTCTCTGTGCCGGACCGTGGCGGGCTCGACTCTGGCGCGTTCGGCGTATGAACGCTCGTCTGTGTTGCGTTCGCGCTTTCCCTGGCCGCGTTTTGTGTGCTCGCGGTTGTCTGGCTCGCGCGGGACGCCTTGGACCATACCGGCATGCTTTCGAGGGTAGCCCGAATCCCCCGCACGTGAGGCGCCGCAACACTGGGCGGCGCGAAATTCGGCTTGAATTGTCAGGAACAAAAATGAAAAGGCCGGCCTCGAAAGGCCGGCCATTCACATTGCTATTCCCACTCGATGGTTCCCGGCGGCTTGCTGGTCACATCCAGCACCACGCGGTTGACGCCGTCCACCTCGTTGGTGATCCGGTTGGAAATCCGGGCCAGGAGATCGTAGGGCAGCCGCGACCAGTCGGCGGTCATGGCGTCCTCGGAGGACACGGGGCGCAGGACAATCGGGTGTCCGTAGGTGCGGCCGTCGCCTTGGACGCCGACGCTGCGGACGTCCGCCAGCAGCACCACGGGCATCTGCCACACTTCGTCATCCAGTCCGGCGGCGGTCAGTTCGGCGCGGGCGATCGCGTCGGCCTTGCGGAGCAAGTCCAGGCGTTCCTGGGTGACATCGCCGACGATCCGGATGCCGAGGCCCGGGCCGGGGAAGGGCTGGCGTCCGACGATTTCCTGCGGCAGGCCAAGCTGGGCACCGACCGCGCGGACCTCGTCCTTGAACAGGGCGCGCAGCGGCTCAACGAGTTCAAACTGCAGGTCCTCGGGGAGCCCGCCCACGTTGTGGTGGCTCTTGATGTTGGCCGCACCTTCGCCGCCGCCGGATTCGACGACGTCGGGGTACAGGGTGCCCTGGACGAGGAACTTGATCTTGTCGCCGTGCGCCGCTGCCTCGGCGATGATCGCCAGTTCGGCTTCCTCGAAGGCGCGGATGAATTCGCGGCCGATGATCTTGCGCTTGGTCTCGGGATCGCTGACGCCGGCGAGGGCGCTCAGGAAGCGCTCCTGCTCGTTGGCCACGTAGAGCTTGACGCCGGTGGCGGCCACGAAGTCGCGTTCGACTTGTTCGGCTTCACCCTCGCGCAGCAGCCCGTGGTCCACGAAGACGCAGGTCAGCTGGTCGCCGACTGCGCGCTGGACCAGGGCGGCGGCCACTGCCGAGTCGACGCCGCCGGACAGGCCGCAGATGACCCGGGAGTCGCCGATCTGGTCGCGGATGCGCTGGACCTGTTCTTCCAGGATGTTGCCGGTGGTCCAGTTCGGTTCCAGCCCGGCGCCCTTGAAGAGGAAGTTTTCCAGGACCTGCTGGCCGTAGGCCGAGTGCTTGACCTCGGGGTGCCACTGGACGCCGTAGAGGCGCTTGTCCTCATTGGCGAACGCGGCGACGTCGGCGCCGGCCGTCGTCGCGAGGACCTCAAAGCCCTCGGGGGCCTCATGGACGGAGTCGCCGTGGCTCATCCAGGTGCTCTGGTGCTGGGGCATGCCGGCCAGGATGGACCGGCCCTCGCCCAGGGTGGTGGTCTCGGTGGCGCCGTATTCACGGAGCCCCGTCTGGGCCACCTTGCCGCCCAGGGCGTTGGCCATAGCCTGGAAGCCGTAGCAGATGCCGAAGACCGGGACACCGGCCTCGAAGAGGTCGGCGCCGACGCGGGGGGCGCCGTCGGCGTAGACGCTCGAGGGGCCGCCCGAAAGGATGATCGCGGAGGGGTTCTTGGCCAGCAGCTGCTCGGTGCTGTACGTATGCGGAACCACTTCCGAATACACATTCGCTTCCCGGACGCGGCGGGCAATCAGCTGCGCGTACTGGGCACCGTAGTCAACAACCAGTACGGGCCTGTGGGACGTCTGGGGTGCAGAGGGAGTAGTCACCCCACTAGCCTACTTTGCACCGCTGCCCGCCCGCACATTGAGAAGCCGGAGCGGGCCCCGAATCACGGGCGGAGGTAAGCGAACTCACACGTCCGACGGCGGCTACCGGCGTCGTGGCCCCCTCCAGAACCGCCGGGGTTCAGAATCACAGGCGTTCAGTACCGCCGGCGTTCAGTACCGGGCCTAGTACCGCTGCGGTGCCTGCGGGTTCGCCGCGAGTTCGGCCTCGACCTCTGCGTGGAATTTCTTCTCGACGAAGAAGGACAGGAACGGCACGACGCCGCCCAGGGCCATCACCACCAGCTTGGTGAACGGCCAGCGCATGAGCGACCACAGCCGGAAGTTGGAAATCAGGTAAACAACGTACATCCAGCCGTGCACGATTAGGACCGTGATGGAGAGGTTGACGCCCCCGATCACCCCGGCAGGCTCGGCGTCGGCGAATCCGAGGCCGAACGGCTGGCCGGTGATGGCGTTGGTGCCGCCGGCGAAGAGGTACTGCCCGAAGCCGTACCGGGCGATCAGTTCGGCGCAGAGCAGCAGCAGCATGGTGCCGGTCAGGTAGGCGAGCACCTTGTAGAACTTCAGGGCGGACCGGATTTGGGCCTCGGTGCCGCCAAAGCGGCGCTTCTTGCCGGCCTTCCCCGTGCCGTTGGTTGTCTGCGGCTGGATGGCGGGCTGGGGCTCGATCATGATTGCACTCTCGGGTTTGTGGGGTGGGGGGCTGTGGGATGCGGGTCGGTGGCCTGTTCGGCGTTATGGGGTTCGGCCGTGGGCTGCTGGGCTGGATCGGGTTCTGCTGGATGAGGTTCGGCCGGGTGGGGTCCGGCGTGGGGCTCGTCCCCGCCCAGTTCCTCGTCGAGCTCGTCTTCGAGGTCCCGGCGGTAGTCGTCCTTGACCAGCCGCCACCAGATGAACAACGCGAAGCCGGCAAAGACCACCCATTCCACGGAATAGAAGAGGTTCAGCCAGTTGAGCTGCTGCGCGGGCGGCTGCGGGCCGATCCGGAGCGGCTTGACGTCGCCGCCGGCAGCGGAGGGCCCGACGTCGGTGCCGCCGGACAGTTCGGTGCTCGCGGCGACGAAGCCCGGGTAGCTGCTGACGTTCCAGTCATTGATGAGCTCGGCGACCGAGACGGCGGTGGCACGGCCGGGCCCGGGATCGGTGTTCGGCAGCGGGGACTCGGAGGGCAATAGCCGTCCTGTCAGTTCGATGGTGCCCGACGGCGGCGCCACCGCGTCGGCGGGATCCGCCACCCAGCCGCGCGCGACCGGAATCCAGGTCTGCGGCGTTGCCCCGCCGCCCAACAGCGCCGGGGCATTCTTGACCGCGAAGGCGGAGACGATCCAGTAGCCCTTCGCCCCGTCGTTGAGCCGGCCCGGGACCAGGACCTGCTTCTGGGGGTCGTAGGTGCCGGTGGCGGAGACCATCTGATCAGCCACCGAGCCGGGGAAGAATCCGCCCGGCTGCAGGACCGCGGTGAGCTGGCGCGTCTCCTCCGTGGTGGTGGAGACCGGGGCTTCCGCCTGCGTCGAACGGCCAAACTGCCACTGGCTGAGCAGCACAAAGACCCCGGAAATGGCGATCGCGAACACGAGTCCTGCGATCCAGCGGGGTTTGAGGGCAGTTTTCAGCACCCCTTAACCGTACTTCGTCCCTGTGTAGAACAGCGAAACGGGCCTCCTGATGGGCCTGCCCCTAGAGTGGGGCAGCCGGGTCCCTGCGTGGCGACGGAGTCGACACGAAAGGGCCTGCCCCTAGAGTGGGGCAGCCGGGTCCCTGCGTGGCGACGGAGTCGACACGAAAGGGCCTGCCCCAATCTTTAGTGGTCGAAGAACACCAGGCTGGAGTTGATGAGTTCGGCGATTACTTCGGCGTCGTAGGCGCGGCGGAGCGACTCGCGGAAGGACTCCTTCGACAGTGAGCGTGCCAGTGTCGCGAGCACTTCCAGGTGATCGGAGAAGGAGCTTGCCGGGGTGGCGATGAGCAGAATCACTGTGGCCGGGCCGTCCGCTGCGCCGAAGTCGAGCGCCCTGCCGTACTTGGTGATGCCGACCGCGATGGAGGTCTGGGAGACCAGCTCGCTCCGGGCGTGCGGCAGGCCAACACCCCCGGGCAGGCCGGTGGCGAGCTGGTGCTCCCTGGCGTTGACCTGTTTGAGGAAACCCTCCAGATCGGAAATTCGTCCGGCCGCGTGCACGCGTTCAGCGAGCTGGGATGTGGCGTCGAGCTTGTCCGAGGCATCCATTTCGAGGATCACCATGTCGGGTGTGGTGAGCTCGGCGTCGTACCGGTCCAGTGGTTCCGCCAAGAGATGTCCCTTCGAAGTGGCGTCAGTGCACGCCGGCCGGCAGTCCAATGACTAGCGTTGTAATCTGCACTGCCGGCCGGCGCTGCGTCTCAGCGCAGGGGCACGATGTCCTCCACGCCCAGCCGTGCGGCGTCGGCGGATTCGTCGTCCGGCTGCTGCTGGCTCAGGCGCTCGGCATCAACCCGGGCCAGATAGTGCTTGATCTCGCCCTCACGCTGCGCATCACTCCAGCCGAGAACGTCTCCGATCAGTTTAGCGACTACCGGGGCGGCGGACACACCGCGGTCCCACGCCTCGATCGAAATCCGCGTGCGGCGGGTCAGGACGTCCTGGACATGGCGGGCGCCCTCGTGCGTGGCCGCGTAAACGGCTTCGGCGGCCAGGTAGTCGTCCGCGCCCGGCAGCGGCTCGGCCAGTTCCGGGTTGCCGGCGATGAGCGCCAGCACCTCAGGCGTCATGGCACCGTAACGGTTGAGCAGGTGTTCGATCCGGGCCACGTGGACGCCGGTCTCCTCGGCCATCCGGTTCCGCTGGTTCCACGCGGCCTTGAAACCGCTCGCCCCCAACAGCGGGACGGACTCCGTGCAGCTGGGCGGGACGCGCTCGTCCATGCTGCGTGTTGCCTCGTCGACCGCATCCTTGGCCATGACCCGGTAGGTGGTCCATTTACCGCCTGCCACCACCACGAGGCCCGGTACGGGGTGGGCCACCACGTGTTCCCGGGACAGCTTCGCGGTGGAATCGCTTTCCCCGGCAAGCAGTGGACGCAGTCCCGCGTAGACGCCCTCGACGTCCTCTCGGGTCAGCGGGCGCTTGAGGACCTTGTTGACGTGCTCCAGCAGGTAGTCGATGTCCTTGCTGGAGGCCGCGGGGTGGGCCTTATCGAGGTGCCAGTCGGTGTCCGTGGTTCCGATGATCCAGTGCCTGCCCCAAGGGATCACGAACAGGACGGACTTCTCGGTACGCAGGATCAGCCCCACCGTGGACTGGATCCGGTCGCGGGGCACCACGAGGTGGATGCCCTTGGAGGCCCGCACCTTGAGCTGCCCGCGGTCCGTCACCATCGCCTGGGTTTCGTCGGTCCAGACCCCGGTGGCGTTGATGACCTGCTTGGCCCGGATTTTGAAGCTGGAGCCGTCCTCGTGATTGACCACCTTGGCGCCGACCACGCGCTCGCCTTCGCGCACGAAGTCGACAACCGACATCTGGTTGACCGCATGGGCGCCGTAGTGCGCAGCGGTCCGCACGAGGTTGGCGACGTACTTGGCGTCGTCTACTTGCCCGTCGTAGTAGCGGATGGAGCCGACGAAGGCGTCGTCCTTGAGGCTGGGGGCGGCGCGCAGGGTTCCGCGCCGGGTCAGGTGTTTGTGGAAGGGGACGCCGCGGCTGTGCCCGCCGGTGATGGACATCGCGTCGTAGAGGGCGATTCCGGCGCCGATGTACGGCCGTTCCACGAACTTCTTGTGGAGCGGGTACAGGAACGGGACCGGCCGGGCCAGGTGCGGTGCCAGCACGGAGAGAATGAGACCGCGTTCGTGTAGCGCCTCTTTGACCAGCGCGAAGTCGAGCATTTCGAGGTACCGGAGGCCACCGTGGATGAGCTTCGAGGAACGAGACGACGTCCCCGCGGCCCAGTCATTGGCCTCGACGATGCCGACGCTGAGCCCGCGGGTGACGGCGTCGAGGGCGGCGCCGGCGCCCACAATGCCTCCGCCCACGATCAGGATGTCGAGCTCTTTACCGGGGGCGGTGCTACCCCTGAGCACCGTGATTGAAGCCTCGCGTTCCGCAGGTCCAAGGGCACCTCCGGCCACGGCAGAACCGCCGGGAAAACTGTTCATGTCACGCCTCCATCCGGGTCAAACCTCGTTAGGGCACCAGACTACGTCCAAGTATCCCGGATGGGCAGGGTCAAACAACCGCCAGCGTGGGGTTCAGTTGCCGGCGTAGGGCGAGACGACGACGTCGACGCGCTGGAATTCCTTCAGGTCCGAGTAGCCGGTGGTGGCCATCGAACGGCGCAGCGCTCCGATGAGGTTGGAGGTGCCGTTGGTGTGGTGGCCGGGTCCGAACAGGACTTCTTCGAGCGGGCCCACCGTTCCGACGTTGACCCTGTCGCCGCGGGGCAGTTCGAGGTGGTGGGCTTCCTGGCCCCAGTGCCAGCCTTTGCCGGGGGCTTCGTCGGCGCGGGCCAGGGCGCTGCCCAACATCACAGCGTCGGCGCCCATGGCGATGGCCTTGACGATGTCACCGGAGGATCCCATCCCGCCGTCGGCGATCACATGGACGTAGCGTCCGCCGGACTCGTCCATGTAGTCGCGGCGGGCGGCCGCGACGTCGGAGATGGCGGAGGCCATCGGCGAGTGGATGCCCAGGGCGCGGCGGGTGGTGGTGGTCGCTCCGCCGCCGAAGCCGACCAGCACGCCGGCGGCACCGGTGCGCATCAGGTGCAGGGCCGGGGTGTAGCCGGCCGCTCCGCCGACGATCACGGGGACGTCGAGTTCGTAGATGAACTGCTTGAGGTTCAGCGGCTCGTGGTCCTTGGAGACGTGCTCGGCCGAGACCGTGGTTCCGCGGATGACGAAGATATCGACGCCGGCGGCCAGCACGGTCTTGTAGTGTTCCTGCGTGCGCTGCGGGGTCAGTGAGCCGGCCACCGTAACGCCGGCGGCGCGGATCTCGGCGAGGCGCGAGGTGATCAGCTCGGGCTGGATCGGCGCCTGGTAGAGCTCCTGCATGCGCCGGGTGACGGCGGGGCTGTTGGTCTCGTCCGTGAGGCCCCCGATCTCGTCCAGCACGGACTGCGGGTTCTCGTACCTGGTCCACAGGCCTTCGAGGTCGAGCACGCCGAGTCCGCCGAGGCGGCCCAGGGCGATGACGGTTTCCGGCGACATGGCCGAATCCATCGGCGCCGCGATGACGGGCATCTCGAACTTGTAGGCATCGATCTGCCAGGAGACGGAGACGTCCTTGGGGTCACGGGTGCGCCGGTTGGGGACGATCGCAATGTCATCCAGGGAGTAGGCACGACGCCCACGCTTGCCTCGGCCAATCTCAATCTCGTAAGTCACTGCTCTAGGTTATCCCAGCGGACGCGGGGCGCCGCTTCGGCGTACTGCGGCGTCATGCTGGGGCGGTACGGACAGCGCTGGATTTCCGTTGGACGCGTTGCCGGGTCCCCGGCATCGGGGCGCCACCTCACTCGCCGCTGACGTTCTCGGCATCCGGGACCGTCAGCTGGGACTCGAACATCCGGAAGTAGCGCCCGCGGAGCGCCACGAGTTCCTTGTGGGTGCCTTGTTCGACGATGCGGCCGTCCTCGAGCATGTAGACCACGTCGGCCTTCTCGATGGTGGCGAGCCGGTGGCTGATGGCGATGATGGTGCTGCTGCGGTCCGCGAAGAGCCGCGTGAAGATCCGGTGTTCGGCCAGCGCGTCGATGGCCGACGTCGGCTCGTCCATCACCATGAAGGTGGCGTTGCGGTAGAAGTTCCGGGCCATGGCCAGGCGCTGCCACTGCCCGCCGGAAAGCCCGGAGCCCTTCCGGCCGCGCGGGTCCTCCATCCAGTTGCTGACGTGGTTGTCCAGGCCGTTGGGCAGCTTGTTGATGAATTCGAGCGCTTCGGCATCCGCGGCGGAGCGGCGGACCCGTCCGTCGTCGATGGGCGAATCGACGTCGCCGAAGAAGATGTTCTCCGCAGCGGTGGCGAACTCGTACTTGAGGAACTCCTGGCTGAGCACCGCAAGGTGCCGGTGCCAGGACGTGACGTCGACGGCGGCGAGGTCGACGCCGTCGAGCATCACCTGCCCGGAATCGGGCCGGTACAGCCCGGCCAGGATGCGGATCAGGGTGGACTTGCCGGCGCCGTTCTCCCCCACGATCGCGATGTGCTGGCCCTGCCTGATGGTCATCGAAATGCCGCGGATCACTTCCAGTTCGCTGCCGGTGTAGGTGAAGCGGATGTCCCGCAGTTCCACCGTTTTGGGCGCCTGCAGCAGGGGCGGGGCGTGGCCGGACTGCACGGGCAGCGCCATGAAGAGCTCGTAGTCCTTGAGGTTTGCCAGGTCCTCGTCGATCGAACTGAGCGAGGAGACGAGGTTGTTGGCGGTGGACAGGGCGCGGCTGACAATCTGCTGAACGTACAGGAACTGCCCCACCGGCTGCGCGTGGGCGATGATCTGGCCCACCACCCAGATCAGGGAGACCACCTCGGCGCCGTACTGCAGGGCATCGGCCGCGAGCTGTCTGGGAATGTAGCGCTTCTGGAAGTCCAGCCGGCGCTTTTCGTCGGCGTCCCGCAGAGTGGAGCGCAGCCCCATCAGGTGGCCGACGATCCCGTAGAGCCGCATCTCGGCGATGTGCTGCGGGCGCAGCAGGTTGGTTTCGATCATCCTGCGTTGCCTGCGGGAATCGACCTGGGTGTTCCAGTGCGCGATCTGTTCGCGGGAGAGCTTGAACTGCAGGTAGACGCTGGGCACGATCGCGACCAGGACGATCACGGCGATCCACCAACTGACCAGCAGCAGCGCGCCGATGGCCAGGAGCACGGAAACGAGCTGGGTGAAGATGGCGGCGATCCGGTCCAGGACGCGGGCATAGGAATCGGAGAAACGCTTCGCCCGGTCGTACAGGTCCACAGTCTCTTTGTCGTCGTAGCGCCAGAAGTCCAGGGTCAGGAAGCGCTCGTACATAAGATCCCCGACGATCGCGCCGACCCGGAAGCTCATGAGCTGCTGGATGTAGCGGTCCACGCTGCTGAACGAACCCCAGAAGAGCCCGAGTGCCGCAGTGATGATGACGTAGACGATCGCCTGGGCACCGGCGGCGGCGTCGCCCGCGTAGGCGGCGGCCAGCGCCGTGGTGGTCAATGCGGCGAAGTACGTTGTGACCAGCGGCAGCAGTGCCGAGATCAGCGAACCGAGGACCTTCATGATGACGGCGGCGGGTGAGGCCCGGAAGCTCACCCGCAGCACCTGCGCCACGGCTTGGGCGTAGGGCTTGAGCGCGAGCTTGCGTTTGGGCGCACGTGCCGGCAGGAGTTCGGACATGCCTCCAGCCTAGTTCCGGGCGCAAACACGAACAGGCCGTGAGGAGAATCCCCCCACGGCCCGTTCGCTGAAGTTCCGGCGGTTTAGCGCGACCCGTAGTTCGGGGCTTCGACCGTCATCTGGATGTCGTGCGGGTGCGATTCCTTGAGCCCGGCCGCGGTGATGCGGACGAACTTGCCGCGCGCCTTCAGCTCGGCCACGGTCGGGGCACCGGTGTAGAACATGGTCTGGCGGAGGCCGCCGACCAGCTGGTACGCCACGGACGACAACGGACCGCGGTACGCCACCCGGCCCTCGATGCCTTCCGGGATGAGTTTGTCATCGCCGGAGACGTCGGCCTGGAAGTAGCGGTCCTTGGAATAGGAGGTGTTCTTGCCGCGGGTCTGCATAGCGCCAAGGGAGCCCATGCCGCGGTAGCTCTTGAACTGCTTGCCGTTGACGAAAATCAGGTCGCCCGGTGATTCGTCGCAACCGGCCAGGAGCGAGCCGAGCATTACGGTGTCGGCGCCGGCGACCAGCGCCTTGCCGATGTCACCCGAGTACTGCAGGCCGCCGTCGGCGATCAGCGGGACGCCGGCCGGGATGGCGGCTTTCGCCGACTCGTAGATGGCGGTGATCTGCGGGACGCCGACGCCGGCCACCACGCGGGTGGTGCAGATGGACCCGGGACCGACCCCGACCTTGATGCCGTCGGCACCGGCGTCGATCAGTGCCTGGGCACCTTCACGGGTAGCGGCCTGGCCGCCGATGATGTCCACGTGCGCCGCGACGGGATCGGACTTGAGCCGGCGGATCATCTCCAGCACGCCCTGGGAGTGGCCGTTGGCGGTGTCCACGAACAGGGCATCCACGCCGGCGTCGATGAGCGTCATGGCGCGTTCCCAGCCGTCGCCGAAGAAGCCGATCGCCGCGCCGACGCGCAGGCGGCCTTCGTCGTCCTTGGTGGCGAGCGGGTACTGCTCTGCCTTGGTGAAGTCCTTGGTGGTGATCAGGCCCTTGAGCCGGCCCTGTTCGTCCACGAGCGGGAGCTTCTCGATCTTGTTCGTGGCCAGCTTGTGCGAGGCTTCCTCGCGGCTGATGCCGACGTGTCCGGTGACGAGCGGCATCTTGGTCATGACGTCGCTGACCAGCCGGAGCGGGAAGTCAGACTCGGGCACGAAGCGGGTGTCGCGGTTGGTGACGATGCCCAGCAGCCGGTTGCCCTCGTCCACCACGGGGAGACCGGAGACGCGGTAGCGTGCGCAGATCTCGTCCAGCTCGGCCAAGGTGGCCTCGGGGCCGATGGTCAGCGGGTTGGTGATCATGCCGGATTCGCTGCGCTTGACCCGGTCCACCTGGTCGGCCTGGTCGGCGATGGAGAGGTTGCGGTGCACGACGCCGAGGCCGCCCTGGCGGGCCATGGCGATGGCCATCCGGGACTCCGTGACAGTGTCCATCGCGGCGGAGAGCAGCGGGGTCTGGACCGTGATGCGCTTGGAGATCCGGGAGGACGTGTCCGCCTCCGAGGGGATCACGTCGGTGTGGCCGGGCAGGAGCAGGACGTCGTCGTACGTCAGGCCGATGAAGCCGAAGGGATTGTGTTCGGGCTGGGTCATGAGTGCGCCTCTTACCTTGGGTTACGGGGTTCACGGGTAGGGGTTGCAACAGATGACCAGCCCGTCATTACGGGTCTGGTCTGTGCAGAAGGTCATGCAGAAGGTCATGCAACAGGTCGTGCAGAAGTCCTGAATAAATAGTAGAACCTTGGCGGCGATAGCCATATTCCGGGGCAGTAATGTGCGGCTTCAATGTGAGCAGTACCGTGCCGCACGGCTCCCCCGCACTGCTTCGGCACTGCGGGCCGGCCCGGGCAGGTCAACGGGCGCGCAGGTCAACGGGCGCGGCCGGCCTGCCCGGCCTAGTTCCAGCCGGTGGCGGCGAGCAGCCGCTTCTCGAACATGGGGATCATGGTCTGGACATAGGTCTTGGTCAGGTGATTGTCGTCCTTGTAGACGTACACGTTGCCGACCACCGCGGGGCAGGTTCCGTTGGCGCAAATGAAGTCGCTCATGTCCATCAAGGCCAGCCTGGGCACCTGGCCGCGGTACGCGTCGAGCGGCGAGGACCCCGCGAGCGATTCCTGCTGAGGCACGTTGCATTCCGCCGCGTCCTCGCCGTTCTTCTGGACGCACTCGGGCATGTTGATGTTAAAGCGGGGGTTGTCGCGGATGCCCACCACGTCCATGCCGGCGTCGGTGAAGGGTTTGATGCCCTCCAGGTACTGCGGCACTTCCGTCTCGAACGGCGCTTCCTTGTGGGTCAGGGACGCAACCGTGAAAACGGCGTCGGGCCGGTGGTCCAGGACGTACTGCGTGCTGGCCCTGTTGAAGGCGTTGCAGTCCGTGTCCCGCTCCGGGGACTCCCCACCGAAGCGGCAGTTGCCCTTCAGGAGGGTGACCACTTCCCAGCCGTGGCTCTTCGCGATGGGACCAAGGGCCGCCATGTACTGCTGGGCATGGGAGTCGCCGAGCACCACGATCCGCTTGGTGACCTTCTCCGGCTTGTTGTTCTGCAGGCAGCCCTGCAGCAAGGGGTCGCTGGCGACGTTACCGTCCGTGCACAGCCCGTCGATGTCCGCCCATTCGTTCTTCATCGCGGCCGGCGCGGGGATGGTTTTCGCCTCCGGCGTGGGTTTGCCGGCGTTTTCCGGTGCCAGTGCGGCCGCACCGGGGGTCAGTTCCTTGGGCTGGGATGCCGCCTCGGCCTCGTCGGCGACGAGTTGGCTCTGCCACACGGCGACGGGACCGGCCAGCAAGGCACCACAGGCGGCAATCACGACGGCGGTCCGCCAGGCGCGGAGCTTGGGCCAGTGCCACTCACGCAGCGGCTTCTCGACGAAGCGGGTGGTGAGCACGGCCAGAACGACGGACACGGCAACGATGCACAGCCCCTGGAACAGGTTTGGCGCCGTGATGCCCGCCCCGGCGAGGGCCAGGACCAGCAGCGGCCAGTGCCAGAGGTAGAGCGCATAGGAGTTGTCCCCCAGCGCCACCAGTGGTTTCCACGTCAGGAAGCGGTCGACGCCGAACCGGCTGCCGCTTTGACCGGCGGTGATGATCGCGGCGGCCGCCAGCGTGGGCCACAGCGCGATGAACCCGGGGAAGGAACGGTCCACGGTCAGCAGCAGTCCGCAGGAGAGCAGGGCCACCAGCCCTGCCCAGCCCAGTACGACGCGCAGGATCTTGCCCGGCTTCAGGTACGGCAGGGCGAGGGCCAGGAGGGAGCCGAGGGCGAACTCCCAGAGCCGGGCGCCGGTGTCGAAGTAGGCGTGTGCCTGGTTCGTTGTGGTCTGCTGAATCGAGTACGCGAGAGACACGGCGAAGACGGCGCCGAAGGCCACGGCCAGCAGGGACCGGTAGCGCAACAACGCATGGTCCTCGCCGGTCCCGCGGCGGAGCATGCGCTTGAGCAGCCGGGAAAGAACGGCCGTGCCGGCGAAGACGAGCGGCCAGAGCACGAACACCTGGCCCTGGATCGAGAGTGACCAGAAGTGCTGGAGCGGGCTCGCGCCCGAATGGTCCTGGGCGTAGTAGTCCACGGCACTGTCAGCCAGGAGCCAGTTCTGCCGGTACAGCAGGGAGGCCCAGGCCTGCTCAAGGACGTCGGGCCAGCGGCTTTGCGGCAGGATGGCCCAAGTGCCGGCGAGGACGCCGAGGATCACCACGACGACGGCCGGCAGAAGGCGCTTAAGCAGATGCAGCCAGTGGCTCAGCAGCCGGAGCGGCGCGCCGCTTTCGACCTTCCGCGTGAAGCTGAGCGTCATCAGGAATGCCGAAATGAGAAGGAAGATGTCTACGCCGCCGGAAACCCGCCCCAGCCACACGTGGTACGTGACCACCATGAGGACCGCGAGGGCGCGCAGGCCCTGGACTTCGGGGCGGTAGCTTGATTTTCGGCTCGCCGGAGAACCTGCGTCCGCCCTTGGTGGGGTGGCGATGGTTCGCTCGCTCGACACAGATAACCCTTCCGGCCAGTTTCCAAAACACCAATGTTACCGAAACGTAATTTTCTTGGCCAATCACCGGCGCCCCCGCGGGTACCCCGGAAGCCCTGGCAGGGAGCCTCCACGCGCCCGGCCGGCGGCGTCTGGCGCGGCGCGGAAGCTAGGCTGGGACGAGTCTGAGGAGGCCGCCAAGTGATCGTGCAGCTGCGCATTTGTGTCCCGGGAGAGTTGACCGGAGTTGTTGTCGAAAGTACTACAAGTCACGTCGGAGTCTCGGAAGTCGCGCTGGCCAAGGGTGCTTCCGTCCTGCCCCCCGGCGACGTTATCCAGGTCCTGCTGGCGCGCGAATCAGTGGAGGGGCTCGTGGAGAAGCTCCACGTCCTCGATGTCCAGCAGCGCGGATCAATTTCGGTCCTAGAACCGGACCTGGTGCTCTCGGCCCGGGCCGACCGGGCGGAGGCGGAGGCGCCGGGTGAGGGCGCGGACGCCGTGATCTGGGACGAGGTGACGCGGCAGACCGGCGAAGATTCGCGCCTGACGTGGAGTTTTCTGGCCTTCCTGGTCCTGGCGACCCAGCTGGCGGCCATCGGCATCGTGACCGACTCCACCATTGCGATCGTCGGCGCCATGGCCGTGGGCCCGGAGTTCGGCCCCCTGGCTGCGCTGGCCGTGGCCCTGGTCCGGCGCGAGCGGCGGCTCGGACGCGACGCGGCCGTGGCACTCGGCGTCGGCTTTCCCGTCGCGATGCTGGCTGCCGCCCTGGCGGCGTGGCTGTCCGTGCCGCTCGGGCTGTTTCCCAGTGACGCGCTCAACCGCGGTTCAGCGGTTGAATTCATATACCATCCGGGCCCGTACTCCCTGATCGTCGCCATCCTTGCCGGCATAGCCGGAATGCTGTCGGTCATCAGCCGGCGCTCGGCGGCGCTAATCGGGGTGTTCATCTCGGTCACCACAGTGCCGGCGGCGGGATTCGTGGCCGTGGCCCTGGTCCTGGGCGAGTACCAGAAGGCCGCCGGCTCCGCCCTGCAGCTGTTCCTGAACCTGCTGGGAATCGTGGTGGCCGCCGTCGGGGTTCTCATTTTCTACCGGCTGGTGACCAAGCGGCTGTCGCCGGACGCCGCACTGCGGCTGCGGCGCAGGGCGGACCGTTCACGGCGCTGACGGCCGGGCGTTTGGCCGCCCGCTGGGGGCCGCGGGGCCGTCCCCTAGGGCCCGCGGGAACCAAGGACAACAGGAATGTCGGGGTCTTCGCGCCGGAATCCGGGCGATTTTGCAGGCGAACCCTGCAGACGCGCAGCAGAGCCGGCCCGGCAGAAACGTAGCGTGGCAGACAAAGTGGCAGACAAAAAGGACGGCCCGGCATGATGCCGGACCGTCCTTTGTGTGTACAGAGGCTAGTGCTTGTGCCCTGCGTGCTCGTCTTCGTCAGCCGGCTTCTCGACCACGAGGGTTTCCGTGGTGAGGACCAGCGCCGCGATGGATGCCGCGTTGCGCAGGGCCGCACGCGTCACCTTCACGGGGTCGATCACGCCGGCGGCGATCAGGTCTTCGTATTCGCCGGACTTGGCGTTGAAGCCCTGGTTCACCGCGGATTCGGCCACCTTGGCGACCACGACATAGCCGTCGAAGCCGGCGTTCTGCGCGATCCAGCGCAGCGGCTGGGTCAGGGCGCGGCGGACGATGCCGACGGCCGCAGCCGCGTCACCTTCGAGGGCCTGGACGGCCGCGTCCTCGTCGAGCGCCTTCAGCGCGTGGATGAGGGCGGAACCGCCGCCTGCCACGATGCCTTCTTCGAGGGCAGCGCGGGTCGAGGACACAGCGTCCTCGATGCGGTGCTTCTTTTCCTTCAGCTCAACCTCGGTGGCAGCGCCAACCTTGATCACGCCGATGCCGCCGGCCAGCTTGGCCAGGCGTTCCTGCAGCTTTTCCTTGTCCCAGTCCGAATCGGTCCGGGTCAGCTCGGCGCGCAGCTGGGCAACGCGGGCAGCGACGTCTTCGGCCGAACCGGCGCCGTCGACGATCGTGGTGTTGTCCTTGGTGACCGTGATGCGGCGTGCGGTGCCAAGCACCTCGAGGCCAACGGTGTCCAGGCTCAGGCCCAGCTCCGCGGAGACAACCTGCGCACCCGTGAGGGTCGCGATGTCCTGGAGCATGGCCTTGCGGCGGTCACCGAAGCCCGGGGCCTTGACGGCGACGACGTTCAGCGTGCCGCGGATGCGGTTGACGATGAGCGTGGAGAGGGCCTCGCCCTCGACGTCTTCGGCGATGATGAAGAGCGGCTTGGAGCTCTGCAGCGCCTTTTCCAGCAGCGGCAGGAAATCCTGCACCGAGGAGATCTTGCCCTGGTTGATCAGGATCAGGGCGTCCTCGAGGACGGCTTCCTGGCGTTCCGCGTCGGTGACGAAGTACGGGGACAGGTAGCCCTTGTCGAACTGCATGCCCTCGGTGAGGACCAGCTCGGTCTGCGTGGTGGAGGATTCCTCGATGGTGATCACACCATCCTTGCCGACCTTGCCGAACGCCTCGGCCAGGAGCTCGCCGACCTCGTCGCTCTGGGCGGAGATTGCGGCAACGTTGGCAACCTGCGTGCCTTCAACCGGGCGCGCGTTCTCCAGCAGGCGGGCGGCGACGGCCTCGACCGAAACCTCAATGCCGCGCTTGATCTCGCCCGGTGCGGCGCCTGCCGCTACGTTGCGCAGGCCTTCCTTGACCAGGGCCTGGGCCAGGACGGTGGCGGTGGTGGTGCCGTCACCGGCAACATCGTTGGTCTTGGTGGCGACCTCCTTGGCAAGCTGCGCGCCAAGGTTCTCGTAGGGGTCGTCCAGCTCGACTTCGCGGGCGATGGTCACGCCGTCGTTGGTGATCGTGGGGGCGCCCCACTTCTTGTCCAGTACGACGTTGCGGCCGCGCGGGCCCAGCGTGACCTTGACGGTGTTGGCGAGCTTATCGATGCCGGCTTCAAGCGACCGGCGGGCAGCGTCGTTAAACGCAAGCTGCTTTGCCATGGTTTTGTCCTTTCAAGACAGAACCCCGCGCAACTGATCCATTCAATGCGAAAGGATCGGCTGCACGGGGTCCAAGAGAGTTACTTTACGACGATCGCCAGAACGTCGCGGGCGGAGAGCACGAGGTACTCGGTGCCGCCGGTCTTGACTTCGGTTCCACCGTACTTGGAGTAGATGACGACGTCGCCAACGGCAACATCGATGGGAACGCGGTTGCCGTTGTCATCGAAGCGGCCGGGGCCTACTGCAACAACTTCGCCTTCCTGGGGCTTCTCCTGCGCGGAGTCCGGGATAACCAGGCCGGAAGCCGTGGTCTGCTCGGCTTCGAGCGGGCGGACAACAATACGATCCTCAAGAGGCTTAATAGAGACCGACACTCGGACCTCTCCTTTTCGTCAGCAAATTTGTGGACTATGAAGCGCTGATGCCAAGGCGCGCAGACCGTCGTCGCGGTGCCGGCAGCGTGCCTGGCGGAACGCGCTTCATGTGTTAGCACCCTCCTAGGGAGAGTGCTAATGACGACTCTATGTAGATAGTTAGCACTCGGTCAAGGCGAGTGCCAGAAATTCGTTCCGGGTGAACATCTACCCGGTGGGACATGCCCATTCTTTACTGCGGCGAGAGGACACTTGGGCACCCATGCTCGCTGTCCGCGCTGAGGGATGGACATGTTCAGCGGTTGCGGGCTACCCGGGAGGACATGCTCACTCCTGGTGCTGAGCGATGGACGTGCTAAGCGGATGCGGGCTACCCGGGAGGACATGCTCACTCCTGGTGCTGAGCGATGGACGTGCTAAGCGGATGCGGGCTGCCCAGGAGGACATGCTCACTCCTGGTGCTGAGCGATGGACGTGCTAAGCGGATGCGGGCTGCCCAGGAGGACATGCCCAATCTTTGCTGCGGCGAGAGGACACCTGGGCATCATGCGCTCTTCTCGCGCTGAGCGATGGACATGCCCCACGGTTGCCGGCTGCCCGGGAGGACATGTCCACTCCGGATGCCGAGGGAAGGGCATGGCCCGTGACCGCGTGGCCGGTTGTCCCGTGACCGCGTGGCCGGTTGGCCGGTTGGCCCGTGGCCGAGTGGCGGCTTGTGCCGTGACCGCGTGGCCGTCGCTAGCCCGCGCCTACTGGCCTGCGAGGTCTTCGAAGTCCACGTCCTGGCCGTCGTCTTCGTCCGTGTTCCGGCCCTCGTCGTTCCGGTGCCGGTACATCAGCACGGCCCCGGCGGCGGCCAGCAGGACGCCTGTGACGAGGGCGATGATGCCGCCGAGCCGGGCGGCGGCATAGGTGTCCCGGATGGCCCGGGCCTCGTCCGTGGCGTCCTGGACGTTCTTGCCGCCGACGGAATATACGGTGGCGTTGAAGGAATCGAGGAAGAAGATGATCACCAAGAGGGCAATGCACACGACGGCGATCACAGCGCCGGCGATCAGTGCCGGCCGGGCGTAGCGGGCCAGCCCCTGCGGGCTGCGGCGCCCCTGCCCGGCGTCGTCATTCCCGGCGTCGTCGTTCCCGGCTGTGTCCTGCCCGGTTGTGTCCTCTGAGATGCTGTCGCCTGCGCCGCTGTCTTCCATCCGTCAAGCCTAGCCCCCGTGGTCCGGTCACAGCGTGCCCGCGGAGCTCAACTACGCTGGATGGCATGACTGACGCACCGCAGGAACATATTGCCCCGATCCTCACGCCCGAGGGCTGGGAGCTGCTGGCGTCGCTGGGCCCGTACCGCGAGGACGAGGCCTTCCGCCTGACCGCGGCGCTGCGCAAGGCCGGCCACTCCCCCGAAATGGTCTCGGCCGTGCTCACCCAGTCCCGGCTGCGGACCAAGGCCGAGGCCAAATTCGGCGAGTTCGCCCGGCAGATGATCTTCACCAAGGCCGGCCTGGAGCAGGCCACCCGGCTGACAGTCGCGGCGCGGCACGCGCAGCGGTTCGCGGAGGCCGGGATCGGCCACGTCGCCGACCTCGGCTGCGGACTCGGGGCGGACGCGATGGCCCTGGCCTCCCTGGACCTCGTGGTTACCGCCGTGGAGATGGACGAGGCCACGGCCGCCTGCGCCACGATGAACCTGATCCCGTTCCGCAACGCCACCGTGGTCCACGCGGATGCCACTTCGGTGTCGCTGGAGGGGGTCGACGGCGTTTGGCTGGACCCGGCCCGGCGCACCACATCCACTTCGGGAACCAAACGGATCTGGGATCCGGAGGATTTCTCCCCGCCGCTGTCGTTCGTCGAGACGCTTGCCGGCTCCGGCCGCGCCGTCGGCGTCAAGATGGGGCCCGGCATGCCGCACGATTCCGTGCCGGCCGATTGTGAGGCGCAGTGGGTCTCCGTGGGCGGGGACGTGACCGAGGTGGCCCTGTGGTTCAACGCAGTGCGGCGCCCCGGGGTGCGGCGCGCCGCCCTGGTGCTCGGCCCGCAGGGTGCGGCCGAACTCACCAGCGGGGAAAACTTCGACGGCGGCCCGGTGGCGCCCGTGGGTCCCGTGGAGGGCTATCTGTATGAGCCCGACGGAGCAGTGATCCGAGCCGGCTTGGTGGCCGACGTCGCCCTCCAGCTGGGCGGGCACCTCGTGGACGAGCACATCGCCTACATCTGCGCCCCGGACCTGCAGGACACCCCGTTCGCCAGGGGCTACAAGGTCCTGGAGGTAATGCCGTTCAACGTCAAGGCGCTCAAATCCTGGGTCAAGGACGAAGGGATCGGCGTCCTGGACATCAAGAAGCGCGGCACGGCCGTTACGCCGGAAGAGCTGCGCAAGCAACTCCTGCCCGGCGGAAAGCCGGCCGGTTCAAAGGCTAAGAGCAAAAAATCAGCCACCCTGGTCCTTACCAGGATCGGCGAGGACCGGGTCGCCATCTCGGTGGAGCCCGTCTAATCCCTTCGCGGCAGGATCCCGGAAGAAGCGGCGAAGCGGCCGGAATCCAGGACTAGCGGGCTACTGGGCCCGCATGAACTCCTCAGCTGACCTGATCTGCTCGTCCGTGGGCCGGATCCCGGTGTAGAGCACAAACTGCTCCAGCGCCTGGATTGTGGCCACCTCGGCTCCGGTGATCACGGTCTTGCCGGCCGTGCGGGCGGCCTTGATGAGCGGCGTCTCGGCCGGGAGGGCGACGACGTCGAACACCACCTTTGCGGCGTCGATGGCCTCCTGCGGGAAGGACAGCGCCTCGGCGTCCGGTCCGCCTGCCATACCAATGGGCGTGACGTTGATGAGCATGTCAGCCGCGCCGGTGCCGGACAGCGCCGAGCCCAGCTCCGCGCTCCAGGCGAAGCCGTACTGGTCGGCCAGGGCGCGGCCGGAGACTTCGTTGCGGGCCACGACGGTCACGTCCTTGAAGCCGGCATCCCGCAGCGCCGCGACGGTGGCCTTGGCCATGCCGCCGGAGCCCAGGACCAGCACCGAGTAGTCCGTGGGGACGGCGTTGCTGTGCAGGAGCTGCTCGATTGCGGTGTAGTCGGTGTTGTAGGCCGTGAGCCGGCCGCCGTCGTTGACGATGGTGTTGACCGAATCGATGGCCTTCGCCGAGGGGTCCATGACGTCAACGAGGGCGATCACGTCCTCCTTGTAGGGCATGGACACCGCGCAGCCGCGGATGCCGAGGCCGCGCACTCCGGCGATCGCCTGGGCGAGGTCGGTGGGGGCGAAGGCCTTGTAGATCCAGTTCAGGCCAAGCTGCTCGTACAGGTGGTTGTGGAAGCGCGTCCCGTTGTTGCTGGGCCGGGCCGAGAGCGAGATACACAGCGTCATGTCTTTGTTCAGTATGGGCACAGCTCCATTAAACGCCAGGATGGGTCCGGCCACCCCGGCCGGCGCACCCCAAGCCGTAACATGAACGTCGCTGACCAGCCGCTTTGTGAAGACACTCACGCGCCAGCGGTGTCTTTGACGCCGTCCGGTAGGGCGCCCCTGCACTAGACTTGGACCACCCGTAGCCCTGCCCGCCGCCGGGCCGGCGCTCTGGTGTGGGGAAATGTCGCGTGCCACCGCCGGTGACACGCCTAGGGCACGTCCGAGGGTTGCCAGCGCATTTCCCGCCTGGACCGCGCCCAGCGACAGCAAAACAGTGAAGGGACCACATGAAGATCGAGTTCGCTTCATCCAGGCAGTCGACTCTTGGCGTGGAATGGGAGCTGGCGCTCGTCGACGCCGAGACCGGTGAGCTTGCCTCCGTAGCGAACCAGGTGCTCCGCGGCGTCGCTGCCCGGCATCCCGAACTCAATGAGGACGACGAGCACCCGCACATCAAGCAGGAGCTGCTGCTGAACACCGTGGAGCTCGTCACGGGTATCTGCACCACCGTCGCGGAAGCCAAAGCGGACCTGAACAGCTCGCTCGCGGCCGTCCGGGAGGTTACCGATCCCATGGGCGTGGAAATCTTCTGCGCCGGGAGCCATCCCTTCAGCCCGCCCCAGCTGCAGCCCGTCACGGACAAGGAACGCTACGCCAAGCTCATCGACCGGACCCAGTGGTGGGGCCGGCAGATGGTGATCTACGGCGTCCACGTGCACGTCGGCCTGGACAGCCGGGACAAGGTGCTCCCGGTTCTGGACGGCCTGGTCAATTACTTCCCGCACTTCCAGGCGCTCTCCGCGTCCAGCCCGTTTTGGGGCGGCGAGGACACCGGCTACGCCTCGCACCGCGCCCTCATGTTCCAGCAGCTGCCCACCGCCGGGCTGCCGTTCCAGTTCGCCAGCTGGGACGACTACGAGGCCTACGTGCAGGACATGTTCACCACGGGTGTCATTGACACGCTCTCCGAGATCCGCTGGGACATCCGTCCCGTTCCGGCCCTGGGCACCATCGAGATGCGCATTTGCGACGGACTGGCGACCCTCGAGGACGTCGGCGCGATCGCTGCATTGACGCAGTGCCTGGTGGACGAATTTTCCACCACGCTGGAAAACGGCGGCACCATTCCCACGATGCCGCCCTGGCATGTCCAGGAGAACAAGTGGCGCGCGGCCCGGTACGGTCTGGACGCAATCATCATCCTCGACGCCGAGGGCAACGAGCAGCTCGTGACGGAGCACCTGCGCGAGACGCTCAAGCGGCTTGAACCGGTGGCGGCGAAGCTGGGCTGCAGCGCCGAACTGGCCGACGTCGAGAAGATCATCGAGCGCGGCGCCGGCTACCAGCGCCAGCGCCGGGTTGCCGCCGAGCACGGCGGTGACCTGCGCGCCGTCGTCCTGGATCTGGTCAAGCAGATGCGCCAGGGGCCGGAAGCCTAACTCCGGCGCGCCAAGGCCCGCACGGGGGCGGGCGGAGTTCCAGCCGGCCGGCCGCTCGGCGCGCCGACCCCTCGGCCCGCCGGCCGCTCAGGCGGAGACTGTCGTGACCGGCATCGAGGAGTCCGGGGCAAAGCCGATCCCGCTCGGTTCCACTCCGGCCATCACCAGTTGCGCCCCGAGTGCCGCCACCATGGCGCCGTTGTCCGTGCACAGCGGCAACGGCGGCACTGTCAGCCGGATCCCGGCGGCACTGCAGCGCTGTTCGGTGAGCTGGCGCAACCGCGAGTTGGCCGCGACGCCCCCACCCAGGAGGACCTCCGTGATTCCGTTCTCGCGGCAGGCGAGCACGGCCTTGGCGGTTATGACGTCCACCACGGCTTCCTGGAAGGCAGCGGCGATGTCCGCCACGGGGACCTCCTCGCCGCGGGCCTCGAACTGCTCCACGCAGCGGGCGACGGCGGTCTTGAGTCCGCTGAAGGACCAGTCGTAGCGGTGCGGCCCGGGTTCCTCGGCGGTGCCCATGTACTTGGGCTGGGTGAGGCCGCGCGGGAACCGGATGGCCTTGGCGTTGCCGGTGCGGGCGAGCCTGTCGATGGCCGGACCGCCCGGGTAGCCCAGGCCCAGGAGCCGCGCCACCTTGTCATAGGCTTCGCCGGCTGCGTCATCGATCGTGGACCCCAGCAGCTCGACGTCGTCCGTGATGCTCCGGATCCGCAGGATCTCGGTGTGGCCGCCGGACACCAGGAGGGCGCCCATGTTCTCCGGCAGGGCGTGCTGCGCGGTTTGCGCGATCGCGTGCGCCGGGGTGTGCGGCGTCGTTGTGCCGCCGCCCTGCTGCAGGAGCCCGACGCCGACGTGGGCGACAAGGTGGTTGATGGCGTAGAGGGGTTTGCCGGTGGCGACGGCGAGCGCCTTGGCCGCGCACACCCCCACCATGAGCGCCCCCGCCAGGCCCGGCCCGGCGGTGACGGCGATCGCGTCGATGTCCGCGAGCGTTACGTCCGCCTCCGCGAGGGCCTCCTCGAGGGTGGGGACGAACGCGTCGAGGTGGGCGCGGGAGGCGATCTCGGGAATCACGCCGCCGAAGCGGACGTGTTCGTCCATGGAGGAAGAGACGGTGTTGGTCAGCAGGGTGGTCCCCCGGACGATGCCGACGCCGGTCTCGTCACAGGAGGATTCGATGCCGAGCACGAGCGGCTGGGTGCGGTTCATGGTCGGCCTGCTTCCTTGGGCTGGGGGCTGAGTTGTTCGCGGGGCAGCTGGAGCCGCATGATCAGGGCGTCGACGCCGTCGCGGTAGTAGCGGGGCCGGACGTGGATCTGTTCGAAGCCGAAGCGCCGGTAGAGCTGCTGGGCGCGGGGGTTGTCCGCCCTGACCTCGAGCAGCACGTCTTGCGCATGGCGGCGTCGGCTTTCCACGATCAGCTCGGTGAGCAGGGCCGAGCCGATGCCCTTGCCTTCCTGTTCGGGCACCACGGCGATGGTCTGCACGTCCGAGATCGGTTCGATGCACATGAGCCCGGCATAGCCCACGATCCCGCCGTGAACCTCCGCCACGAGGTAGCGCCGGGTATCCGTCTGCGCCAGCTCGTCGTGAAACATCTGCAGCGGCCAGGCGTCCACGGGAAACAGCCGGCGCTCCAGCGCGTGGACCTCCGGGATGTCCACGGGTTCCATGTCCCGCAAGGTGACCCCGCCGGGCAGCCTGAGCGGTGCGGCATGTTCCCGGCTCACAGGGCACGCTTCCGGGGTCCGGGCACCTGGGCGTCGGACTCGCGCAAGTACAGGGGGCTGGAGTCCAGGAGCTGTTCCCCCGCCGCGAGCCGGGCGAGTGCGAACTGGCCCAGCGAGAGGGCTTCCGGCTGCCGGGTGCTGAATTCGGCAACCGCCTTGACGACGTCGGAGTACATTCCTGCGCCGGCACCGTAGACGGGCAGATCCGGTAGATCAGCCGCGAATCCCACGTGCGGGCCATCCGCCAGGTGCGGCAACTGGGCATCGGTGAGGGTATACCGGGCCCAGTACACTTCCTTGCGGCGCGCATCGGTGGCGACAATGAATTCCGCGGCCGAGTCGGTGGATTCGGCTACTTCCAGGGCGATCGCGTCCAGGCTCATGACGCCGTACAGCGGCTTGCCCCAGACAAAGGCGAGGGTGCGGGCGGTGACGATCCCCGAGCGCAGTCCCGTGAACGGTCCGGGGCCGACGCCGGTGACGATTGCGTCGACGTCGCGGCCGCTGACGCCGCCCTCGGCCAGGAGCTCGTCGATCCCCGGGGCCAGGACCTCTGCGTGCGTGCGTGTGTCTTCGGTGGCGAAGCTGGCGAGCACGGATTCCGGTGCGTCATCGGAGACCAGCGCGGCGCTGGCGACGGCGGAGGTGTCGATGGCGAGGATCAGCATCAGGAGTTCCGTTCCGGGGTCTGGGGCGTGGTCTCGGGCACGGCTGCGGTAGTGGGCACGGGCCTGGTGGCGGGCACGGCTGCGGTGGCGGGGACGGGCCCGACGCCGGGCAGCGCCGGCGCTTCGGCCCAGCGCGGGCCGAAGCCGCGGATCACCACGGTCCGCGGCTCGTCGTCGTCGTCCGTGTCGAAGTCCAGTACACCGGGATCGGCGGCCGCACGCGGAGCCCCGGCGGGATCAGCCGTGGCGCCTGTGCCCGCGGCGCCTCCGCGGGGGCGGTGGAGTTCCACTTCAAGCCTGCTCTCGCTCAGGTGTTCAACCCGGCCGGAGCCCCATTCGACCACCGTTACGGCGCTGTCCATGGTGTTTTCAAGATCGATGTCATCGATTTCAGCGGCCGACTCCAGCCGGTAGGCGTCCACGTGCACCAGGTCCGGACCGCCCGGCCGGGGCCCTCCGGGGAGATTGGGGTGGATGCGCACCAGGACAAAGGTCGGCGAAATGATGCCGGCCCGTACGCCCAGACCCTCCCCCAGCCCCTGTGTGAAGGTGGTCTTGCCGGCGCCCAGTTCGCCGGTCAGGACCAGCAGGTCGCCCGTCTGCAGTACTGCGCCCAGGGCCGCGGCGAGCGCGTGCGTCTCGGCCGCCGTCCGGACCTCGATGCCCCGTTCCCACGCTGGCCCGCTCACGGTCGCTCTCCGCCGGTGGAGGGCTCTTCGTGAAGGTAGCGGCGCGGCACCCGGGGGCTGATCCTGGTGACTATCTCGTAGTTGTTGGTGCCCGCGGCCCTTGCCCAGTCATCGGCCGTCGGGCCGCCGTCGGCGCCGTCGCCGAACAGCACCGCCTCGGCCCCGAGGATGCTGGGGCCGCCGGCCGCCACGTGGCGGGGTCCAAGGTCGATCACCATCTGGTCCATCGCGATGCGCCCCACCACCGGGTAGTTCACGCCCTCGACCCGGACCGGGCCGCCGGTGGCGATGCGCGGCACGCCGTCGGCGTAGCCCAGCGGGATGAGCCCGAGCGTGCTGACGCCGTCCGTGCGGTAGTTCAGCCCGTAAGAAACCCCCTGGCCGGCGGGCACGTCCTTGCAGTGCGAAACCACGGTGCGGACCGTCATGGCCGGGCGCAGCCCGAGCTCGGCCGGGCTTTGTCCTTCGAAGGGGGACAGCCCGTACAGCCCCAGGCCCACGCGGACCAGGTCAAAGTGGGTGTCGGGCCGGGAGAGGGTGGCCGGGGTGTTGGCCAGGTGGCGGACCTCGGGGTCCACGCCAGCGTCATGGGCGACGGCCAGCACCTGGCGGAACGCGGCGAGCTGCTCGTCGGTTTCGGGCCGCTCGGGCTCGTCGGCGACGGCCAAGTGGGAGAAGATCCCCACGACCCGGAGCAGGCCCTGGTCCTGGTGTTCCATGGCTTCGCCCACCAGGCTGTCCCAGGCGTCGAGGGTGGCGCCGTTGCGGCCGAGGCCGGTGTCGACCTTCAGGTGGACACGGGCGGGGCGTTCCTGTTCGCGGGCGGCGGCCACAATCCGGTCCAGTTCCCAGCCCGAGCAGCCGATGTCGATTCCGGCGGCCACTGCGGCGGCGAAGTTGCTGTCCGGGGTGTGCAGCCAGGCCAGCAGCGGCGCCTCGATCCCGGCGGCGCGCAGGGCGAGGGCCTCGGAGATGTGGGCGACGCCCAACCAGCTAGCGCCCGCACCGAGGGCCGCCCGGGCCACCTGGACCGCACCATGCCCGTAGGCGTCGGCCTTGACCACGGCCATGACCTGCGCGGGTGAGGCCACCGCTGCGAGATGGCGGACGTTGTCCCGGATGGCGTCGAGGTCGATTTCGGCGGAGCGCTCCTCAGCGTGTGCCGGCACTGCCGCCGAGCCGGGCAGGAGATCGCCTGTTGCTGCTTGGTAAGTCACTTAACGATTCTAGGCGCGGCGCCGCAGGCCGAATAATCGGCGGCCCGGCGCCTCGGCTGGACATGCCCTCCCTCCCCGCGGGACATGCCATTCTTCGCGCCCAAGACCGGGCACGACGGGTACAGGTCCAAGCCCTGGCCCCAGCGGAGGACATGTCCACTGGTGACGTAACTCTGAAGGGGACATATCCAGTGGTGACAGGGACCGGCCCGGCCCGCCGCGGGACATGCCCAATCTTCACGCCCACGAAGCCGAACAACGGGTACAGGTCCAAGCCCTGGCCCCAGCGAGGGACATGTCCACTGGTGGCAGGAACAAGGCCAAGCACCCACCGGCGGACATGCCCATTCTTCACGCCCACGAAGCCGCATAACGGGTCCAGGTCCAAGCCCTGGCCCCAGCGGAGGACATGTCCGCTGGGGCCAGGAACCTCAGGGGGACATGTCCACTGGTGGCGGGAACCTCAGGAGGCCATGTCCACTGGTGGCGGGAACCTCAGGAGGCCATGTCCACTGGTGGCGCAACCCCGAAGAGGACATGTCCACTGGTGACAGGGACGAACCCGCCCCAGGCCAGTTACGCGTCAGACAGGTGGGCAATGGTCGCCGTCGCCCGCCGTTGCGCCTCAGGCGGGACATCGCGCACGATATCTTCCAGGAATCGGTAGCGGCGAAGCCACTGGCTGGCTTGCCGTTCCTTCCGGGCGTTGGCCCGCTGCCACCAGTCGGCAATGTCTCCCCATCCGGGCGCGGCGAGCGAGCCGCCCACCTCCTGGACGGCCAGGGCGGCGCACAGATTGGCGAAGCGGAGCCGGTCGCCCAGCGGCCAACCGGCCAGCGACCCGACAATGAATGCCGCACCGAAGCAGTCTCCGGCACCGGTGGGATCGTAGGCCCGGACTGGCAGGGAGGGGACCCATTCCTCCTCCCCCGTTTCCGAATCCACGGCCATGGACCCCTGGGCGCCGAGGGTGACCACCGCCACCGGAACCCTCTCCGCGAGCGAGTACAACGCGGACCAAGGGTCGTCCCGGCCGGTGAAGTTCATGGCCTCGTGCTGGTTCGGCATGAAGGCGTGGAAGTACTTCAGGTTTTCCAGCCGGGTAGGGGACCACGCGCCGGTGGGGTCCCAGCCGACATCGCCGAACAGCCGGACGCCGTTCTTGTGCGCGTCGACGGCCCACGGTTCAAGTTCCTCGCCCAGTTCGGCGACGGCTGCGAGCGCCGGCGGCGGGCATCCGACCAGCTCGGTGGAGGTCACTGGTGCCGGGTGCCCGTGCGTCACCATGGACCGGTCCTTCTCCACGCTCAGGGACACGGTGACAGGCGAATGCCAGCCCGGCACACGCCGGGACAGCGACAGGTCCACATGTTCCTGGGCGGCCAGGATCTTCCAGTTGTAGTCGCCGTAGCCGTCATCGCCGAACACGGCGGCAAGACCGGTCCGCAGTCCGAGCCGGGAGGCGGCGATCGCCTGGTTGGCGACGCCTCCGGGGCAACTGCCCATCCCGTCGCTCCAGATTTCCGTTCCGGGCTGCGGCGCGTGGGGCAGCCCGGTGAAGATGATGTCCTGAAACACGGTCCCGGTCAGGAGCAGATCAAAACCGTCCGCGGCCGGGCTGCGGACGGCAGAGAGCGGATCAAAGCGCCGCGCCGGGGTCGCGTCCATATACGGCACACTACGCTGTACCGCCGTGAAGGGAAACCGCGGGAAGCGGGGCCCTGACCAGCGGGGAATAGACTGTCCGCATGCGGCTCACGATCGCCGGCGGGGGCGGGTTCCGGGTCCCCCTGGTCTACCGGGCGCTCTCTTCCGGCCCCTTCGCGGGGCTGGTGCGGGAGCTGGTGCTCTACGACGTCGACCCCGCCCGGCTGGCGGCCATCGAGGCGGTCCTGGCCTCCCTGGCCCAGCAGGGTCCGCCGGGTACCGGCCCGCAGGTCCGTGCCGTGTCCTCGCTCCCCGAGGCCCTCGACGGCACCGACATGGTCTTCGCCGCCATCCGGCCCGGCGGCACGGCCGGGCGGACCGCCGACGAGCGGATCGCCTTGGACCTCGGACTCCTGGGCCAGGAAACCACCGGCGCCGGCGGCATCTCTTACGCGCTGCGGTCCATTCCGCCGATGCTGCGGCTCGCGGAAGAAATGCGGAGCCGCTGCCCCGCGGCGTGGCTGCTCAATTTCACCAACCCCGCCGGCATGGTCACCGAGGCCCTGGTCCCGGTGCTCGGGCCCAAGGTGATCGGGATTTGCGACTCCGCCAGCGGCCTGGTTCACCGCGCGGCGCGGGCTGCCGGCGTCGCGTTGCCGGAGGGCACGCTCGGCGGCGTGGGCTACTACGGCCTGAACCACCTCGGCTGGCTGTACCGGCTGGAGGCCACAGGCCGGGACGCCCTCCCGGAACTGCTCGCGAACCCTGCGGCGCTGTCGGGGTTCGAGGAGGGCCGGCTGTTCCCGCCCGGATTGCTGGCCGGCCTTGGCTGCCTGCCCAATGAATACCTCTTCTACTACTACGACACTGCTCGAGCGGTGGCCGGCATGCGCGCAGCAGAGCAGACCCGGGGGGAATCCATCGCCCGACAGCAGGCCGAGCTCTATCCCCGGCTGGCTGCCGCCGGGCCGGAGGCTTTTGCGCTTTGGGACGCCGCCCGCCGCTCACGCGAGGAGGGCTATCTGGCCGAAGCCCGCACCTCGGGCGAACGCCGTGATGAGACCGACCTCGCAGGCGGCGGCGGCTACGAGCGGGTGGCCCTGGCGGCCATGCGCGCCCTCGCCGGAGGCGGGGCCGCGGACTTGATCCTCAACACACGCAACGCGGTCGACGCCGCAGCGTCCGCGGGGCCCGCAGAACCGGACGCGGGCGCCCGCTCAGCAGCGCAGGCAGTGCCGGCCGTCCCGGGACTGCCGGTCGACGCCGTCGTCGAAGTTCCGTGCAGGGTGACGCCCGACGGCGCTGTGCCGGTCCCGCAGGACCGTCCGGGACCGGCTCAACTTGAGCTGATGCAGCGCGTCAAGGACGCCGAACGGCTCGTGGTGGAGGCGGCGACGACCGGCCGGCGGGAGGCAGCCCTTGCCGCGTTCGCCAGGCATCCCCTCGTGCATTCGGAGGTCCTCGCCGGCAACCTGCTGGCCGGCTATGAGGCCGCCTTCCCGGAGCTGGGCCGCCTCTGGCACCGCGGCCAGTAACGGCCCGCGGCCAGTAACGGCCCCGCCAGTAGCGGACCGGCGGCCAACGGACCGGCAGGGAGCGGGCTGGTACGCCTACAGCTTTCGGTACATCACGTGCAGGCCCACGTAGCCCAGTTCCGGATGATTGAACGCCTCGGGAATGGTCGCGAGCACCTCGAAGCCCATCGATTTCCAGGCGGCAACGGCCCGGACATTGCTCGCCACCACGGCGTTGAACTGCATGGCCTTGAACCCGGCGTCGCGCGCGGCGTCGAGCGAATAGGCACAGAGGGCCCGGGCCAAGCCGCGTCCCGCCTGGGCGGGATGGACCATGTAGCCCGCGTTGGCCACATGGCTGCCCCCGCCGCCCTGGTTGGGGTGCAGCTCGCCGGTGCCAAGGATGGCACCGGCTGCCCGGTCACCGTCACCGTCACCGTCACCCGCGCCCTCATCGGGCCCGTTTGCGACGGCGACGAACGTCTGGCCCGGCGCCTGCTTGAACCAGCGCCCGCGCGCCTCGTCCTCGGCGGTGTCCCGGTCCCACGTAAAAGTCTCCCCGGCCCGGATGACCGGTTCCAGGATCGCCCAGATGCCTCGCCAGTCCTCCGGGCGGGCCTCCCGGATTGTCCAGCCGGCTGCAGTATCAGGTTCTGTCGTTGCGCTCACAGCGGCCACGTTAGCAGGACACCCCTGTCTGGGCACGGACCGGCTTCGAGATGCGGAAAAGGCCTCGGAAACGGCCCTCGACGGTGACCCGGGGACGTGCCCGTGAACCGGCCAGCACTTCAGGAGTAATGTTTTATCGACATGCAGTCTGCAGAGGAAGGGGAACCGTGTCGCTGATCCGCCGCGTCGCTTTCCTTTCCCTGCACACCTCGCCCATGGAGCAGCCCGGCTCCGGCGACGCAGGCGGAATGAACGTGTACGTCCGGGCGCTGGCCGCGGCCCTGGCCGAGACCGGCGTGGAAGTGGAGATCTTCACCCGGTCCACCTCAGCCACGCAGCCCGCCGTCGAACACCCGTCCCCGGGCGTGTGCGTGCACAACGTCCTCGCCGGCCCGCCACGGAAGCTGCCGAAGGAGGAGCTTCCGGGGCTGCTGCACAGCATGGTCGCCGAGATTGACCGGATCCGCCATCTCCAGCCACACGGCCGGTACGACGTCATCCATTCCCACTACTGGGTCTCCGGGGTGGCCGGGCTGGAGCTCGCTGAGTTGTGGCGGCTGCCCCTCGTCCACACCATGCACACGATGGCGAAGGTCAAGAACCAGCTCCTCGAGTCCGGCGAGCAGCCCGAACCGCGGCGGCGCGAGGACGGCGAGCACCGGATTGTCGACGGCGCCACCCGGCTGATCGCCAATACCGGCACCGAAGCGGCCGAGCTGGTC
The DNA here is from genome assembly GCF_056396305.1 of Arthrobacter sp. 05T420. Classification (NCBI taxonomy): domain Bacteria; kingdom Bacillati; phylum Actinomycetota; class Actinomycetes; order Micrococcales; family Micrococcaceae; genus Arthrobacter; species Arthrobacter sp. 05T420. The sequence continues at coordinate 192,649 of NZ_JBFTLG010000001.1, read as the reverse complement.
TCGCACTATAACGCCGACATCGACCGCATCGACGTCGCGCCGCCGGGCGTCGACCTGGCGGTCTTCACACCGGCCTTCAGGAACCGCGCCCGGGCCCAGCACGGCATCGCCCCCGGCAAGTTCCATCTGCTGTTTGCCGGCCGGATCCAGCGGCTCAAGGGCCCGCAGATCCTGGTCAAGGCCGCCGCGCTCCTGCGTTCCCGGCGCCCGGACATCGACCTGCAGCTAACCATTCTGGGCGCCGTCAGCGGCGCCAAAGACTTCAACCTGAAGACGCTGATCAGCGCCGCCGGAATGGACGACGTCGCCACCCACCATCCGCCGGTAAACGCCCCGGAGCTGGCGGGCTGGTACCGGTCCGCCGACGTCGTGGTGATGCCGTCGTACAGCGAGTCTTTCGGCCTGGTGGCATTGGAGGCGCAGGCCTGCGGGACGCCAGTCCTCGCCACGAAAGTGGGCGGCCTCTCCCGCGCCGTCCAGGACGGGCGGACGGGGATGCTGATCGAGGGGCACAAGGCCAGCGACTGGGCGGACGCGCTCGAAGAGCTCTTCGATGACACCCAAACCCGCACCGACATGGGGCGCGCCGCCGCGATCCACGCCGAGGATTTTGGCTGGCAGCGCACCGCCGCGATCACGCTGGAGAGCTATCACACCGCCGTGAGCCAGTATTTTGGAAGCCTGACCATCCCGGTGGGCCACACACCCTGAACCGGATCCGCCCCACCCCGCACCGGCAACACCGGTCCGGGACCAACCCGCCGACGCCACGAGCCGAAGGACAACGATGTCTGAGACCACCACTGCCGGGAAAAACGTACCTAGCGACCTGGAGATTGCCCAGCGGGCAGTCATGAAGCCGATCGAGGAGATTGCGGCGGCCGCCGGCATCAACCCGGACGCGCTGGAACTCTACGGACCCTACAAGGCCAAAATCGATCCGGCGAAGCTGACCGTTCCCGCGGGCTCCCCCACCCGGGCCCCCGGCAAGGTGGTGCTTGTTTCCGCGATGTCGCCCACCCCTGCGGGTGAGGGCAAGTCCACCACCACGGTGGGGCTCGCGGACTCCCTGGCCCGCGCAGGGCACAGTGTGATGATCGCGCTCCGCGAGCCCTCGCTCGGCCCCATCCTGGGCATGAAGGGCGGCGCCACCGGCGGCGGCTACTCCCAGGTGCTGCCGATGGACCAGATCAACCTGCACTTCACCGGCGACTTCCACGCCATCACCTCGGCCAACAACGCCCTCATGGCCCTCGTGGACAACCACATCTTCCAGGGCAACGAGCTCAACATCGATCCGCGCCGGATGACGTTCAAACGGGTCCTGGACATGAACGACCGGTCCCTCCGGGAGGTTGTGATCGGCCTGGGCGGCCCGGCCCAGGGCACACCGCGGCAGGACGGCTTCGATATCACCGTGGCCTCGGAGATCATGGCCGTGTTCTGCCTCGCCACGGACCTGAACGACTTACGCGAACGGCTGGGCCGGATCACGTTTGGCTACACCTACGACCGGCAGCCCGTAACGGTGGCCGACCTCGGCGTCCAGGGCGCCCTGACCATGCTGCTCAAAGACGCGATCAAGCCCAACCTCGTGCAAACCATCGCCGGCACCCCCGCGCTGGTGCACGGCGGGCCCTTCGCCAACATCGCCCACGGCTGCAACTCCCTCATCGCCACGCAGACGGCCCGCAGCCTGGCGGACATCGTGGTCACCGAGGCCGGCTTCGGCGCGGACCTCGGTGCCGAAAAGTACATGGACATCAAGTCGCGGATGGCCGACGTCGCCCCGTCCGCCGTCGTCCTCGTGGCCACCGTCCGGGCGCTCAAGATGCACGGCGGCGTGCCGAAAGACCGGCTCACGGAGCCGAACGTGGGGGCGCTGACCGCCGGCGTCGCCAATCTCCAGCGCCACATCCGCAACGTGGAGAAGTTCGGGATCATCCCGGTCGTCGCGGTCAACAAATTCGCCACGGACACCGCGGAGGAGCTGGATTGGCTGCTTCAGTGGTGCGCCGCGGAGGGTGTCCAGGCTGCGGTGGCCGATGTCTGGGGCCGCGGCGGTGGCGGCGACGGCGGGGACGAGCTCGCGGCGAAAGTGGCGGCCGCGATCGACGCCCCGCACAGCTTCCGGCACCTGTACCCGCTGGACATGTCCGTCGAGGACAAGATCCGGACCATCGTGCAGGAGGTCTACGGCGCCGATGGCGTGGACTTCTCGGTGCCGGCCATCAAACGGCTGGCGGAGATCGAGAAGAACGGCTGGTCCGGGATGCCTGTGTGTATGGCCAAGACCCAGTACTCCTTCAGCGACGACGCCACCCGGCTCGGCGCCCCCAAGGGCTTCACCATCCACGTCCGGGACCTGATCCCCAAGACCGGCGCGGGCTTTATCGTGGCCCTCACCGGCGCGGTGATGACCATGCCCGGCCTGCCCAAGGTCCCGGCAGCGATGCGCATGGACGTGGACGGCGCCGGCAACCCGGTCGGCCTCTTCTAACCCGGCCCCACTCCCCCGTTGCTCTATCCCTCTGGGTTGCCATTCCGGGCCTTTGACCGCTCAGAGTGATAGGGCAACCGGGGCCCTGTGGATAACCGGAGCGGGGACCCGGCGTTCGGACAAGAATGGTCCGCGTGCATCCACCAGCACCCCTGCGGGCCCACCTTTCCACGGCACCCTTCACGGTCTATGAGGCGCGGGCCGCGAGCTTGGGCGGTTAGTGCGTCGGCTCCGCCCTGAACTGGAGAACCGCACGGAGCCATGGGCCACACTCCCCGAGCTGAACACAATGTTGAAGCGCCACCCAAAGCTCAAGGGAATCGTGAAAGCGCGCGCGGCGACGGAACTGATCAGGCCCGGCGCCGACTCGGCCCCCGAGACATTCCTGCGCCTGGCCCTGACCGCAGCCGGGCTGCCGGAGCCGGAGTTGCAGCTCCGGATTGTGCCGGAAGATCCCTACTCCCCCGCCGCGGACCTCGGCTACCGCCGGCAGCGGGTGGCCATCCAGTACGACGGCGGCCACCACCTGACCCGCGAACAGCAGTCCCGGGACAACCGCCGCGACGAATCCTTCAACGCGGCTGGCTGGCGCTATTTCAAATTCAACACCGACGATCTGGCAGATGACGTCCGCGGCGCGGCCCAACGAGTCCGGTCCGCGCTTCGCCCCCGTTAAACGCCGGTTGCCCGATCACTTACAGCGGCCAAACCAGAGGTTTGGGAGCGCAAGTGATAGGGCAACCGGGGTGAGAGAAGGCGGTTAGCGCTCCAGGTCTCCGCGGATGAAGGCCTCAACCTTTTCACGGGCGAGGTCGTCGTTGAACTGCTCCGGCGGGGACTTCATGAAGTAGCTCGACGCGGAGACCAGCGGGCCGCCGATGCCGCGGTCCAGACCGATCTTGGCGGCGCGGATGGCGTCGATGATCACGCCGGCGGAGTTGGGCGAGTCCCAGACTTCGAGCTTGTATTCCAGGGACACCGGGGCGTCGCCGAAGTTGCGGCCTTCGAGGCGGACGAAGGCCCATTTGCGGTCATCGAGCCACTGGACGTAGTCCGACGGGCCGATGTGGACGTCCTTGGCCGCGAGCTCTGCCTCGACGTTGGAGGTGACGGCCTGGGTCTTGGAGATCTTCTTGGACTCCAGGCGATCGCGCTCGAGCATGTTCTTGAAGTCCATGTTGCCGCCGACGTTCAGCTGGTACGTGCGGTCCAGGGTGACGCCGCGGTCCTCGAACAGCTTGGCCATGACGCGGTGCGTGATGGTGGCACCGATCTGGCTCTTGATGTCATCGCCCACGATCGGCACGCCAGCGGCGGTGAACTTGTCTGCCCACTCCTTGGTGCCGGCCAGGAACACCGGCAGGGCGTTGACGAACGCCACGCCGGCGTCGATCGCGCACTGGGCGTAGAACTCGGCGGCCTGCTGGGAGCCGACCGGCAGGTAGCAGACCATGACGTCAACCTTGGCGTCCTTGAGGGCCTGGACGACGTCGACCGGCTCCTCCGGGGACTGCTCGATGGTCTCGAGGTAGTACTTGCCGAGGCCGTCCAGGGTGTGGCCGCGCTGGACGGTGACGCCGGTCGGCGGGACGTCGGCGATCTTGATGGTGTTGTTTTCGCTGGCCAGGATGGCGGCTGACAGGTCCTGGCCCACCTTCTTGCCGTCGACGTCGAACGCGGCAACGAACTCGACGTCGCCGACGTGGTACTGGCCAAACTCCACGTGCATCAGGCCCGGAATCGTGGCCTTGGGGTCGGCGTCCTTGTAGTACTGGACGCCCTGGACCAGTGAAGTGGCGCAGTTACCTACGCCGACGATTGCAACACGAATCGGATGTGAAGACACGGAACTCCTTTTGAGAACAAGGGTGACCGGCGCGGCCGCACTCTGTTTACTGCATCAGTTGTGCGGGCGGCAGGCAGACACGGCACCATAAGGCGCCCTTAGTAGTCTAATCAACACTGCCGGGGCCGCGGTTGTTCCCGGCGGCCCCGGCGTGTGTATTAAGTGCGTGTATTAAATTCGGGCTAAGTGCGCGTACCGGCTACTTCTGGGCCCACAGGTTGATGTCAGACTCGACGGCGAACTCATCGATCGCGTTGACCTCATCGGCCGTGAAACCCAGGTTGTTGATCGCAGACAGGGTGTCCTCGAGCTGCCCGACGCTGGAGGCGCCGACCAGTGCGGACGTGACGGACGAGCCCCTGCCCTGCTCGCGCAGGATCCACGCGATGGCCATCTGCGCGAGGGACTGCCCGCGGCTTTCGGCGATCCGGTTGAGCCCGCGTATGCGGTCCAGCTTGTCCTCCGTGATCATGCCTTGGTCCAGGGACTTGTCCTGGGCGGCGCGAGAGTCGGCCGGAATGCCCGCCAGGTAGCGGTCGGTCAGCATGCCCTGCGCCAGCGGCGAGAAGGCGATCGACCCTGCGCCAACCTGGTCGAGCGCCTCGAAGAGGTTGGGGCTGCCGTTCTCGGTCCAGCGGTTGAGCATGGAATAGCTGGGCTGGTGGATCAGCAGCGGCGTGCCGAGTTCCTTCAGGATCCGGGCCGCCTCGAGGGTCTGTTCCGGCGTGTAGGAGGAGATGCCGGCGTAGAGCGCCTTGCCGGAGCGCACGGCCTGGTCCAGGGCACCCATGGTCTCCTCCATCGGCGTCTCGGGGTCCGGGCGGTGGCTGTAGAAGATGTCTACGTAGTCCAGGCCCATCCGGCCCAGCGACTGGTCCAGGCTGGCCAGCAGGTACTTCCGCGAGCCAAAGTTGCCGTAGGGGCCGGGCCACATGTCGTAGCCGGCCTTGGTGGAGATGATCAGTTCATCGCGGTACGGCCTGAAGTCGTCCTTGAAATGACGGCCAAAGTTAGTCTCGGCGCTGCCGTAGGGCGGGCCGTAGTTGTTGGCGAGGTCGAAGTGGGTGACGCCCAGGTCGAAGGCGCGGCGCAGGATGGCGCGCTGGATCTCGAACGGTTTGTCGTCGCCGAAGTTATGCCACAGGCCCAGCGAGATGGCAGGGAGTTTCAGGCCGCTGCGCCCCACGCGGCGGTAGGGCATGGAGTCGTAGCGGGTATCAGTTGCCAAATATGTCATACGTCATATCCTGCCTTAGTTGGTGAGAATCGCGGCGCTGTGACCGGGGAGCTCGAGCCGGCCGGCCGGCTCACCGGCGGACGGGTCCCCTCCGGGAGCCTGCCCTGCGCCGGAAGATGAGTCCAGCCTGACGGCGTCGTCCGTGGCCAGCGCGAGAGTGCCCCCGCGGACCGGAAGCCGCCGCCCCTCCGCGGAAAAGTTCATCGCCACCTCGGTGCGGCCGCGGCGCAGCAGCAGCCAGCCCTGGTCGTCGCTGACGTCGACGACGGTGTCCTCGAAGCCGGGTTCCGTCAGGTCCGGCGTGGTGCGGCGCAGCGCGATCAGCGCCCGGTAGAGCTCCAGGAGGCGCGCGTGGTCTCCTCCGGAGGCTTCGGCCCAGTCGAGCTTGGACCGGGTGAAGGTCTCCGGATCCTGCGGATCGGGCACGACGGCGGGGTCCCAGCCCATGCGCTCGAACTCCCTGATCCGTCCCTCGGCTGTCGCCCTGCCCAGCTCGGGCTCCGGATGGGAGGTGAAGAACTGCCACGGGGTGGTGGCCCCGTATTCCTCGCCCATGAACAGCATGGGTGTGAACGGCGAGGTCAGGGTGGCGACGGCGGCCAGCGCGAGCTGCCCGTAGCCCAGCGTCTGGGACAGCCTGTCCCCGGTGGCCCGGTTGCCGATCTGGTCATGGTTCTGGCTGCACACCACCAGCGCGGCCGGGTGCACCCGTGCCGGGTCGATGGGCCGGCCGTGGTGGCGGGCGCGGAAGCTGGAGTAGCTGCCGTCGTGGAAGAACCCGCGCTCCAGGACCCTGGCCAGCGAGCCCAGCGAGTCGAAGTCGGCGTAGTACCCGGTAGTCTCGCCGCTGACGTTGACGTGGACGGCGTGGTGGAAGTCATCGCTCCACTGCCCGGCCAGCCCGTAACCGTTGGCACCCCGCGGGTAGAGCAGGCGAGGGTTGTTCAGGTCCGATTCCGCGATCATCGTGGCCGGGCGTCCGGTCTCGGCGGAGATATCGTCCGCGAGGGCGCCGAAGTCTTCGAGCAGGTGAACGGCGCGCTCGTCCTTGAAGGCGTGCACGGCGTCCAGCCGGAGGCCGTCCACGTGGTAGTCCCGTAGCCACATCGCCGCGTTGTCCAGGATGTAGCGGCGCACCTCGTCCGACTCCGGGCCGTCCAGGTTGACGGAGTCGCCCCAGGTGTTGCCCTCCCCCGACTTCAGGTAGGGCCCGAATCGTGGAAGGTAGTTTCCGCTGGGGCCGAGGTGGTTGTAGACCACGTCCTGGATGACGCCAAGGCCTGCGGCATGGGCGGCGTCGACGAAGCGCTGGTACGCGGCGGGCCCGCCGTAGCCTTCGTGCACGGCGTACCAGAGGACGCCGTCGTATCCCCAGTTGTGCGTGCCGTTGAACCCATTGACCGGCAACAACTCCACGAAGTCGATGCCCAGCTCCGACAGGTACTGCAGCTTCCCCGCAGCGGCGTCCAGCGTTCCCTCCGGCGTGAAGGTGCCCACGTGGAGTTCGTAGATGACGGCGCCCTTGAGCTCCCGTCCGGCCCACTCGCGGTCAGCCCACTGGTGGTTTCCGGCGTCGAACGTGCGGGAGAGCGCGTGGACGCCCGCGGGCTGGCGGCGGGACCGCGGATCCGGCAGCGGGGTCTCGTCCCCATCCACCAGGTAGCCGTAGTCCACTTCCCCGGCGGCGGGCGCCCCGGGGGCCGTCCACCAGCCGCGCGCCTCCCCGCCGCGGCGGGTCATTTCATACTTCCGGCCGTCAGCGAGGAGCGTAACCGCCTGAGCGTCGGGTGCCCAGAGATCGAATCGTTCGCTTCCGTGTGCAGGCAAGGTCATGGCATTCTTCCGTTCCCCAAAATGTCGGTACTTACCAAATGTCGGTACTGAAAGGACTGCTTAGGCGGTGGGCACCAGGAGGGCCACCGGGTAGTCCCGCAGGATCTCCCGCACGGCTACGGTGCCCGGACCGTGCGTGGAACCGGTCAGTTCATCGGCCATGGCCGCGGCGAGCTCGATGGTGGTGTCCTGCCATCCGCCCCGCTGCTCCAGGCCGCGGGGCAGCCGGGTGGCGAGCGTCAGCGCGCCCGGGGCTGAGGGTGTTCCGCGGTCAAAGGCGAGCAGGTGTGCTGCAGCGGTGCCCGTAGCCGTGACCGGCGTGTACCCGGTAAACAGCTCCGGCCGGTCCCGCCGCAGGCGCAGGGCCCGCGAGGTGACGAGGAGTTTCGCCGCCTCGTCCAGGAACGACGCCGGACGCTCACCGGCGTCAAGCGCGGCGAGGGCGCGCCGGCGGGCGCCGAAGTCGAACGGCCGCCGGTTGTCCGGATCGGTCAGCGAGCGGTCCCAGAACTCGGTGCCCTGGTACACGTCCGGCACCCCGGGCATGGTGAGCTGCACGAGCTTGGCGCCGAGTGAGTTGGCGGCCCCGTACGGCTCCAGCAAGGCTACGAGAGACTCCAGCTCTGTTGTCACCTCCGGCGTGTCGAAGGCGGCGTCGACGGCGGCTGACAGCTTCGCCTCGAAAGCCTCGTCCGGATCGATCCAGTTGGTCGAGTTCCCGGCTTCCCGGGCGGCTTTCTGGGCGTAGGACTGCAGCCGGTCGCGGTCCGCGGGCCAGGCGCCGGCGATGGCCTGCCACAGCAGGTTGGCCAGCGGCCCGTCCGGCAGGGGCGCCAGCTTCTGCAGCCGCTGCAGGGAGGCGTGCCATTCCGGCGCGAGCTCCGCGAGGACCGAGATCCGGGCGCGGGTGTCCTCGCTGCGTTTGGTGTCGTGGGTGCTGAGGGTCGTCATGGACAACGGCTGCGCGGCCTGGCGGCGGGCCATCCGGTGGTGGAACTCCTCCGGCGCCACCGCAAACTCGGTGGGGTCGGCACCGACTTCCGTCAGGGTGCCCAACCGTGTGTACCGGAAGAACGCGGTGTCTTCCACGCCCTTGGCCATCACCATCCCGGAGGTCTGCTGGAAGCGGATGCCCAGTTCGGCGTCCGCGCCAGGACCAGCATCAAGCAGGAGCGGCAGGAGCACGCCGATGGCGCCTTCCAGTTCGGGGCGACGGCGGAGCGCGAGCTCGCAGGCCTCCTTGAGGACGTCTGCACCCTCCGGAAGGTAACTCCGGTAGACCGGGAACGCGGCAATGATTTCGGATAGCGCGTCCGCCGCGGCCTCTTGGGCCAGCCCTGCCTCGGCCGGGACCAGCCGTGCCAGCCGCAGCATTTCCGAGTGCAGGATTCCGTCCGTGATCCGTCGTTTGGTGCCGCGGATCATGTCCTCGTAGTCGGCAGCGCCGCCGCGCAGTTCGGCGTCGAGGGCGTCGAGCGGGCCCTGGCCGGCGGCGTCGACGAACACCCGGTCGACGTCCGCGAGTGCGTCGTAGCCGGTGGTGCCCTCGCACTCGAAACCGGCCGGCAGGCTCTCGCCTGGTTCCAGGATCTTCTCGATCAGCAGGTAGCTGCCGCCGGTGACTTCGCGCAGCCGGTGCAGGTATCCCTCTGGGTCGGCGAGGCCGTCCGGGTGGTCGATCCGCAGCCCGTCGACGAGCCCTTCCCGGAACCACCGCACAACCTCGGCGTGGGCTTCATCGAAGACCTCGGGAAGCTCCACCCGGATCCCGGCCAGGCTGTTGACGGCAAAAAACCGGCGGTAGTTCAGGTCCGTGTCCGCCCGGCGCCAGCCGATCAGCTCGTAGTGTTGCCGGTCGTGGACCGCGCGGGGGTCATCGCCCTCCGTGTAGGTGCCCTCGGCCAGCGGAAAGCGGTGGTCATAGTAGCGCAGTTCCCCGTCACGGATTTCGAGCGCGTCAACGTCCGAGTCCGCGCCGAGCACGGGGATCCGTACGCGGCCGCCGCCAAAGTCCCAGTCGACGTCGAACGCCTGCGCGTAGCGGGACTGCTGCCCCTCCTTTAGGAGGGACCACCACCACGGGTTCTGAATCGGCGTCGCGACGCCGACATGGTTGGGCACGATATCGACCAGCACGCCCATGCCGGCTTCCCGCGCGGCCGTCGACGCCGCCAGCAGGCCTTCAGCGCCGCCCCGGTCCGGATCAATGGCAGAGGGATCGGTGACGTCGTAACCGTGGTCCGATCCCTGCTCCGCCGTGAGGATCGGGGAAAGATAGATCCAGTCCACGCCCAGCGACTTCAGGTACGGCACTGTCTGCGCGGCGTCCTGCAGCGTAAAGCCGGGACGGATCTGCAGCCGGTACGTGGAGACCGGCGTCCTCATGAGGCCGGACCCTTCTTGGACCGCGGCTTCTTGCCGGCCTTGGTCGAGGCACGCTTGCCCGGGGCGCGCTTCGCCGGAGCGGCCGTATCGGCGGCGGCCTTAGCGGCAGCCTCCGAGGCGGCAGCGGCCTCAGCCTCGGCGGCCTCAGCGGCAGCCCCCGCAGCGGCCTCGGCCTCGGCGGCCGCCGTAGCCGCTGCCGTGCCCTCTTCCTCGTGCTCGGCCATCGCGGCCAGGGATGCAGCCGCGGAGTAGTCCACTTCCACCTCGGGACCGGAGTGTGCCCGGAGCACGACCATCGACTTGGCCGCCAGCTTCACCACGGAACCAGCCTTGAGCGGTTCCTCGGTATCGGCCTGGTCTGCGGTATCCACCAGCACGTCCCAGAACCGTGAGTACTCCTCGGACGGCAGCGCAAAGTCCACGTCGTCGTCGTGGGCGTTGAAGCCGAGCAGGAAACTGTCGTCAGTGATCCGGCGCCCGCGGGAGTCCTGTTCCTGGATGCCGTGTCCGTTGTAGAACACGCCGATGGTCCGGCCGAAACCGCTGCCCCAGTCCTCCGGGAGCATTTCGGTACCGTCCGTTTTCAGCCAGACGATGTCCGGGAGCTTCTCGCCCTCGCCACGGCGCACCGGGCGGCCGTCGAAGAAGCGGCTGCGCCGGAAGGTCGGGTGGTCGTGTCGGATCTTGTTGACTACGGCGGTGAACTCGACCAGTGGCTGGTCCATCGCGTCCCAGTGGATCCAGCTCAGTTCGGAGTCCTGGCAGTAGGTGTTGTTGTTGCCCTGCTGGGTGCGGCCGAGTTCGTCGCCGTGCAGGAGCATCGGGACGCCCTGGGAGAGCAGCAGGGTAGCGATGAAGTTGCGCTGCTGGCGGGCGCGGAGGGTCAAGACGTGGTCGTTGTCCGTATCCCCCTCCTCGCCGCAGTTCCAGGAGCGGTTGTGGGATTCGCCGTCGTTGTTGCCCTCGCCGTTGGCGTCGTTGTGCTTCTCGTTGTAGGAGACGAGGTCGCGCATGGTGAAGCCGTCGTGGGCCGTGACGAAGTTGATCGAGGCCACCGGGCGCCGGGCGGAGCTCTCGTAGAGGTCGGCCGAACCCGTCAGGCGCGAGGCGAATTCGCCCAGGGTGGACGGTTCGCCGCGCCAGAAGTCACGGACGGTGTCGCGGTACTTGCCGTTCCACTCGGTCCACTGCGGCGGGAAGTTGCCCACCTGGTAGCCGCCGGGGCCGATGTCCCACGGCTCGGCGATCAGCTTGACCTGGGAGACGATCGGGTCCTGCTGGATCAGTTCGAAGAAGGTGGAGAGCTTGTCGACGTCGTAGAACTCGCGGGCCAACGTTGAGGCGAGGTCGAAGCGGAACCCGTCCACGTGCATTTCAGTGACCCAGTACCGCAGGGAGTCCATCAGCAGCTGCAGCGAGTGCGGGTGCCGGACGTTGAGGGAGTTTCCGGTTCCGGTGTAGTCCATGTAGTGCTTCAGGTCATCGTCCACCAGCCGGTAGTAGGCCTGGTTGTCGATGCCCTTAAACGACAGCGTGGGGCCGAGGTGATTGCCTTCCGCGGTGTGGTTGTAGACCACGTCCAGGATCACCTCGATGCCGGCCTTGTGCAGTTCGCGGACCATAGCCTTGAACTCCTGGACCTGGTGCCCGACGTCGCCGGAGGAACTGTAGGTGTTCTGCGGAGCGAAGAAGCCGATGGTGTTGTAGCCCCAGTAGTTGTTGAGGCCCTTCTCCTCCAGGGTGCCGTCGTTGACGAACTGGTGGACGGGCATGAGCTCGATCGCAGTGACGCCGAGCTTCTTCAGGTGCTCAATCACCGCCGGGTGCGAGACGCCGGCATAGGTGCCGCGCTGTTCTTCGGGAATTTCCGGGTGGAGCTCGGTCAGGCCCTTGACGTGGGCCTCGTAGATGACCGACTGGTGGTATGGGATCCGCAACTGGCGGTCGCCGTCCCATTCGAAAAACGGATTGATGACCACACCGTGCATGGTGTGGGGGGCCGAGTCCGTGTCATTGCGGGACGTGGGATCCCCGAAATTATAGGTAAAGAGCGCCGGGTCCCAGTCGATCTGGCCCTGAACGGCCTTGGCATAGGGGTCCATCAGCAGCTTGTTGGCGTTGAACCGGTTGCCGTTTTCCGGCTCGTACTCTCCGTGGACGCGGTAGCCGTACTTCTGTCCGGGCTGCACCTGCGGCAGGTAGCAGTGCCAGACGTAGCCGTCCACCTCGGACAGTTCGATCCGGGTTTCGGTCAAGTCGTCAGCCAGGAGGCACAGTTCCACCCGCTCGGCGCGCTCGCTGAACAGGGCAAAGTTGGTTCCAGTGCCGTCAAAAGTGGCTCCCAGTGGGTAAGCCGTTCCGGGCCAGACTTCCATGTGTACTCCTCGTGCGTGACGAATTATTCTCTAGACAGACTACTGGTAAGTAGGATTAGCATTTGTCCGGGCGCACTGAGGCGTCCGTTTATTACAGTTCGCGCATCACCTCCGGAACGGCATGGGCGATGGCCGTTGCTGTCACCGGCCCCCCGCGGGAAGCCCGGACTCCGGCGCGGCCGTGGACGCTGGCCGCCATCGCCGCGATCGCGGCCCATCTGGCGTCGGGATCAATGCCATGCCCACCGAAGCGCCCGACGTCGGCACCCAACTGGGCCAGCAGTGCACCGATCACTCCTGCCAGGACGTCGCCGCTGCCCGCCGTGGCGAGCCAGGGCGTACCCTCGGCCTGGCTGAAGAAGTCCTGGAAGGGGGAGGCCACCAGGGTCGTGGCACCCTTGAGCAGCACTGTGGCTTCGGTCAGACCCGCAGCCCGCCGCACGGCGCTGAGCGTGGATGCCTCTACCTCGGAGCGGTCCAATCCAGCCCCGAGGCGCTGAAGCAAGGCTGACAGTTCGCCGGCGTGGGGTGTCAGGATCACTTGCGGGGCCAGCACGTCAGGCAGGGCGGGCAATGCGCCGGCGTCGGCGATCGTCGGCAGGCCCGAGTCTGCGGCGTCGCGGGCGCGCTGCAACTGCTGCACATCGGAGTCATCCAGTCCGGAGCCAACGAGCCAGGCCTGGACGTGCGTGTCGGCCACGGCGCCGTCGCCGCACACCACCTCGGGGCAGGCCTGGCGGACCAGGTCGGCGACGTCCGGTGGCCCAAGGTAACGCACCATGCCGACGCCGGCGGCCAGGGCGCCCTTGCAAGCCAGCACCGCGGCGCCGGGATAGGCGCGGGAGCCTGCGACCACGCCAAGCACCCCCCTGGAATACTTGTGCGCCCGCCGCTCCGGGCGTGGCAGGAGGGCGGAAAGGTCCCCGGCCTCAAGCCGTCGCAGGGCCGGCCATGGCAGCGCTCCTTCGATTCCGATCGGAACGACCTGCACGCGGCCCGTAAAGTCGGCGCCGGGGTCCGCCAGCAGGCCTGCCTTGGCGGCACCAAACGTCACCGTCATGTCAGCGGCCAGCACCGGCGTGTGCGCCTCCCCCGTGTCCGCGTCGACGCCGCTGGGGATGTCGCAGGCCACGACCAAGGGGAAACGGGAGCCCGGCCGGGTGCGCTCCAAGGCCGCGACCAGCCCGGCCGCCGGCCCCCGCAGCCCGCCCTGGGCCCCGGTCCCGAGGATTGCGTCAATCACGACGTCGGCACCGCCGGCCATCGCGACGAGCTCGGCCACGTTGTCCCCCGTGAGGACCACGGCGTGCCCGCCCGCTTTCCGGAACGCCGCCAGCCCGGCGTCGTGGGCCGCGCCGGCTGTGAGCACCGCCGTCGTCCGCATGCCGCGGCGGGCCAGCAGCGCGGCGGCGAATAGCCCGTCCCCGCCGTTGTTGCCCTTGCCGGCCAGCACGGCCACGCTGGAACCGTACAGCCGCTGCCCGCGGCCGCGCAGGGCGCCAATGATGGCGTTGGCGAGGCCGTAGGCGGCCCGCTGCATGAGAACAGCGCCCGCACCGGAGCCCAAGGTGTCGTCGAGAAATGGCTTCTCGGCTTCTCGTACCTGGGTTCCGGTGTAGGCGCTGATCATGGTTTCAGTCCATTCGCGGTCGCTGGGGGAATGCCTCGCGCTCAGGCCGGCTCGGCCTGAACGGCTCTCTCAGCCTTCGGCGACAACTGTCGCGGTGGCGATCCCGCCGTCGTGGCTCATGGACAAGTGCCAGCGCTTTACGCCCTTAGACTCCGCCACAGCCAGCACGGTGCCTTTGACCTGGATGGTGGGACCGTTCTGGTCCAGCCCGATCCAGCAGTCCTGCCAGTTCATGCCGGCCGGAGCCCCCAGCACCTTAGCCACGGCCTCCTTGGCCGCAAACCGCGCGGCGAGGGAGCGTGTGTTCAGTTCCCGCTCGGCGGGGACGAACAGCCTGTCGCGCAGGCCGGGGGTGCGCTCGAGCTGGCGCCCGAACCGCTCAATGTCTACGACGTCTACGCCTATGCCAACAATCATGGCGTTATTCTACGGTCACGCTCTTGGCCAGGTTGCGCGGCTGATCCACGTCATACCCCTTGGCCGAGGCGAGTGCGAGGGCGAAGATCTGCAGCGGAACCGTTGCGAGCAGCGGCGCCAGGAGCGTGGGAGTCTCCGGGATGTAGAAGACGTGCTCGGCGTACGCCTTGACGGCCTCGTCCCCTTCCTCCGCGATCACGATGGTCCGGGCGCCACGGGCGCGGACTTCCTGGATGTTGGAGACCACCTTGGCGTGCAGCGAGTCGCGGCCGCGCGGGGACGGGACCACCACGAAGACGGGCTGGCCTTCCTCTATGAGGGCGATCGGGCCGTGCTTGAGCTCGCCGGCGGCGAAGCCCTCGGCGTGGATGTACGCGAGCTCCTTGAGCTTGAGCGCACCTTCCATCGCCACCGGGAAGCCGACGTGGCGGCCCAGGAACAGCACGGACTTGGCCTCGGCCATGGACCGGCCGAGTTCCTTGATCTGGTCCTCGTTGTCGAGGATGCGCTGGATCTTGGCCGGAATCTTGCCCAGGTCGGCCAGGATGTCCTTGATCTCGCCCTGGAACTTGTTGCCGCGCAGCTGTGCCAAATAAAGGCCCAGCAGGTAGGCGGCCGTGATCTGGGCCAGGAACGCCTTGGTGGAGGCCACGGCAATCTCGGGTCCGGCGTGCGTGTACAGCACGGCGTCCGATTCCCGCGGGATGGTGGACCCGTTGGTGTTGCAGATGGAAACCGTCTTGGCGCCCTGTTCCTTGGCATAGCGGACCGCCATGAGGGTGTCCATGGTCTCGCCGGACTGGGAGATGGAGACAATCAGCGTGTTCTCATCCACGATCGGATCCCGGTAGCGGAATTCGTGCGAGAGTTCGACCTCGGTGGGGATCCGGCACCAGTGCTCAATGGCGTATTTCGCAACCTGGCCGGCATAGGCGGAGGTGCCGCACGCCAGGACGATGATCTTGTCGACGTTCTTGAGCAGCTGCGGATCAACACGGAGCTCATCAAGGGTCAGCTTGCCGTGGATGTCGGAGCGGCCCAGCAGGGTCTGCAGCACGGCGTCCGGCTGGTCGTGGATTTCCTTTTCCATGAAGGACGGGAAGCCGCCCTTCTCCGCGGAGGCAGGGTCCCAGTTGACGTGGTATTCCTTGCCCTCGGCGGGGGCACCGTAGAAGTCGGTGATCTCCACGGCGTCCGCCGTGATCGTGACGATCTGGTCCTGGCCGAGTTCCACGGCGCGCCGGGTGTAGTCGATAAAGCCGGAGACGTCGGAACCGAGGAAGTTCTCGCCGTCGCCGAGGCCGACGACGAGCGGGGAGTTCCGGCGGGCCGCGACCACCACGTCAGGCTGGTCGGCATGAACGGCGAGGAGCGTGAACGCTCCCTCAAGCCGCTGGCAGGCAAGCTGCATGGCCAGGGTGAGGCCGCCATTGGTGACGTCACCGCCCAGCTGATTCCGGTAGATGTCCCCGAGCAGGGCAGCAGCTACTTCCGTGTCGGTCTCGGATTCGAAGGTGACGCCCTTGCCCACGAGTTCCAGCTTGAGCTCGGCGAAGTTCTCGATGATGCCGTTGTGGATCAGGGCCAGCTTGCCGCCGTCGGACAGGTGCGGGTGCGCGTTCTGGTCCGTCGGGCCGCCGTGCGTGGCCCAGCGCGTGTGGCCGATTCCCGTCAGGGATTCCGGCAGCGGGCGGTTGTCCAGCTCCGTGATGAGGTTGCTCAGTTTGCCCGACTTCTTCCGGGAAGAAATGGTGCCGTCGGCAACCACCGCAATACCCGCGGAGTCGTAGCCCCGGTACTCCAAGCGCCGCAATCCTTCAAGGACAACGTCCAAGGCATTGTGTCCAGCATTTACCCGGCCATCTGAGTGGCCCACATATCCAACGATTCCACACATGGTCATTAGCCTAGCGGGTTTCCGGGAGGGAGGACGTGGGACAGCGGCTCCTGAACGCCCCGGCGCGGGGCCGTGGAGGGCCCTGCCCCGGCTCTCACCGGCCAGTCCATTTCGCTCTCGGCGCTGTGGAGGGCAGAATCTCTAGGGTGACTTTGCAACGCAATGAAGCGAACGGGGAAGGTGTCTCGCCGTTCGTGGAGCTGGACCGGCAGACCTGGTCCCGGCTCGCTGCCCAGATGGAGCAGCCCCTCAATGAAGAGGATGTGTTCCGCCTTCGCGGCCTCGGGGACCCCCTCGACATCAAGGAAGTGCGCGAGGTCTATCTGCCGCTGTCCCGGCTCCTGCACCTTTATGTGGAAGCCGCCGGCCAACTCCACTCAGCCACCACCACCTTCCTCGGCGAAACCACCCAGCGCACGCCGTTCGTGATCGGCGTGGCCGGTTCGGTGGCCGTGGGCAAGTCCACCATCGCCCGCGTCTTGCGGGAAATGCTTCGCCGCTGGCCGGGCACCCCCAACGTGGAGCTCATCACCACGGATGGATTCCTCTACCCGCTCGCTGAGCTCAAGCGCCGGCAACTGCTGGAGCGCAAGGGGTTTCCGGAGTCGTACGACCGCCGGGCCCTGCTGCGCTTCGTGAGCGAGATCAAAGGCGGCGCCGAGGAAGTCCGTGCCCCCTGGTATTCCCACGTCACCTACGACATCGTCCCCGGCAAGGAAGTGGTGGTCCGCCGGCCGGACGTGCTGATTGTCGAGGGACTGAACGTCCTGGCGCCGGCCCGGCCGCGGCAGGACGGCCGGCAGGGCCTGGCCCTGAGTGACTTCTTCGACTTCTCCATCTACGTCGACGCGAAGACCTCGTATATCGAGGAATGGTACGTGGACCGGTTCCGCAAACTGCGGACCACGGCCTTTGCCCAGCCGGAATCGTACTTCCACCGCTATGCGACCCTCTCCGATGCCGAGGCCGAAGAGACCGCGCGCGAGATCTGGAAGCGCATCAACGAGCCCAACCTCGAGGAAAACGTCCTCCCCACCCGGGGCCGCGCGCAACTGGTCCTGACCAAGGACGCCGACCACTCCATCCGCCGGATGCTGCTGAGGAAGGTCTAGCACAGATGTGCTACGACGACGCGGACCGGGTGTTAGGGCGGCAGTCGGCCGGCCCGGATTCGCCGAGCCGGCGGGCCTTCAGCCGCCTCCTGCTGGCGGGCACCGGCCTCGCGGCGCTGTCCGCCTGCACCCCGGACCAGCCCCCCACGCCGTCAGGCACACCGGGGTCATCTCCCGGCCCAGGCACCGGCAGTGCGACGCCGACCGCCACAGCCGCGCCGTCGGGCTCGCCCGCGAGCACCCCGTCGGCGACGCCGACGCCCGCGACGCCGTCGGCCGTCCCGCCGTCGGCCACGGCACACCCGCCGTCGGCCACTGCGCCGGGCCGGCAGCATTCACTGACGGACCCCGCCAGCCCGTGGGTGATCGTCAACAAGCACCGGCCGCTCTCCCCTGCCAACTTTGTGCCGCCGGATCTGGTCCGGCCGGCCGTGCGGCTGGCTACCTCGGGCGAGGCGGCACTACTGAACAGCACCACGGCGGCCGCAGCGGAGAAGATGTTTGCTGCGGCGGCAGCGGAGGGCGTCATCATCACGCTGGCCAGTGGTTACCGTTCGTTCGCCACGCAGACGGTAACCTACGGCAGTTACGTCAATACCCGGGGACGGGCCGAGGCGGACACCGCTTCCGCCCGACCCGGGTACTCCGAACACCAGACGGGCTGGGCCTTCGACATCGGCGATGGCAGCGGCGCAGACGCCTTTACCCCACAGTTCAAGGACCGGCCGGCGGCAATCTGGGCCAAGGCGAACGCCCACCGCTTCGGCTTCGTGGTCCGCTACCCGTGGATGCTGCACCCAATCACCGGCTATTTCTACGAGCCATGGCACCTGCGCTTCATCGGCACCCAGGCGGCGACGGACATGTCCGCCCGCGGGATCGGCACGCTGGAACAGTACTTCGGCCTGGAGGCCGCCCCCGCCTACCGGTAAGGGCGACAACGGCCACAACGGGCCGACGGAACTGTTACAGGCTGGCTATTCCGGGACGAGCTCGAGGGCCAATTCGGTCCGGACCACTTGGGCCAGCCGCTCGGCGACGCCCAGGGCGGTTTCGTGGTCTGCGGCCTCCACCATTACCCGCACCACCGGTTCGGTGCCGGAGGGACGCAACAGGACGCGGCCGGTGTCGCCGAGTTCAGATTCGGCGATCGACACGGCGGCGGCCACAGCTTCATCGCCCTTGACCCGGGTACGGTCCACGCCTTTGACGTTGATGAGGACCTGGGGCAGCTTGGTCATCACCATGGACAGCTCCTTGAGCGGGCGCCCGGTGAGGGCCACTTGGGCTGCAATCTGCAGGCCAGTCAGCACGCCGTCGCCGGTGGTGGCGTGGTCGGCAAAAATCACGTGCCCGGACTGCTCGCCGCCAAGGTTGAAGCCGCCGTTGCGCATTTCCTCCAGGACGTAGCGGTCCCCCACGCCGGTTTCGCGCAAGCTGATCCCGGCGTCGCGCAGGGCGAGCTTCAGGCCGAGGTTGCTCATGACGGTGGCCACAAGGACATCGTCCTTGAGCTTTCCGGAGGCCTTGAGGGCGACGGCCAGGATGGCCATGATCTGGTCACCATCAACCTCGTTGCCTTCGTGGTCCACGGCAAGGCAACGGTCGGCGTCGCCGTCGTGGGCGATGCCGAGGTCCGCCCCGTGGTCCAGGACGGCGCGCTTGAGCGGGCCGAGGTGAGTGGAGCCAACCCCTTCGTTGATGTTGAGTCCGTCCGGCTCGGCGCCAATGACGATCACGTCGGCGCCGGCGTCCTTGAACACCTGCGGGGAACAGCCGCTGGCTGCGCCGTGGGCGCAGTCGAGCACTACTTTCAATCCGTCGAGTCGGTGCGGAAGCGTGCCGAGCAGGTGCACGATGTAGCGGTCCTCGGCGTCGGAGAAGCGCTGGATCCGGCCCACCTCAGCACCGACGGGCCGGAAGGGCTCCTTGCCGAGCTGTACTTCGATGGCGTCCTCGACGTCGTCGGGTAGCTTTTGGCCGCCACGGGCGAAGAATTTGATGCCGTTGTCCGGCGCGGGGTTATGGGAGGCGGAGATCATGACGCCGAAGTCGGCGTCGAGGTCGGCCACGAGGTAGGCGGCAGCCGGGGTGGGGAGCACGCCGGCGTCGTAGACATCGATTCCCGAGCTTGAGAGGCCGGCCTCCACGGCGGCCGCGATGAACTCGCCACTGGCCCGGGGGTCGCGGGCAACCACGGCGATCGGCCGCTTCCCGGTCGTGTTGCGGTCATGGCCAAGTACGACGGCGGCGGCCTGGGCTAGCTGTAACGCGAGCTCTGCGGTGAGCAACCCGTTCGCCAAACCCCGGACTCCATCGGTTCCAAATAATCTAGACATCGACCCAAGCTTAGTCGATGGCCCGGGCAAGTCCTGCTTTAACGGCGAAAGCCCGCCCCGCCGAGTGGCAGAACGGGCTTTCGTGCAAGCGCCAGAAACGCTTGGAAGCAGATTAACGCTTCTGGACCCGAGCGCTAAAAAGCGCCGAGGGCCCCAATCGCCGGTCGCGCCAGCGGCCGACGATTGGGTAGGCGCATTTTTAGCGCTTGGAGTACTGCTGAGCCTTACGGGCCTTCTTGAGACCGGCCTTCTTACGCTCGATGACGCGGGCGTCACGGCGCAGGTAACCGGCCTTCTTCAGGGTGGCGCGGTTGTTCTCGGTGTCGATCTCGTTCAGCGAACGGGCGATGCCGAGGCGCAGGGCACCGGCCTGGCCGGAGATGCCGCCACCGTGAATGCGGGCGATGACGTCGTAAGCGCCGTCAAGATCGAGGATCTTGAAGGGCTCGTTGACGTCCTGCTGGTGCAGCTTGTTCGGGAAGTAGTTCGCCAGCTCGCGGCCGTTGATGGTCCACTTGCCGGTGCCGGGCACGATGCGAACGCGTGCAACGGCTTCCTTACGACGGCCAACTGCAGCGCCGGCAACGGTCAGTGCCGGGCGTTCCTTCTTGGGCGCTTCTGCTTCTGCAGGACCGCTCTCCGAGGTGTAGCTGGTCAGGTTTTCCTCAGCCACAACGGCCTCGGTGGTCTCTTCGTTCTGAGCCACGATTCTCCTTGTATAGATAAGTTGTTTGGTGGCCAGGACTACTGGGCGACCTGGGTGATTTCGAAAGTCTTGGGCTGCTGGGCGGCGTGGGGGTGCTCTGCACCGCGGTACACCTTCAGCTTGCCCAGCTGCTGTGCAGCGAGGGAGTTCTTCGGGAGCATGCCCTTGATGGCCTTTTCCACGGCGCGAACCGGGTTGGACTCAAGCAGCTCCGCGTAGTTGACGGAGGTCAGGCCGCCCGGGTAGCCGGAGTGGCGGTATGCGCGCTTCTGCTCCAGCTTGGCGCCGGTGAGGGCAACCTTTTCAGCGTTGATGATGATGACGAAGTCGCCCATGTCCATGTGGGACGCAAAGGTGGCCTTGTGCTTGCCGCGCAGCAGGATTGCGGTCTGGCTGGCAAGACGACCAAGGACAACGTCGGTGGCGTCAATGACGTGCCACTGGCGGTTGATATCGCCGGGCTTCGGGGTGTACGTACGCACGGTGTTTGCCTCGTTCTTGTTCTGGCGTTCTTGTTTTAGGCGTCACTCTTACGGTGCACCTACTATCTATGCGCTACCGGAACAGAGGTGAGGGCTCTATGTAACCAGTCATCCTTAGGTCTCGAATGTGCACGTTGAGTAGCTATCCTGCAACCGGATTCTCAAGCGGGCACGCACCATCGAGATAGGACACGCACAACGACTACCAAGAATAGCCTGCCACGGCCTCTTGGGTCAAAATGGGGTGTCCGGATGCATCCTGTCTGCTCCCTTAGTTCCACAGACTGTCCCGTGCCGGCCCGTCGCATCCCTGGAGGAACCGTGTCCGATCCCGCCACAGCAGGCTCCATCTCCATGCTGCTTGCACCGCCGGCCGGATCGTTCACCGGGATCCTCTTCATAGCCGGCGTCGCCCTCGCGGGCGCATGCCTCTCCTTTTTGGCCGAACTCCTCATCCGGCGTACGCTCCCCCGCCTTGGCGGACCCATGACAGTACACATGAGAATTACGACGGCGGCAGCCACCTCCGCGCTGTCCGCCCTGCTGGCCTGGCGCTTCGGGCTCTCCCCGGAGCTCCCCGCGTACGTCCTGCTGGCAGTGGCCGGCGTCCAGCTGGCGCGCATCGACCTGCAGCACCATCTTTTGCCCAACCGGATGGTCCTCCCGCTGTTGGGGGCCGGAATTGCGCTGCTCGGGGCCGCGGCCGGGGTGTCTGGCGAGGCAGGTAGCCTGCTACGCGGGGTGGCCGGCGCCTTAATATTGTTCGTTTTGTACCTCTTTCTGGCCCTGACCAGCCGAAACGGCCTCGGAATGGGTGATGTGAAGCTCGCGGCACCACTTGGCCTGTACTTGGGCTACCTAGGCTGGTCCCACTTGTTCTACGGCGGCGCCCTGGGGTTCGTCGCAGGCGGCCTCGTCTCCGTGGTCCTCTTGCTGAAAAACCGCGAAAACAAGCCGAAGGAAGTCCCCTATGGGCCCTCGATGCTCGCGGCCGGCCTGGCCGTCATCCTGCTGCTGCCCTAGGTAGCCTCCGCCTTCACCTGGGCCGCGAATTAAGTAAGACCGCTTATCAAACCAAGTAATCGGGCCCTGCCCCTACTTGGAAACTGAGTACACCTCTCATTTGCGGGCAGGTGGTGCCCACAATTTCCTTCCAAAAGTCGAGTATCGAACTTCATTGCCGTGCCGTTTGCGGCCATGCAAATGTTGTTCCAACGAAGCTCCAGCAAATAGGCAAAGGGGATTTGCTGGAACTTCGTTCACTATTCGCAAACTCTGGAAAAGGAAATTAAAATGACTGGTCTCATGGTCTCAATGCTCACTTTTGTCTCTGGAATCAAGAATCGCCTCACGGACGAAGAAAAGGGCGCCACCGCCGTTGAATACGGAATTATGGTGGCCCTGATCGCGGTCGTCATTATCGGCGCGGTCGCCCTCTTCGGCACCAGCCTACGAACCGTCTTCCAAGGCGTCACGACCCAGCTCAACCTGGTCCGGTAGCGGCCTCACCGCCCGCTGCCCTGCCGGCTGTCCGCCATACGGGGGCAGCCGGCAGAGTCGTTCCCGGCCTGGGATCTCTACATCCAGCCTGACGCCACAACGTGCGTCCACGCATTGTTGAGCTGTACGAAAAGGTGAGGAAGCAATCATGAAATCGCGTTTATTCGCAGGGCTAGCTGCGCTCGTGCTGGCGATCGCCGGCACTTTCATGCTGGTGAACTACGTGTCAAATGCCGACCGCCGAGCACAGGAATCGCTCGATCCTGTGGACGTTGTTGTCGTCGATACGCCGGTTCCGGCCGGAACAAGGGTGGAAGACTTAGCATCGCATGTCCGGGTTCGGTCCATCCCGGGTGCGGCGAAAGCCGACGGTGCCCTGACGTCGCTTGACGGTTCCAGCGGACAGGTCACGTCCGTTGCGCTGGAATCGGGAGAGCAGGTGCTCGCGAGCCGCCTGGTCGACCCATCCCAACAGACCACTCCGGGGGCCGTTAAAGTTCCTGAGGGAATGCAGGAAGTCACCATCCTCCTGCCGCCGGAAAGCGTTGTCGGCGGTACCCTCCGCGCAGGAGATCTGGTGGGACTCTACGTCACTCAAACTGACCCAGCGTCACCCCAGCAGGCCAGCACACAACTGGTCTTCGACAAGGTCCTGGTGACTGCCGTCCAGCAGGCGCCCCCGAGCAGCGGAAACACTGCGGATGGAACGTCCGCTGTTCCCAGCGGCTCCTCATTTGTGACCCTCGCCCGCAATTCTACCGACTCGGCCAAAATCATTCTCAGTGCCCGCGTCGGCAATATCTGGTTGACCAAGCAGACATTGAAAACCCCGGCCAGCGTACGCACGGCCGTCACTACCAGCGGGATCTTCCGATGAGCCGCTTCCTGGTCCTGACCTCATCAGCGGAGTTCGAGCGCCAGCTCGCCACTGCCCTGGGAGAAGCGCACGAGGTTCAGGTCCTTGCATCCGAAGCCGCGGGCGGCAGCCCGGGCCAGCTGCTGGCTCGAAACCTGGGCGGGGCCGTCGATGTACTGGTATTTGGCCCCGACATCAGGACAGAAAAGATGCTCGTCATGGCGGCAGGCCTCGAGCTCGGTTTCCCGGACATTGTGCTGGTGCTGGTGGCAATGGCGGCACCAGAGCTCACGCTGGCCGCCATGCGATCCGGCATCCGAGATGTCCTGCCACCGGATACGGAGGCTGGACGGATGCGGGCAGCGTTGGAACACGCTGCCGAAACGTCCAGGAATCGCAAGCAGATTGCCTCCGAGGAGGCAATCCAGAAACGCGTCCGCGGGCGGGTGATCTCCGTAATGTCCCCTAAGGGAGGGGTGGGTAAGACCACCGTTGCCACCAACCTGGCCGTCGGACTGGCCAAGCTGGCACCCATGGGGGCGGTTATTGTCGATCTCGACCTTCAATTCGGCGACGTAGCCTCGGGGCTGGGTCTGGAGCCCCAATATACGATCAATGACGCAGTGACCGGCGCAGCGTCGAGTGACGCCATGGTTCTGAAGGCCTTTCTTAGCCGGCATCCGTCTGGGGCCTATGCCATGTGTGCGCCGCGGCGGCCGGCGGAAGCTGACCTCATCAAGCCCGCGCATGTGATCACTCTGATCAACCAGCTCTCGCTGGAATTCCCCTATGTCATTTTGGATACGTCGCCGGGACTTGGGGAAGAAGTCTTGGCGGTGCTGGAACTAGCTACCGACGGCGTATGGGTTTGCGGGATGGATATTCCCAGCATCCGTGGCCTCAACCACGGGCTGGAGGTGCTGCGGCAACTCGACCTCATGCCCCCGTCCAACACGGTTGTCCTTAACTTCGCAGACAAGCGCAGCGGCCTATCCGTCCAGGACGTTGAAGCCACCGTTGGGCTGCCGGTCGACATCATCCTGCCGTGGTCGCGCACATTGCCGTTTTCAACCAACGCCGGCGTACCGCTGCTCCAGGAAAATCGCCGGGATCCTGCCCTGAAAGGGCTAAAAAACCTGATAGCCCTTCTCGGCCCGAATCCGTCGACCCCCGCCAGCAAGAACCTGAACCGAAGGGGCGAAAGCCATGAGTCTCGTTGATCGACTTGAAGCCATCCGGATTGCTCCGGCAAGCCTGGCGGACGCCGTCAACCCGCCCGGGACCGCCACGGTTGCAGTTCTCCCAACCGCCGAACCAGCGGGCAATCACCTCTTAGGCACGCTGGCCAAAGCACCGCAAACCGCGTCCTCGGATGCCCTGGCGGGGATCAAGAAGCGCGCGGCCGAAGAGCTGACGGCCCGTCTGGGCAGTCGGATCACCGACAGCAGCCTCGACGAAGGCGACGTGCGCCGCATGGTGCGCGAGGCACTTGCCTCCTTCATCGATGACGAACAGGTCCCCCTGACACCGGAAGAAAGGCGGCGTCTCATCCGGGAGATCGTGGACGAGGTCCTGGGCCTGGGGCCGCTGCAGCGGCTTCTTGACGACCCTCTCGTCTCCGAAATCATGGTCAACGGTTCTGACCGCATCTACGTGGAACGCGGCGGCCGGCTGCACTTGACCGGGACAACGTTTAGTTCGGATGCCCACCTGCGCAGGGTGATCGAAAGAATTGTCTCGCGGGTGGGGCGCCGCATCGACGAGTCCTCGCCGCTGGTTGACGCCAGGCTGCAGGACGGTTCGCGCGTCAACGCGGTGATCCCGCCCCTCGCGGTGGACGGCCCGTCCTTGACGATCCGAAAGTTCTCCGCCGTACCACTGACCGTCGAGGACCTGATCAGGTTCGACTCCCTCTCACCGGCCATGGCACAGTTGCTCCACGCATGTGTCCAGGCACGTCTGAATATCATCGTTTCCGGTGGTACCGGCACGGGAAAAACCACACTGCTCAACGTTCTCTCCTCGTTCATTCCAGACGACGAACGCATCGTCACCATTGAAGACGCCGTGGAACTGCAACTGCAGCAGGAGCACGTGGTCCGTTTGGAAAGCAGACCGGAAAATGTCGAGGGCCGGGGTGCCGTTGGGATCCGCGAACTCGTGCGAAATTCCCTGCGCATGCGGCCGGACAGGATCGTGGTTGGCGAAGTCCGCGGCGGAGAAGCCCTGGACATGCTCCAGGCCATGAATACCGGCCATGACGGTTCGATCTCCACCGTGCACTCAAACTCGCCCCGGGATGCAATAGCCCGCATGGAGACCTTGGTCCTCATGGCAGGGATGGACCTTCCCCTGCGGGCCATCCGCGAACAAATCGCCAGCGCAGTCCACCTGATCGTGCAGCTGAGCAGGCTGAAGGACGGAACACGCCGGGTCACCCACATCACAGAAGTCCTGGGTATGGAGGGCGAAGTCGTGACGCTGCAGGACGCTTTCGTCTTCGACTATGCGGCCGGCGTTGACCAGGACGGTCGATTTATCGGCAAGCCCATTCCCACGGGTGTCCGCCCGCGCTTCGTCGAACGGTTCGCCGACCTGGGAATCAGTGTCCCCGGCGAAATCTTCTTTCCCGCACCCCACAAGTCGGGGCGGTGAGCCCCCGTGTCCCATGATTCTGTTCTGCTTGCGGGTACCGTGCTCATTTTGCTCGCCGTGACCCTCGCCCTTTTTGGCGCGTTCCGTCCCCGGTACACGGACATCCACGTCGACCGGAGAAGGCCGCCGGCGGAGTCCACCTCCTCGATGATTTCGAAGCTGAGCGGCGTAACGGTCGCGGCCGTGGAGCGGCGCGTCGGGCACAAGAGCAGCGGCCCTTTCGGCCGCGAGGCACTCGCCGGGGCAGGCCTGAAACTCCAGCCCTCCGAATTCGCCGTCCTGATCTTGGTTGCCGCCTTCGTTCTGGGGCTGGCGGGATTCGTGTTTCAGGGCTGGCTTCTAGCCATCGTGTTCGCCGGCATCTGTCCGGTGGCCGCCAAAGCGCTTATCTCTTTCAAAACAGGCCGCCGCCGCGCCGCCTTCGAGGGCCAGCTCAGCGACATGCTCATGTCCCTCTCGGGCAGCCTGCGTGCCGGCCACAGCATCGCCCAGAGCATGCGCAGCGCCAGCGTCGAGATGTCGGCTCCGATGGGTGAGGAACTCGCCAGGATCGTCAACGAGGACAGAGTCGGCCGTTCGCTTTCAGAGTCCATGGCCGAGGTGGGCCTGAAATTGGAATGCGAGGACTTCCAATGGCTCAGCCAGGCGATTGAGATCAACCGTGAGGTCGGCGGCGACTTGGCCGGGGTTCTCGACCACGTTGCAGACACCGTGCGAGAAAGGGCTCAGATCAAGGGCCAAGTACGTGCATTGGCGGCGGAAGGAAAGTTCTCGGCATACATCCTGATTGCGTTGCCGTTCTTCGTCGCCGTGTTCATCAATCTCGTCAATCCGGGATACATGTCGGTCCTTTTCTCGACTGTGCTGGGCTGGATCCTCATTACAGCCAGCGTGATCATGATGGCCATCGGGTCCTTCTGGATCAGCCGCATGGTCAAGATCGCATTCTAAGGAGCTGAACACATGACCACCACGGTCTGGCTGTTGATCGCCAGTATCATCCTTCCTTTGACCTACTTTGCCTGGTCATTGATTGACTTCGACAGGGCTTCCGGCCGCTTGATCCGATCGAGGCTCGCCGCCGCTTCGAGCCCACAGCCCGGTGGTTCAGAGGTCGGTCCACACCGGCTGGTCATTCTGGCCCGCAGGCTGACTCCGACGGCCTATGTGTCCCGCTTGGACCGGATGCTCGGGAAGGCGGGACGGCCGGCCTCAATGCCGCTGGACCGCCTCCTGACTCTGAAACCCTCGGCCGCTCTTGGCGGGGCACTCTTGGCCCTTCTATTTGGTGGTGCAAGAAGCCCGCAGGGAGTCCTTCTGTCGGTATTCTTCACGGCGGCCTGCTACGTCCTTCCCGATCTGCTCGTTTACAACAGCGGTACGAAGCGCCAGGCAAGATTGCGGCTGGATCTGCCCAATGTCCTTGACCAACTGCTGATCTCGGTCGAGGCAGGCCTAGGGTTCGAGGTCGCCATGGCCCGGGTCGGGGCCAACGGATCGGGTCCCGTCGCGGAAGAAATGGTGCGGACACTGCAGGACATCCAAGCCGGTAGTACGCGCCGTGACGCGTACAAGGCCATGGCCGCCCGGTCCTCGGTTCCGGAGTTGAAGAGCTTCGTAAGCGCAATCATCCAGGCTGATGTGCAGGGGCTTTCCGTGGCACGGGTGTTGAAACCCCAGGCGGACCAGATGCGAATTCGGCGACGTCTTCGGGCAGAGGAAAAGGCAATGAAGCTTCCAGTGGCCGTGGTTTTTCCGCTGCTTCTCTTTATTTTTCCGCCGCTGTTTATCGTCATCCTTGGTCCCGCCGTTATTAATGCCATCGCCACCTTTTCGGGCCGTTGACCAATACATCCAACCCGGCACGCCGTTCAAAATCACCCTCTGATCGAAAGGAGCAACAGATGCTTAGGTCCAGAACAGGATATCGACGGGTTCGGGATGGCCGGCAGCGCGGTGCAACGGCAGTTGAATTTGCCTTGATTTTGCCCTTGCTCCTGTCCATGCTCCTTGGTGTGATCGACTTTGGGATGGCCTTCGGTCAAAGTGTCAACCTGCAGGGAGCGGCCCGCGAAAGCGCGAGACAAGGAGTGACGCAAGGTGACGTCATAGCGTCCGCCAACCGTGCGGCGGGTTCGCTGGACAGTAGCCAACTCCAGGTTCGCTTCGCCGTCGACACCTCGGCTGGGGCTCCCGGGCTTATGGTCGTTTGCCTGCGCTACCCTCAGTCTTCCCTGACCGGTTTCTTTTCCTGGGTACTCGGCGGAGTCTTCGAGGCCAAAGCCGTTATGAAAATGGAAAGCCCGGCGGCTGTGGCCTCGGGTGCACAGCGTTGGACCGGAGGGTCATGCACGCCTTGACACCAGGACCGTTCCTGAAGCGGCTATTTCGCGTCCGTACTAACCGGGAGCAGGCGAAGGAGAGTAACGCACGCAGCAAGGCATCCCTGGAGCGTGGAGCGGCGGCCGTCATCTTCGCTCTGATGGTTCCGGTGCTATTCGGGGCCCTTGCGATGGCCCTCGACGTCGGCAGGTTGGTCTACGAGCGCCAGCACCTGAGCAATGCAATGGACGCCGCCGCGCTGGCTGGTGCGTCATACCTCCCCGGCGACCCGGTGGCTGCCCGCAACGCTGCGGCATCATTCGCCCGGGCCAACGACCCGGCAGCGGCACCCGCGGTCACCTTCTGGTGCGTGGTGGCGTCAACAGGTGCGGGCCGGACTGTGGTCACCAGTCAGATTCCGAGCGTCTGCAATCCCGGAACAATCGCCGGCGCCAGATGCAGCGAAACCATCTGCGCAATCCCCTGTATCCCGGGGGGTAGCAACTCCTGTAATTCGATCACAGCGACCGACGACAAGGACGTCGCATTCAATTTCGCGCCCGTGATCGGGATTAATAGCGGCAACACCGGCTCACTGGCCTCGGACGCGTGCAAGGGTTCCTGCGGCTCCCAGACACCGAACCCCATGGACGTCGCACTGGTGGCAGACCGGACGGGCAGTATGAGCGACACTGACCTTGCCAGTATGAAAACCGCCATTCAGACCACACTCAAGACTATGACCAAGGACCAACAGTACGTAGCCTTGGGCACCATCGGTCGTAGCAGCCCCACCACCGGCTGCAACACTAACCCTTCGGGTTCGGCCACGAGTGGCCCATGGATTCCCGTCCCGTTCTCCAACGACTACACCACCACAGGCATACCGGCCGCGCTCAACAACGGCAGCGCACTCGTCCAGGGTGTGCAGTGCCTGGCGCACTCGGGCAGCGGCACCTACCTGGCCTCACCCGTGAAGGCCGCGGCTCGATATCTGCTTGGACTGGACGCCAACAACCTCGGGAGCCTGCCGGCCCGTGCAGGAACACCCCGTAAGGCCATTGTCTTGGAGACTGATGGTCAACCGAACGAGACCGGCATCGGAGAAGTTACCTCGGTGGACGCCTCAGGCGACATCACGAACTCGAACGGAGCGTTTGCCTGCGACAATCTGAAGGCAGTTGCCGCCGACGCAAAGTCTAAGAACATCCTGATCGTCACTGTCGCGTACAACGCAGCAACGTCCGCCCGGTGCGGTGGCAGCCCAACCTTTGTGCGCGACGTTCTCGCTGCCGCTGCCTCCGAGAAGTCCCCGGGAGTCCCAAGCACCGCCAGCAACGATTGTTCGACGCCGGCCCTAGCGGCTGCGGAGAACTCCGACGGAGATTATTTCTTCTGCGCCTCAAACGGAGCGGACCTCGGACCGATCTTTGTCTCAGCTATCAATGCGATCAGTTCCAACTCCCGACTGATACGTATCCCGAGCTGACTGATCGGCCGGCGTACACGGAACCGCCGGCCGTAGGACACCCAGAAACCGGACCCCCTTGGACCAGAGCCGAGGGGGTCCTTCTGTTTGCCAGGAATTCGGCGAAGAACCTGTATACGAGCGCAGGTTGGGCGCAGTGAATGTACAGGAAAGATGCAGTTTGGGAAGCCTTGGCACAGGATGCGTCAAAGCCGAATCGTCGGCGTGTCGTCGGTTGCTAAGTTCCTCTCAGTGCTGGTGCAGGGCCAGCCTCCCAACTCGCTCAGGAGTCACCAATGCGTTCTATTCTCTCCAGCTTCGCAGCCCGCCTTCGCCGAGACCAGCGCGGCGCCACCGCCGTCGAATACGGCATCATGGTCTCCCTCATCGCCGTCGTGATCATCGTCGCCGTGACACTCCTCGGCACCACTATGAAAAACACGTTTAGCCAGGTGCAGTGCCAGGTCTCAGGTAAGACCTGGACAGCCGCTACGTCCGTTTGCTCGTAGCACCCCGCCGAAGTCCCTCTCCGCTAGCCGGTCCGTACAGGAGGCATTCATGCGTTCTTTCCCCAGTAACATCACTGCCCGTCTTTGCCGCGACCAGCGCGGCGCCACCGCCGTTGAATACGGCATCATGGTCTCGCTGATCGCGGTCGTGGTCATCGCGGCTGTCGCACTCCTTGGCGGCTCCTTGCATGACACGTTCGTACAGGTCCAATGCTCCGTATCGCATGGAGCTTTCGCGGCAGGTGGCGCGGCCGGGCAGGCTTCCTGCACGCCGTAATCCCGTCGGCCCCGAATCATCGTGTGGTGGCGGCTCGGAGCCGCCACCACACGACCAACCGGCAAGCGACCGGCAGAAAGGCGGCCCCTCAATGTCCAAGACAAATGAACGGGGGGCCGTGGCCGTGGAGTTCGCCCTCCTGGCTCCGGTACTGATCATGCTGCTGTTGGGCATCATGGAGTTCGGTCGCGCCTACAACGTCCAGATTTCGCTGTCCAGCGCCGCCCGCGAAGGCGTGCGCGTGATGGCAATAGGCAACGACCCCATGGCCGCGCGGACCGCAGCCAAAAACGCGGCCCCGGCTCTGAAGCCTGCCTTGACGGACGCCAATATCACCGTCAATCCCGCCACCTGTACCACCGGAGCGCAAGTGACCTTCACGATCTCCTACACCCTCGCCACCATGACAGGCATTGCCGGGCCATTCCCGATGCAAGGCACGGGAGTCATGGTATGCGGCGGCTAGGCAAGGTGAGCGCGGAGGGAAACGGCGAGCGCGGCGCCGTCAGCATCCTCGTCGCGATCCTCATGGTGACCCTTTTGGGGTTCGCCGCCCTAGCGGTCGACGTCGGCATGCTTTACGCCGAGCGGACCCAGGATCAGAACGGCTCGGATGCAGTGGCACTTATGATCGCCCAAAAGTGCGCCAAGGACATCAGCGACGCCGACTGCTCCACCAGTTCTCCGCTCGCCCGAAGCCTCGCCAACGGCAACGCCCCCGACGGCGCGAGCAACATAGCAGCCCTCGTCCTGGACAAGGCCGCCCGCACCGTGAAAGTAACGGTGGGGGCCCAGGAAGCAGGTAAGACGCCCAACAGGGTTTCGCTCTTCTTTGCCCGTGCCATGGGTTTTTCAAGCGCCGAAGTAACAGCCACGTCCCGTGTGCAGTGGGGGACGCCGTCCACGGGCACGATCCTTCTGCCCCTGGCCATAGCCCAATGCAAACTCAACCTGGTACCCCGTTCGCTGGCTGGCGCCGAACAGGTCCTGGACATGGATTCCGGCGGCTGCGGCGAGATCCCGGGTGGCTTCGGCTGGATTACGGATAGCGATGCAAAATGCGGAGTCACCCTGACCGCCGGGCAGGCGAACAGTGCTGGCGCATGGTTCACCAGCAACACGGGCGCGAGCGCACCAGGCGAGTGCACGGCTGCGGACATGAGCAAGATGAATGACCAAACAGTCCTTTTCCCGCTATACGACGTGGCTGCCGGTAACGGCTCCAGCGGCAAGTATTACGTGAAGGGATTTGCCGCCTTCCATGTCACTGGCTACCGCTTCGCCAATTACAGCTGGTCATTGAGCGGGACCCTCAAGAACAAGACCATCAGGGGCTATTTCGTCCGTTACGTCTCGCTGTCCGACGCCTTCGAACTCGGCGCGGCACCGGACTACGGGACCGCAATAGTCCGCCTAACCATTGGAGCGCCCTAATAGTGAAGTCACGCTTATTGGCAGGAATCGCGGCCCTGGTGCTGGCCGTCGTCGGAGCCATCCTGGTGGTCAGCTACGCGCAGGGAGCCGACAGCCGGGCTGTTCAGGGCCTCGAGCCCCTCACCGTCCTGGTGGTCAATAAAGCGGTGCCCGCGGGCACCTCGGTTGCAGCTCTGAAAGCCTTCGTCACCAGCGAGGAACTTCCCGGAAAGGCTGTCTCGAAGTCGGCGCTCCAGAACCTGGACGGGCTGGCCGGCAAAGTCACCGCGGTTGAGCTGCTCCCCGGCGAGCAGCTCGTCGCGGAGCGCTTGATCGCCCCCGAGGAACTGCAGACCAGCGGCTCCGTACAGATCCCGGCCGGTCTGCAGGAAGTCTCCTTCCAGCTCGAACCGCAGCGCGTGGTCGGCGGCAGGCTGGCACCCGGGGATCACGTCGGCATCTTCATTTCCTTCAAAAGCGGCGGCCTCGAAGCCAAGCCGGAGAAGGAAACAACCCAGCTGACCATCCACAAGGTCCTGGTGACCGGGGTGCAGCGCGCTCCCGTCGCCACCACTCCAGCCCAGCCGCCAACGGACGGCGCCACTGCGCCGGCCGAGGACACCTCGCTCCCCACCGGATCGCTGCTGCTGACCGTCGCCGTCAACGACGTCGACGCCGGCAAGATCGTCTACGCCTCGGAGTTCACCGACTCCGCCAGCCTTTGGCTGAGCAAGGAACCGCTCAACGCCAAGGACAGCGGCCGGCCTGGAATCATGACGAAACCGGAGGTCTACAAGTGAGCCGTTTTGTACTCATCACCCCCAATACTGACTTTGATGCCCGCGTCCGCCAGGCGCTGGCCGGCGGCCTCCCCGGCACCCTGCAGACCTTCGCGTTCGTCAATCCCGCGAACCCTGCCGAGCTCTTCGCCAGCCTCAACCAGGAACGGCCGGAGGTCCTGATCCTGGGACCGGACGTGCCGGTGGAGGACGCCCTGCGCCTGGCGACGGTGTTCGACGTCCAGCTTCCCGAGCTCAGCGTCATCCTGGTCGGCGAGGCAGATCCGAATTTCATCCTGCTGGCCATGCGGGCCGGCATCCGCGACATCCTCAGCCCGGCGGCGGACCCCGCCCAGATCCGGGTGCTGCTGGAGCGGGCCTGCCAGTCGTTCGCCACGCGCAACCGGACCACTGCGGCCAGCCAGCCGGACAGCGCCAAGGGATTGGTGATCGGCGTCTTCTCCCCCAAGGGCGGGGTGGGTAAGACCACGATCGCCACCAACATCGCGATCGGACTCGGCAAAGTCGCGCCCATGGGCGTGGTGATCGTGGATCTGGACCTGCAGTTCGGGGACGTCGCCTCGGGCCTGTACCTGGACCCGGAGCACACGGTGACCGACGCCGTCTCGTCCTCGGCCAGCCAGGATTCCCTCGTGCTCAAGGCCTTCCTCACGGTCCACCCCGCCAGTATCTACGCCCTCTGCGCCCCCAGGACGCCCGAGGAGGCGGACGACATCACGCCACAGCAGGTCACCCGGCTACTCGAACAACTGGCCGAACAGTTCCAGTACGTCGTGGTCGACACCGCGCCCGGGCTCCCGGAGGTCGGGCTCGCCGCGCTCGAACAATGCACCGATGCGGTCTGGGTGACCGCCATGGACGTGCCGAGCATCCGCGGGCTGCGCTCCGGCCTGGAAATCCTCCGGCGGCTCAATCTGCTGCCCGAGACCCGCCACGTGGTCCTGAACATGGCCGACTCCAAGTCCGGGCTGAGCGTCCAGGACGTCGAGGCGACCATCGGGGCGCCCGTGGACGTCAGCATCCCCCGGTCCAAGGCAGTCGCGTTCTCCACCAACCGCGGCATCCCGGTGCTCCAGGACGGACGCAAGGACCCGGCCATCAAGGGCCTGCGCCAGCTCGTCAACCGGTTCGATCCCGCCTGGCGCGCCACCGCCCAGAAGAAACTCCACCGTCGGGTGGTGGTCTAAGTGAAGCTCTCCGAGCGGCTCCGCTCCGCCGAGGGTACGCCCGCACCCCCGCCGGCCGCGTCCCCGCTGAAGGTATCCCCGCAAACAGCGTCCCGGCTGGGCGGAAGCGAGACGACGCCGGCAGCGCGCGCCGCCGACGTGCTCCAGAAAGACAGCCACCCACCTGCGCCGGGCTTCCCTGAACACCAGGAACCCCGCGCCCGGGGCCAGCAGCCCGTCGACGCCTTCGCGGCCCTCAAGCAACGGGCCGCCACGGCCTTGTTCGAACGGATGGGAACCCGCTTCAACGATTCGGCAACCAAGGAAGAGGACCTCCGCACCTCGGCGCGGGAAGAGCTGACCCGCATCATCGACGCCGAACAGGTCCCCCTGTCCGTCGAAGAGCGCTCTCGGCTGGTCCGCGACGTGGCCGACGACGTCCTGGGCTACGGCCCGTTGCAGCGCCTCCTGGACGACCCCGCCGTCACGGAAATCATGGTCAACCGGATGGACCAGATTTACGTGGAACGGAACGGCAAACTGACTCTGACGGAGTCCCGCTTCAGTTCCGAGGACCACCTACGCAAAGTGATCGAGCGCATTGTTTCCAAGGTGGGCCGGCGCATCGATGAGTCCTCGCCCCTGGTGGATGCGCGGCTCGAGGACGGGTCGCGCGTCAACGCCGTCATCCCGCCCCTCGCCGTCGGCGGTTCCTCGCTGACCATCCGAAAATTCAGCAAGGTCCCGCTGACCATCCGGAACCTCATCGAGTTCGGCACGCTGACGCCGGAAATGGCGGAGCTGCTGAACGCCTGCGTGAAGGCCAAGCTCAACATCATCGTCTCCGGCGGTACCGGCACGGGCAAGACGACACTGCTCAACGTCCTGTCCTCCTTCCTGCCCCACGACGAGCGGATCGTGACCATCGAGGACGCCGTCGAGCTCCAGATCCAGCAGGAACACGTGGTGCGGCTGGAAAGCCGGCCGTCGAACACCGAGGGCAAGGGCGAGGTCACCATCCGAGAACTGCTGCGGAACTCCCTGCGCATGCGGCCGGACCGGATCGTGGTGGGCGAGGTCCGCGGCGGCGAATCACTGGACATGCTCCAGGCCATGAACACCGGCCACGACGGTTCGCTCTCCACCGTCCACTCCAACTCGCCCCGGGATGCCGTGGCCCGGCTGGAGACGCTGGTGCTCATGGCTGGCATGGACCTGCCGCTGCGGGCCATCCGGGAACAGATCGCCTCCGCCGTCAACCTGATTATCCAGATTTCCCGCCTGCGGGACGGCACCCGGCGGATCACCCACGTGACCGAGGTCCAGGGCATGGAGGGAGACATCGTCACGCTCCAGGACGCCTTCGTGTTCGACTACGCCGCCGGCGTCGACGCCCATGGCCGGTTTCTCGGCAGACCGGTCCCCACCGGCATCCGGCCGCGCTTTATCGACCGGTTCGAGGACCTGGGCATCTATGTCTCCCCCGGTGTGTTTGCCGCGCCGCTGACGCCGGCCGGAAGGGCGTGATCTGCCGATGACTCTGCTGCCCATCGGCGTCGGCCTGCTCTACAGCGCCGTGGTGGTCCTCGGGTTCGTGCTGCTCGCACCGGGCGGGGCAAGTGTCCCGCTGGACCGACGCCGGCCCGTCAAGGGCCAGCCAGACTCTCAGCTGACGCGGTTCGCCGGTTCGGCCGTCCACCTGGTGGACGGGTTCTTCTCCGGCCGCAAGGTCCGGCTCTTCAACCGCGAGTCGCTGGAGCAGGCCGGACTGCGCCTGGGCCAGGCCGACTTTTTCGTCCTGCTGCTGGCCGGCGCCGTTGCGGCGGGCGTGGCCGGGTTCGTTGTCGCGGGCCCGTTGCTGGCGGTCCTGCTGGTGCTCCTGGCACCGGTCGTGGGGCACCTGATGATCGGCTTCCTGACCGGCAAGCGCCGCAACAAGTTCGACCAGCAGCTCGGCGATACCCTGCAGTTGCTCTCCGGCGGCCTCCGGGCGGGGCACAGCGTTCTGCGCGCCATTGACGCCGCCGCGTCCGAATCGCAAAGCCCGACGTCGGAGGAGATGCGCCGCGTGGTCACCGAGACCAGCCTTGGCCGGGACCTTCTGGCCTCCCTCACCGACACCGCGGACCGGATGCGGAACGAGGATTTCGTCTGGGTCGCCCAGGCCATCCAGATCAACCGCGAGGTAGGCGGGAACCTGGCCGAAGTCCTGGACCAGGTCAACGAGACCATCCGCGAGCGCAGCGAGATCAAGGGGCACATCAAGTCCCTCGCCGCCGAGGGCAAGTTCTCCGCCTACATCCTCATGGCCATGCCGATCGGGATCGTGGTGATGCTGATGCTGGTCAATCCCGGCTACATGAACGCCATGTTCACGCACCCGCTGGGGTGGGGCATGATCGGCGCTTCCGTCATCCTCATGACCATTGGCGGTCTGTGGATGCGCAAGATCATCGACCTGAAGTTCTGAGCCGGCCATGGCACCCGCCGTACTTCTTGCCATGCTGTTGGTGGCTCTGCCGCTCGGCTATCTCGCGTGGTCCCTGCTCTCGGTCGACCGCGGATCACAGCGCGCCGTCCGGGAGATACTCGCCCTGGGCACGGACCCTGCCGAACTCACCCAGCGGGACCGCAGTGGCCTGCTGGAACGGATCGGCTACCGGCTGACCCCCGCGGCCTACGTCCGCAAGCTGGACAGGCTGCTGTCCCTCGCCGGGCGCCCCGCCTCCCTGCCGCTGGGGCGGGTGCTCTCGGCCAAGCCGCTCCTTGGCCTCCTTGGTGCCCTCCTGGGCTTCTGGATCAGCGCCAACAGTTCGACGCCGATCCTCAAGCTGGTGGGAATCTTTGTGCTCCTGCTGGGCTACTTCATCCCCGACCTCCTGCTCTACAGCAAAGGGCAGGAGCGGCAGAAGATCATGCAGCTGGAACTGGCCAACACGCTGGACCAGATGCTCATCTCCGTGGAAGCGGGCCTGGGCTTCGAGGGCGCCATGGCCCGCGCGGGCGAGAACGGCAAAGGCCCGCTGGCGGAGGAACTGATCCGCACCCTGCAGGACATGCAGGTCGGGCGCAGCCGGCGGGAGTCCTACGTGGCACTGTCGGAACGGACCAACGTGCCCGAGCTGCGCAGCTTCGTCCAGGCGGTGGTCCAGGCCGACGCCTACGGCATTGCCATCAGCCGGGTGCTGCGGATTCAGGCGAAGGTCATGCGGGTCAAGCGCCGGCAACGGGCTGAGGAGAAGGCCATGAAGTTGCCCGTCACCATCTTGTTCCCCTTGCTGTTCTTCATCTTCCCGGTGCTTTTCATTGCCATCCTGGGCCCGGCCGTCATTAACGCCATTGACACGTTCAGCGGCCAGTAACAGCCTCGGTCACAGTCGGGTCCATAGCCCGCAATAGCGCCCGTGCTTGGTTCCCCATCGGAATGCCTCAAGGTTTCCGCAGGATAGACCGGGCTGCAAGGCATCGCCTCTATCAGCAAGTAGCGTGTTCACATGTCCCTTCCAAGCGCTTGCCCCGACGACGGAGACGAGAGCATTGCCCTCGCTCCCACAAACTCTCCCGGACTGCCGGTGCCTGCCTTAACGGCGTCCAGTGCGCCGGCGGTCCTCCCGGCGGCGCCCCCGCTTGTGGATCCGGGCGCGCTTCAGGAGCTTGGTGACCAGCTAGACAGCCCGGCCGTGGCGAAGGGATTTGCGAGGGATTACACGCGGATGTGGGATCAGCGGTACCGCTCGCTGGCGTCGGCCCTGGAGCGTGGGGATCTCGCTGGCTCGATGGACGCGGTGCTGAGCCTGAAGACGTCCTCGGCCATGGTCGGCGGCCTGCGCCTGGCCCAGCTCGCCGGCGAGCTGGAGAACGCCCTCAGGGCCGGCGAGCTGGGCCACGCCCTGACGCTCCTGCGCGACGTCGCCGAGCGCGGCGGGGAAACCATTGACGAGCTCCAGTTCAGCTATGTGCTGTGGGACAGCTAGGGCCGCCGGTACCGCTGCCCCCAACTCACGATCCGGGTGCCGGCTACCGGACGCCGGGCGCCGACCAGCCAGAGAAGCTACCGCGCCGGCGAAAGCCGGTAGCCCACCCCGCGGACAGTCTGCAGCCAGCGCGGTTGCACCGGGTCCTCGCCGAGTTTCCTGCGCAGGTTGCCGATATGAACCTCGACGGCGCGTTCGTCGGATTCGCTGATGTAGGCATCCGCCCGATAATAATCACCCCGGACAACCCGCACCAGTTCGGTCTTGGACCGCACAGCGCCGGCGCCCACGAGAAGGGCCTGCAGGAGGTCGAACTCGCTACGGGTCAGGCTGATCGCCACCCCGTCGACGCTCACGGACCGGGTCTCGGGGTTCAGGTCCAGGCCGTTGTGGTGCAGCACCGGACTTTGCGACGGCGCCGGCGCGGCGACGGCGTCAGCACCGGATACGTGTGCGGTCCCGATGTCCTGCCGGGGCCGGCGCATCATGGCACCGACGCGGGCGCGCAACTCGCGCGGCCGGAAAGGCTTCGCCAGAAAGTCATCAGCGCCGGTATGAAACGCCGTCAGCGTGTCAAGTTCGTCGGTCCGCGCCGTCAGCATGACCACGTAGGCGTCGCTGAACTGCCGGATCCGGCGCAGCACCTCGAAACCGTCGATATCGGGCAGTCCGACATCCAGGGTGACCACGCTCGCCTCCCGCGCCCTGACGACGTCGACCCCTTCACGCCCACCGGCCGCCGAATGAACTTCGAAGCCTGCCTGGCTCAATACGGCTTCGACAAGGTTCCGAACATCTTCGTCGTCTTCTACTACGACGGCGACTCCCAGGTCGGTCATGGCCCCCCTCATGTGTCACGCTGCGCCGCCGTTCGCGGATGCGCCGGCAGCAATGTTCTCGCCGGCCCCCACCGGCATTGCCAGAATACCCACCCTACGCGGCAAATTCCCGGCTGCTCGGTAATACAAATAGCAAAACTTCGTTTTGTGTCAAATTTACGTGACACAAGGTGTAAAACTGGAGCAACGGGAAGGGAACGGGGCGTCTTTGCTTAAACAGCGGCTGATCCGCGGTGCGGACCGATACGGCAAGGCTCTGGGGCCGCGCGCGCGGGTCCTTGTGTGCCAGCTGCCGCTGGCCGTGATGATGGCTGGAGTGGTACTCGCAGCCCCGGCCGCGTGGCCCGGCCTTACGGACAGCGCCTTGTGCCGGTTCGCACTTGCGCTGCAGGCCGTGCTCCTTGCGGCCTGCGTCCTGGTCCCGTGGCAACGCTTTGGTCCGTTGGCGCCGCTCGTCATCCCCGTCCTGGACCTGGTCGCGATCGGCCTGCTCCGGGACGGCACTTCCGCCGGCCTGCCGGATCCTGGTGTGCTCTCGGTCCTGCCCGTGGTGTGGATTTCGGCGTCCCGGCTGTCGGCCGCCGCGAGCGTTTCACTGAGCTTCTCGGTGCCACTGCTGGGCGCCCTGCCCTGGCTCTTCGCGGACCGCGCGGCTCCGCTGGCAGCCAGCACGGTCGAAGCCGTGCTGGTGCCGCTGATGATGCTGGCGGTCTCCCTGGCCATGCGTTTCGCGCGGGCCCGCCTTCGGCACGAGCAGTGGCGGATCCAGTCCAAGGAAGCCGAACTGGAAGTCCTGCTCGCGGACAGCAGGGAACGCGAACAGCTCCTGAACACCATTCTTGACACCGTCGACGTCGGCATCGTGGCAGTCGACGCTGCTGGCCGGCGGCTGCTGACCAACAGCTGGCAGACCCAGCTGGAGGCATCCGCGGCCGCTGCCCCCGGCTCTGCGAAGTCGCCGGAGTCGCCGGAGTCGGCGGAATTGCCGGCGGAAGAAGGCCAGCTGCTGCTGACAGGGCAG
This sequence comes from Arthrobacter sp. 05T420, assembly GCF_056396305.1. Lineage (NCBI taxonomy): Bacteria > Bacillati > Actinomycetota > Actinomycetes > Micrococcales > Micrococcaceae > Arthrobacter > Arthrobacter sp. 05T420. The sequence continues at coordinate 153,090 of NZ_JBFTLG010000001.1, read as the reverse complement.
GACAGAATGACCCCGCTGCCCCTCGAGCGCCGCCCCATCCGCCGCGCGCTGGCCGGCGAGTCCTTTGCCGACTACCTTGTCTGCTTCGGCGAGGGGTCCGCCAGCCGTGTCCTCTCGACGGGAGCCCGGCCTCTCAAGGACGACGCCGGTAACTTCCGGGGGGCGGTGGTGGTCTTCAATGAGGTCACACTCCTCGTGGATGCCCTCGCGGCGAAGGACGAGGTGGTCTCCACCGTCTCCCACGAATTCCGCACGCCGCTGACATCCATCATCGGCAACCTGGACCTGGTGCTCGCCGACACGGAGGGCCTGGACAGTCCGGTGACACGCCGTGTCGAAGTGGCGCAGCGCAATGCGGAGCGGCTCCTGGCCCTGGTGTCGGACCTCCTCATGTCCGCCAGCGCCGCAGTCCACGTCCATCCCCGCCGCACGGACCTCGCCGGTCTCGTGGAGGCCAGCCTTGGCTCTGCCCAGGCACAGGCACAGGCACACCGGGTCTGCTTGGCGATGGACGTCCCGGTCCCGCTCTGGGCCAACGTGGATCCGCTCCGGATCACCCAGGCCCTGGACAACCTCGTTTCAAACGCGATCAAGTACTCTCCCGACGGCGGGTCGGTGCGGATCTCCGCCAGCACGACCGACGGTCTGGTGCGTCTCCACGTCGCGGACACCGGAATGGGCATGACCGCCGCCGACGCCGGACGGGTCTTCACCCGCTTCTTCCGCAGCCCTGCCGTCCGCGACGGTTCCATTCCGGGGGCCGGTCTGGGACTGTCCATCACCAAAGCCATCGTGGAACGGCACGGCGGATCCATCTCCTGCCGCACCCGTCCGGGTCACGGAACCACTTTCACTCTCGAGCTTCCCGCCGACGGTCCCCCGGCCGCCTTCTAGGAGAGGGCCCGAGGTCGCCGGAAAGCTGCCGGATCGCTGGTAACTTCCGGCGATCTGGCCGCTTTTCGGGGATTTCGCCGAACAATCTAGGCACGCAGGGCCCGGGTCAATTCGGCGCGGGCCAGCATGCCGCTGGCTGTCGGGTAGGCCACTTCCTCGAGCACCAGCGGATGCGGGGCAGCCAGCACGGACTTGGCATCCCGCTGCCGGGCCAGGAGCCGTTCGTAGAGCCAGCCCGGGGCCTCTACGCCCTCCCCTACGTACAACGCCGAGCCCACCAGGGACCGGACCATGTTGTGGCAGAATGCGTCGGCCTGGACGGTGGCGACAATGACGCCGTCGGTGCCGCGGGCGAATTCGAAACGCTGCAGTTCACGGATGGTCGTGGCGCCTTCGCGGGGCTTGCAGTACGAACGGAAGTCCTGCAGGCCTAGCAGCGGCGCGGCGCCCTCGTTGAGGAGCCCGACATCGAGCGGATCCTTGTGCCACAGAGTGGAGGCACGTCCCAGCGGGTCCCACAGCGCGGGGCCGTCGGCGATCCTGTAGGAATAGCGGCGCCAGAGGGCGGAGAAGCGGGCGTCGAAGCCAGCGGGCGCAATGCTTACGGTATGCACCTCGATGGCCCCGCTGAGCTCGCCCAGGCCCCGGCTCAAGGAGCCGCGGATGCGGCGGAGCAGGGCAACGGCGGGATCCAGTTCAGCGCCCCGGTTCAGGCCCAGCCACTCCGCTTCGCTGAGGTCGAAGTGGACAACCTGGCCGCGGGCGTGCACGCCCGCGTCGGTGCGGCCGGCCACCGTGACGCGGATGGGGCGGCGGATCAGCAGCGCCAGGGCCTCTTCCAGGACGCCTTGGACGGTGCGCAGGCTTGGCTGCACAGCCCACCCACTGAACGGGCCGCCGTCGTACGCCACATCCATCCGGATACGCAAAAACCCGCCGCCCCCCAAGACGGGGGCAGCGGGTTTGAGCTCGTTCATAGACTTAAGTCTATAAGAAAGATTTAGCGAATTACTTCGCGTCCTTCTCGGACTCAACGGCTGCTTCCTCAGCGGCCGGAGCCTCTTCGTTAGCAACAGCTTCAGTCTCAGCGACCTCAGCCTCGGGAGCCTCTTCGGTCTCGGCAACCGGAGCTGCTTCGGCCTTCGCGGCGTCCTTCTTGTCTGCATCGCGCTTGGCAGCAGAGGTAGCCTCGGCTACCACAGCCTGCTTAGCGGAAACCGGCTCGAGAACCAGTTCGATGACAGCCATGGGGGCGTTGTCGCCCTTGCGGTTGCCGATCTTGGTGATGCGGGTGTAGCCGCCATCGCGGTTCTCCACTGCCTGTGCAATGTCGGTGAACAGCTCGTGGACGATGCCCTTGTTGCTGATCAGGCCGAGTACACGACGGCGGGAAGAAAGGTCGCCACGCTTGGCGAAAGTCACCAGGCGCTCGGCGTACGGCTTCAGGCGCTTGGCCTTGGTTACCGTGGTGGTGATCCGCTTGTGCTCGAAAAGTGCGGCGGACAGGTTCGCGAGCATAAGACGCTCGTGACTCGCTCCGCCTCCGAGGCGCGGACCCTTAGCGGGGGTAGGCATAATAGTTTCTCCTCATTGGAAGCCGTTGGGCTGCGCACCAGGGTGCATCCAGCCAGCCGGCCAAGATCTGTTGGTTAGAGCTCGTCGTCGCTGAACGCGGCGTCGTCCTCTTCGATGGCTGCGGCACGTGCTGCGAGATCGAAACCGGGAGGGGAGTCCTTGAGGGACAGGCCCAGTTCGACCAGCTTGGCCTTGACCTCATCGATGGACTTCGCGCCGAAGTTGCGGATGTCCATGAGGTCAGCCTCGGAGCGGGCAACGAGTTCACCCACGGTGTGGATGCCCTCACGCTTGAGGCAGTTGTAGGAACGGACCGTCAGGTCCAGATCCTCGATCGGCAGAGCCATGTCGGCTGCCAGGGCAGCGTCCGTCGGCGACGGGCCGATCTCGATACCTTCAGCTGCGGTGTTCAGCTCGCGGGCCAGACCGAACAGTTCCACCAGGGTGGTACCTGCCGAAGCAACAGCGTCGCGCGGGGCGATTGCCTGCTTGGTCTCGACGTCGACAATGAGCTTGTCGAAGTCAGTGCGCTGCTCAACACGGGTAGCTTCCACACGGAAAGTAACCTTCAGGACCGGCGAGTAGATCGAGTCGACCGGGATGCGGCCGATCTCGGAGTCGCCGGACTTGTTCTGAGCTGCCGAAACGTAGCCGCGACCGCGCTCGATGGTCAGTTCGAGTTCGAACTTGCCCTTCGAGTTCAGCGTGGCAATGTGCAGATCCGGGTTGTGGAATTCGACGCCGGCCGGCGGAGCGATGTCCGCGGCCGTGACGACTCCCGGGCCCTGCTTGCGCAGGTAAGCAACAACCGGCTCGTCGTGCTCGGAGGAAACCGACAGGTTCTTGATGTTCAGGATGATCTCAGTGACATCTTCCTTGACACCCGGAACCGTGGTGAACTCGTGCAGCACGCCATCGATCCGGATGCTCGTTACAGAGGCACCGGGGATGGAGGAGAGCAGGGTACGGCGGAGGGAGTTTCCGAGAGTGTAACCGAAGCCCGGCTCCAGCGGTTCGATGATGAACCGTGAGCGGTTTTCGGAGACGACCTCTTCGGAGAGGGTGGGGCGCTGTGCAATGAGCACTTAGGTTTCCTTTCGGCGAGCATCCGCTATATGACGCAACACAGGTGGTGGAAAGATCGGTCTGGAGACTTAACGCGGCCGGGCCTGCCCGGACCGGTGAGGGTCCGGGCAAGCTCCTGGCGCTGGAAAGCCTTAGACGCGGCGGCGCTTCGGCGGACGGCAGCCGTTGTGGGCGCTGGGGGTGACGTCCTGGATGGAGCCAACTTCGAGGCCAGCGGCCTGGAGCGAGCGGATGGCGGTTTCGCGTCCGGAACCCGGTCCCTTGACGAACACGTCAACCTTGCGCATGCCGTGCTCCTGTGCACGCTTTGCGGCGGCTTCGGCGGCCATCTGGGCAGCGAACGGGGTGGACTTACGCGAGCCCTTGAAGCCAACCTCACCGGACGAAGCCCAGGAGATGACAGCACCGTTCGGGTCCGTGATGGACACGATGGTGTTGTTAAAGGTGCTCTTGATGTGCGCCTGGCCCAGCGCGATATTCTTCTTGTCCTTCTTACGCGGCTTGCGAACCGCGCCACGAGTCTTCGGGGGCATTTTTTCTCCTACAGAAAGTTATTGGGGGAAAGCTCCGTTGTTCCCTCATTTGCCGGGTTCCCTGAAATCGCGTCAGCGATTTTAGGGGACAAATGTGGCTTAACGGGCCTTCTTCTTGCCTGCGACGGTGCGCTTCGGACCCTTGCGGGTACGTGCGTTCGTCTTCGTACGCTGACCGCGCACTGGCAGGCCCTTGCGGTGGCGAATACCTTCGTAGCTGCCGATTTCAACCTTGCGGCGGATATCAGCGGCCACTTCGCGGCGAAGGTCACCCTCAACCTTGTAGTTGCCTTCAATGTAGTCACGAAGCTCAACCAGCTGTGCGTCGGTCAGGTCCTTGACCCGAACGTCAGCACTGATGCCGGTAGCAGCCAGGGTTTCGTGTGCACGGGTCTTGCCCACGCCGTAGATGTAAGTAAGCGCAATTTCCAACCGCTTTTCGCGGGGAATGTCTACGCCAGCGAGACGAGCCATATTGGCAGTACTCCTTGTATAAACCGGAGGTCGTAGGCAGTACACCCGCAGTTTCAGTGCGGCCCCAGCCTCCGACCGGGGGTTAGCTGTCCGGGCTCAATACGTCCCAGTTCAGCTTGTGCTGCCTTTATTTACTTGCGTGGGTTAGCAACCCAGGATTTCCTGTGAAGGAAATTAGCCCTGGCGCTGCTTGTGGCGCGGGTTCTCGCAGATCACCATGACCCGGCCATTACGGCGGATCACTTTGCACTTTTCGCAGATCTGCTTGACGCTCGGCTTGACCTTCATGGCGTTCCTTTGCGTGTGTCAGCTGGACCGGCCCTCGGCTATTGCTCTGGCCGCCCAGTGTTTACTTGTAGCGGTAGACGATACGACCACGTGTCAGGTCGTAAGGGCTCAGCTCCACCACTACGCGGTCCTCGGGGAGGATCCTGATGTAGTGCTGGCGCATCTTTCCAGAGATGTGTGCCAGAACGATGTGCTTGTTGGTGAGCTCAACGCGAAACATCGCGTTGGGCAGCGCCTCGGTCACAACGCCCTCGATCTCAATGACCCCGTCCTTCTTGGCCATACCCTCCGCTAACTGTTGTTGCCGCAGCCTCCCGGTTTGCACCGGTCATGACCGCGGACGTTTTTGATTGGTTGGTTGATGCCACCCGACCACAAAAGGGCACAACGGGGCAGACAACCAACAGACAACACTACGCCATCGTGGTCCGATTGTTAAATCCGGAGTTAAATCCAGCCATCGTAGCGCACTCAGCGTCCGTACGCACCTAGCGTCCCGGCCGCTGTCGTCACTGCCTCCGCCCGCGAGATCCCGTCAAGGATGGCAAGCCGGACGACGTCGGCCGCCGCGCTCTGCAGTGTAATGAGGCTTATCTGCCGGGCCGTCGGGGTGCTGCGGTCAAGTGCCACGGCGCCCGTCGCCAGGGCGAACACGGTGTCGCCGTCAGCGAGCGTGTGGCTGGGCGCCAGCGCACGGGCCAGCCCCGCGTGGGCAGCCGAGGCCGTCCGCTTGCAGTCCGCCGTGTCCAGGACCGCGTCGGTGGCGACGACGACCAGGGTGGTGTTGAGCGGCGGCGGCTCCTTGCCGCTCTCGGGTTCCGAAGCGTTTGGGCCGTCCGCCCCGGGTTCCACCCGTTGCGGCGATGTACCAAACGGCAGTCCCAGCGCGTTGACTACTGCAATGGCGCCCACGGTCACCCCGTTCTCTAGGGTGACGGAGGCTGTGCCCACTCCCCCTTTGTACGCGCCCCTGCCGATTGCCGCTCCCGTGCCGGCGCCTACGTTGCCGCGTTCGACGTCGTGCCCTTCCGGCTGCGCTGCCGCGGCGGCCGTAGCCGCGTAGCCCATGGCCTCGCCCGGGCGGGCGGAGAAATCGCCGCCGCGGCCCAGGTCGAAGATCGCGGCCGCCGGCACGATCGGAACAAGACCGCCGGGGACGGGGAAGCCGCGGCCGTTCTCCTCGCACCAGCGCATGGCCCCGCCCGCGGCTGCGAGGCCATAGGCGCTGCCCCCGGTGAGGACCACGGCGTCCACGGCCTGGGACAGCGTGGTGGGATCCAGCGAGTCCGTCTCATGCGTCGCGGGGCCGCCGCCCCGGACGTCCACCGAGCCCACCGTTCCCGGCGGCGGCAGAATCACCGTTACCCCGCTCAGCCAGCCGCCGTCGGACTTCTGGACATGGCCGATCCGGATCCCGGCGACGTCGGTGATCGCTCCCGTTGCTCCCATGGCTCTATTGTGCGCCCCGACGTAAACCACCGCCTTCAGCGGCGCCAATTGCCCTGGGACGCGCAAAATCCCTGGCGCTACCCGTATTCGGGTGTCGCCAGAAAACTTGCGCGTCGCGGTGTGATTCGGCTTACGGGATCGGGACGGGCACGACGCCGAGCGGCGCCAGTTTCGCCGCTCCCCCGTCCGGTGCCGAGAGGACCCAGATCCCCTTCTCGTGCACGGCGACAGAGTGCTCCCACTGGCAGGAGCGCTTGCCGTCCGTGGTGACGACGGTCCAGTCGTCGTCGAGGACGGCGGTGTCGATGCTGCCGCGGACCAGCATGGGCTCGATGGCAAGGCACAGCCCCGGGCGGATCTTCGGCCCGCGGTGGCCGGTGCGGTAGTTCAGCACGTCCGGTGCCATGTGCATCTCGGAGCCGATGCCGTGGCCCACGTAGTCCTCCAGGATGCCCAGCGGCTTGCCGGGCACGGAGGAGACGTAGTCGTCCACCGCGTTGCCGATATCGCCGACGAATTTGCCGGTGGCCAGGGCCGCGATGCCCCGCCACATGGCTGCTTCGGTGACCTCGGACAGGCGCACGTCCTCGGGATCGGCGGTGCCGACAATCACGGTACGCGCCGAATCGGAGTGCCAGCCGTCCACGATCGCGCCGCCGTCGATCGAGATGATGTCGCCGTCCTGGAGCACCCGGCTGCCGGGAATGCCGTGGACCACTTCTTCATTCACCGAGGTGCAGATCGTGGCCGGGAACCCGTGGTAGCCGAGGAAGTTGGATTTGGCGCCGGCTTCCTGGAGCACGGCGGCGAAGACCTCGTCCAGCCGGGCCGTGGTGACGCCCGGGGCCGCAGCGGCTACCGCAGCATCCAGGGCCCGGCTCAGGACAAGCCCGGCCTCATGCATCGTGCGCATCTGGGCGTTGGTCTTGTATTCAATGCGTGCCTGGCCGAATGCCATCTGTACCTCAGTGTTTTCTCTCGCGGTCCGGCGGCCCTTCCCCCGGGCCTCCCCCATGGGTCATCAACCCAAGTCTTCAAGCTCTATTCTCCCGCACCGGCACGGCGGCTCGGAACGGACTGCCTGCGGCCCGTCCAACAGCAAAGGACGCGTCCCGTACACGATGGTACGGAACGCGCCCTTCTGTGCTGCGTCTCTGTGCTGTGTCTCTGTGCTGCGTCAGCCGCAGTGCGCAGGCGTGGATCAGCGGATGCGGATCAGGCGGCCTGGGCCGACTTGATCGCTTCCATGACGCGCTCGGTGACTTCGTCGATGCGGCCGATGCCGTCCACCTGGGTCAGGATGCCGCGCTCGGCGTACTTGGCCACGACGGGTTCGGTCTGCTCGTGGTACAGGTCCAGCCGGTGACGGATAACGCCCTCGTTGTCGTCGCTGCGGCCAGTTTCCTTGGCACGGCCCAGGAGGCGGGTAACCAGTTCCTCGTCGTCCGCGGTGAGCTGCAGGACGACGTCGAGCTTCTGGTCGGCGCCGGCCAGGATCTCATCGAGGTAGTCCACCTGCGCGGTGGTGCGAGGGTAGCCGTCCAGCAGGAAGCCTGCCTCGACGTCGTCCTCGCTGAGACGGTCGCGCACCATCTTGTTGGTGACGCTGTCTGGGACGAAGTCACCGGCGTCCATGTACTTCTTGGCTTCGACGCCGAGCGGAGTCTCACCCTTGACGTTGGCACGGAAGATGTCTCCGGTGGAGATCGCAACGACGCCGAGGCGTTCCGAAATGCGTTCTGCCTGCGTTCCCTTGCCGGAGCCGGGAGGTCCGATAATCAACATTCTCGTCATCGCAAAAGCCCTTCGTAGTGACGTTGCTGTAGTTGCGCATCGATCTGCTTCACGGTCTCCAGACCGACGCCCACCATGATCAGGATCGAGGTGCCGCCGAACGGGAAGTTCTGGTTCGCGTTGATCAGGACAAGTGCAACCAGCGGGATCAGTGCCACGAAGCCGAGATAGAAGGCTCCGGCCAGGGTGATCCGGGATAGGACGTACTGAAGATAATCCGCGGTCGGCTTGCCGGCGCGGATGCCCGGAATGAAGCCGCCGTACTTCTTCATGTTGTCCGAGACCTCTTCAGGGTTGAAAGTAATCGCAACATAGAAGTAGGTGAAAAACACAATCATGGCGAAATACAGTGCCATATAGATCGGGTGGTCGCCCTTGGTGAGGTTGTTGTTGATCCACTCAACCCAGGGCTGCATCGGCTCGCCGGCCTTGGGCTGGTTGAACTGCGAGATCAGCCCCGGAAGGTACAGCATCGACGAGGCAAAGATGACGGGCACGACGCCGGCCATGTTCACCTTGATGGGGATGTACGTGCTGGTTCCGCCGACGGTGCGGCGGCCGATCATGCGCTTGGCGTACTGCACCGGGATCCGGCGCTGGGACTGCTCCACGAAGACCACGAGGGCCACGGTGAGCAGGCCGATAACCAGGACCAGGAAGAAGGTGCCGGGGCCCTGTGCCTTCCAGATCGCACCGAGCGAGCCCGGGAAGCCTGCCGCGATGGACGTGAAGATGAGCAGCGACATGCCGTTGCCGACGCCCTTCTCGGTCACGAGCTCGCCCATCCACATGATCAGGCCGGTGCCGGCCGTGAGCGTGATGATGATCAGGACCGTGGTGACGATGGAGCTGTCCGGGATGATGGGCAGCTGGCAGTTAGGCAGCAGCTGGCCGGACCGCGCCAGCGACACCAGTGTCGTGGCGTTGAGCAGGCCGAGGGCGATCGTGAGGTAACGGGTGTACTGGGTCAGCTTTGACTGCCCCGATGCGCCCTCCTCATACAGCTGCTGGAAACGGGGAATGACCACCCGGAGCAGCTGGACGATGATGCTGGCGGTGATGTAGGGCATGATGCCCAGGGCAAAAATGGACACCTGCAGCAATGCACCGCCGCTGAACAGGTTGACGAGCTGGTAGATCCCGCCCGTGGTCTGACCGTTCTGCAAGCATTGCTGGACATTCTGGTAGCTCACACCAGGCGAGGGGATGAAAGCACCCAAGCGGAAGATTGTGATGATTCCCAGCGTGAACAACAACTTGCGTCGCAGATCAGGCGTGCGAAAGGCCCGGCCGAATGCGCTAAGCAAGCGTCCTCCTGAGTAATAAGTAAAGTCGTGTGAGACAGGTCAAATAAACCCAACAACCGAGTCTAACGGGTGGAGGCGTCCGGCGAACAATCGGCGGGGCCCGAAAATTGAAAAAAACTCCCGGCACCGGGGGCCTGAGCCCCTGGTACCGGGAGTTTTCAACAACGGGCAACTGCCCCACGGCCTCGTTAGAGGGCGGTGGTGCTTCCGCCTGCTGCGGCAATCTTTTCTGCGGCGCTGGCCGAGAATGCGTGGACGGTGACGTCAACCTTGACGGTGATGTCGCCGGTGCCCAGCACCTTGACGGGCTGGTTCTTGCGAACGGCACCCTTTTCGACCAGGTTCTCCACGGTGACTGCGCCACCTTCCGGGAACAGCTCGTTGAGCTTGTCCAGGTTTACAACCTGGTACTCAACCCGGAACGGGTTCTTGAAGCCGCGCAGCTTCGGCAGGCGCATGTGCAGCGGCAGCTGGCCGCCGGCAAAGCCAGCCTTGATCTGGTAGCGGGCCTTCGTACCCTTGGTACCGCGACCAGCGGTCTTACCCTTGGAACCTTCACCACGACCAACACGGGTCTTGGCGGTCTTGGCACCCGGGGCGGGACGCAGGTGGTGAACCTTCAGTGCGTTCTGCTTCTCAGCGGCGCCCTGTGCCTTTTCGGCGGTGTTCTTCTCTGCCATTTACTTCGCCTCCTCTACCTTTACCAGGTGCGGAACCGTGTTGAGCATCCCGACGGTCACGGCGTCGGCGGTGCGGACAACGGTGTGTCCGATCCGCTTCAGGCCGAGGGACCGCAGCGTGTCGCGCTGGTTCTGCTTGCCGCCAATGGCGGACTTGATCTGAGTGATCTCCAACTTTGCATCGGAGACAAGCACGTTCTTAGCCATGACTCAGACACCTGCCTTCTGGTTCAGGAGAGCCTTCACCATTGCCGGCGGAGCGATCTCGTCGAGCGGGAGGCCGCGGCGTGCTGCCACTGCTGCCGGCTCTTCGAGGCGCTTCAGGGCATCAACAGTCGCGTGAACGATGTTGATGGCGTTGGAGGAACCGAGCGACTTGGAGAGGATGTCGTGGATACCCACGCACTCCAGCACTGCACGGACCGGGCCACCGGCGATAACACCGGTACCGGCGGAAGCCGGACGCAGCATGACGACGCCTGCGGCGGCCTCACCCTGAACGCGGTGCGGGATGGTGCTGCCGATGCGGGGAACGCGGAAGAAGGACTTCTTGGCCTCTTCAACGCCCTTCGCGATGGCGGCGGGAACTTCCTTGGCCTTGCCGTAGCCGACGCCGACCATGCCGTTGCCGTCACCGACGACGACGAGGGCGGTGAAGCTGAAGCGACGACCACCCTTGACGACCTTGGAAACACGGTTGATGGTTACGACGCGCTCTACGAACTGGCTCTTCTCGGCCTCGCGGCCGCCGTCACGGCCACCACGGCCGCCACGGTCGCCACGGCCCTGGCCGCGGTCGCCACGCTCGCCACGACGGGCGCCACCACGGCGGTCGTCAGTGGTAGCAGGCGCAGCGGTCTCAGTTGCCGGAGCAGCTACAGCTTCAGTCACCTGAATGTCCTTTTCGTTATTTTCGGTCACAGTGCCAGCCCACCTTCACGTGCGCCGTCAGCGACGGCGGCGATCCGGCCGTGGTACTTGTTACCACCGCGGTCGAAGACAACTGCTTCGATACCGGCAGCCTTGGCACGCTCGGCGACCAGTTCGCCAACGCGCTTGGCCTTGGCGGTCTTGTCACCGTCGAATGCACGAAGGTCGGCTTCCAGTGTGGAGGCACTTGCCACGGTCAGGCCCTTGGTGTCATCGACAACCTGGACGAATACGTGACGTGCGGAGCGGTTGACGACCAGACGCGGACGTACAGCCGTACCGGAGATGCGCTTGCGGATACGAAGCTGGCGGCGGCTGCGCTGGGCAGACTTGCTCTTGTTCGTACGCTTCTTGTTAATTGCGATCGCCATGGTTACTTACCAGCCTTTCCGACCTTGCGGCGGATGACTTCGCCTGCGTAACGGATGCCCTTGCCCTTGTAGGGGTCCGGCTTCCGCAGCTTGCGAATGTTGGCAGCAACCTCGCCGACCTGCTGCTTGGAGATACCTGAAACAGAGAGCTTGGTCGGGGTCTCAACTGCAAAGGTGATGCCGTTCGGTGCCGAGACGTTAACCGGGTGGCTGTAGCCCAGAGCGAACTCCAGATCAGTTCCCTTGGCCTGAACGCGGTAACCAGTACCGACAATCTCAAGCTTCTTCTCGTAGCCTGCGGTGACACCCTGGATCATGTTGGCGATCAGGGTGCGGGTCAGGCCGTGCAGCGAACGTGAGGCGCGCTCGTCGTTCGGGCGGGCGACAGTCAGGGTGCCATCTTCCAGGGAAACCTCGATCGGGCTGGCCACAGTGTGGCTCAGCTCGCCTTTGGAACCCTTGACGCTGACGACAGAGCCGTCAACCTTGACCTCAACGCCGGCAGGAACGGTGATGGGGAGACGTCCAATACGTGACATTATTCTCTTCCTTTCCCGTTACCAGACGTAAGCGAGGACTTCGCCGCCCACGCCCTTCTTGCCGGCCTGCTTGTCAGTCAAGAGGCCGGAAGAGGTGGACAGGATTGCGACACCCAGGCCACCGAGCACGTGCGGCAGGTTGGTGGACTTTGCGTAAACGCGCAGTCCCGGCTTGGAAATACGACGAACGCCAGCGATTGAACGCTCGCGGTTCGGACCGAACTTGAGCTCGAGGGTCAGCTTCTTGCCAACCTCAGCGTCTTCTTCTTTCCAGGAGGCAATGTAACCTTCAGCCTTCAGGATGTCGGCAACGCGTGCCTTGAGCTTGCTGTACGGCATGGACACGGAATCGTGGTATGCCGAGTTAGCGTTGCGCAGACGCGTAAGCATGTCTGCGACGGGATCTGTCATTGTCATGTGGGCTCTTGCCCTTCCTCATAACGGTTTCCGCCGTGCCAGTTGTCCAGAACAAAGTTCGGAAGTAGCGCGGTCGGACCTTTTACGTAGCTAGATTAGTCTTCGGTCTTGAACGGGAAGCCAAGCGCCTTGAGCAGCGCGCGGCCTTCGTCGTCGGTCTTGGCAGTGGTCACGACGGTGATGTCCATGCCGCGTACGCGGTCGATGGAATCCTGGTCGATCTCGTGGAACATAACCTGCTCGGTCAGACCGAAGGTGTAGTTGCCGTTGCCATCGAACTGCTTGCCGCTGAGGCCACGGAAGTCACGGATACGCGGCAGAGCCAGCGTGACCAGACGGTCCAGGAATTCCCACATGCGGTCCCCACGCAGAGTTGCGTGTGCACCGATCGGCATGCCTTCGCGCAGCTTGAACTGTGCGATCGACTTGCGGGCCTTGGTTACCTGCGGCTTCTGGCCGGTGATCAGGGTCAGATCGCGGACAGCGCCGTCAATCAGCTTGGAGTCCTTGGCGGCATCTCCAACACCCATGTTCACAACGACCTTGACCAGGCGGGGAACCTGGTTGACGTTCTGGTACTTGAATTCCTCAGTCAGCGAGTTCTTGATGGAATCGGCGTACTTGGTCTTCAGACGAGGAACGATCTTGCTTGCCGGAGTCTCGAGAGTCTCAGTCATTAGATGTCCTTCCCTGAGCTCTTGGCCACGCGGACGCGCACGTCACGCTTCACGCCATCGCGCTCAACGGTCTCGGTGCGGAAACCGACGCGGGTGGGCTTCTTGGTGGACGGGTCAACCAGAGCCACGTTGGAGATGTGGATCGAAGCCTCGACGACCTCAATGCCACCGGTCTTGGTGCCGCGCTGCGACTGACCGACCTTGGTGTGCTTGGTTACGCGGTTAATGCCTTCAACCAACACGCGGTTGGTCTCCGGGAATACGCGCAGAACCTTGCCCTGCTTGCCTTTGTCGCCGCCGCGCTCAGCCTTGGCGCCAGTGATGACCTGAACCAGGTCACCCTTTTTGATCTTAGCCATGGACTAGAGCACCTCCGGAGCCAGAGAAACGATCTTCATGAACTTCTTGTCACGAAGTTCACGACCAACCGGTCCGAAGATACGGGTACCGCGGGGGTCACCGTCGTTCTTCAGGATGACGGCTGCGTTCTCGTCAAACTTGATGTAGGAACCATCCGCACGGCGGCGTTCCTTCTTGGTACGGACGATGACAGCCTTGACGACGTCGCCCTTCTTTACGTTGCCGCCCGGAATTGCGTCCTTGACGGTAGCGACGATTACGTCGCCAATGCCTGCGTAGCGACGGCCAGATCCACCGAGAACGCGAATGGTAAGGATTTCCTTAGCACCCGTGTTGTCGGCGACCTTGAGTCGCGACTCCTGCTGAATCACTATTTACTCCTTGCGTCGCGCTGGTTCTCAGACCGAAAATCTTCCTACGGAATGAGCCTTGCGGAACGGTTGATCGGGGTGTCTCTTGACCTGCCTGGATTTTGCCAGACCAGGCCTAAACGCCCGTGCCAAAAACATTTGCTTCCCAAGGCGGTTCCCGACGAGTCGGGGCGCGAGGGGGCACTATGCCGTGGCACGATTGTTTACGAGGTTGATGACGGCGCGCTAAAGGCGCCATACAAACTCAAAATCTTAGCACGTTTCGGGCGTATCCCCATATCACAGCACCGGCGCCAGCACACAACACCCCGCTCTCCCGACGGCGTCACACAGGACAGCCACTCAGCGCCCGACGGCGGCCGGTTACAACGGCCGCCGGCAACGCAGAAGCCCCCGCTCCCCCAAAGGGGAACGAGGGCTTCAGCTGTATCACCAGGCAACAAAGTGCAGGTGTTACTTGGCCTTCTCGAGGATCTCGACCAGACGCCACCGCTTGGTAGCGGAGAGCGGGCGGGTCTCGGCGAGGAGCACGAGGTCGCCGATGCCGGCGCTGTTCTCTTCGTCGTGAGCCTTGATCTTGGCGTTGCGGCGAATGACCTTGCCGTAGAGGGCGTGCTTTACGCGGTCTTCGACCTGGACAGTGATGGTCTTTTCCATCTTGTCCGAGACGACGTAGCCGCGCTTCGTCTTACGGTAACCGCGCTCGTCAGCCTTAGCTGCGCCGGAAACAGTTTCCGTCACGTTCTCTTCCTTTTCACTCACTTGGCATCCTCCTCGGATTCAACCGTTTCGGCCTTCTCGGCCTTCTTGGTTGCAGCCTTCTTGGACTTCTTCTCTTCCTTGGCTTCCACAACCGGTGCGGCAACCTCGGCACGAATGCCCAGCTCGCGCTCACGGAGAACGGTGTAAATGCGGGCGATGTCCTTCTTTACCGCGCGCAGACGACCGTGGTTCTCCAGCTGACCGGTGGCGGACTGGAAACGCAGGTTGAACAGCTCTTCCTTGGCCTTGCGGAGTTCCTCAACGAGACGCTCGTTGTCGAAACCGTCCAGCTGTGCGGATGCAAGTTCCTTGGATCCTACTGACATTTCTATTCACCACCTTCGCGACGCAGAATGCGTGCTTTCAACGGGAGCTTGTGGATCGCCAGGCGCAGTGCCTCGCGAGCGACAGATTCCTCAACACCGGAGATCTCGAAGAGAACCCGGCCCGGCTTGACGTTTGAGACCCACCATTCCGGAGAACCCTTACCGGAACCCATGCGGGTTTCGGCCGGCTTCTTCGTCAGCGGACGGTCCGGGTAAATGTTGATCCAGACCTTTCCGCCACGCTTGATGTGGCGAGTCATCGCGATACGGGCAGACTCGATCTGACGGTTCGTGACGTAGGCCGGGCTCAGAGCCTGGATGCCCCACTCACCGAAGGAGACCTGGGTGCCGCCCGTAGCAGCGCCGGAACGACCCGGGTGGTGCTGCTTACGGTGCTTTACTCGACGTGGGATAAGCATTTAAGCCTGTCCTCCTTCTACTGCAGCAGGTGCAGCCTCAACTGCCGGAGCTTCGGCAGCAGCAGGTGCTGCCTCAGCTGCGGGGCGGTCGGGACGACGGCGGCGGTCACCACGGTCGGCGCCACCCGGGCGGCCCGGGCGGTCGCCGGCACGGCCACGGGACGGAGCAGCAGCTGCCTGCTGAGCCAGTTCCTTGGCAGTAACGTCGCCCTTGTAGATCCAGACCTTCACGCCGATGCGGCCGAAGGTGGTCTTGGCCTCATAGAAGCCGTAGTCGATGTTCGCACGCAGGGTGTGCAGGGGCACACGGCCTTCGCGGTAGAACTCCGAGCGGGACATTTCTGCGCCGCCCAGTCGACCCGAGCAAGCGATCCGGATGCCCTTGGCACCGGCACGCTGTGCGGACTGCATGGCCTTCTTCATCGCACGGCGGAAAGCCACGCGGGAAGTCAGCTGCTCTGCAACGCCCTGGGCAACAAGCTGGGCTTCCATCTCGGGGTTCTTGACCTCGAGGATGTTCAGCTGGACCTGCTTGCCCGTGAGCTTCTCAAGCTCGCCGCGGATGCGGTCTGCTTCAGCGCCACGGCGGCCGATGACGATGCCCGGACGTGCCGTGTGGATATCCACGCGGACGCGGTCGCGGGTGCGCTCGATTTCAACCTTGGCGATACCGGCGCGCTCCATGCCCGTGGACATGAGCTGGCGGATGCGGATGTCTTCGCGAACGAAGTCCTTGTACCGCTGGCCGGCCTTGGTGCTGTCAGCAAACCAGTGCGATACGTGATCGGTGGTGATGCCGAGTCGGAACCCGTGCGGGTTAACTTTCTGTCCCACTTAGCGAGCCTCCTCTTTCTCCGGGGTAGCAACTACCACGGTGATGTGGCTCGTGCGCTTCTTGATCTGAAATGCACGACCCTGGGCTCGCGGCTGGAACCGCTTCATGGTCGGGCCTTCATCAACATACATTTCGCTGATGATGAGGTCACTCTCGTCAAACGCCACGCCGTCGCGGTCCGCGAGGACCCGGGCGTTGGAGATTGCCGACTGAACTACCTTGAATACCGGCTCTGAAGCTGCCTGGGGGGCAAACTTCAGAATTGCCAGAGCCTCATTCGCTTGCTTACCACGAACAAGGTTGACGACGCGCCGGGCCTTCATAGGCGTTACGCGGATGTGACGCGCAATTGCCTTGGCTTCCATTGCTTTCCTTCTCTCGTCTTTGACGTAAGTGCAGGCGCCTAGCGGCGCTTGCCCTTACGGTCGTCCTTGACATGGCCGCGGAATGTCCGCGTGGGAGCGAATTCGCCGAGCTTGTGCCCGACCATCGACTCAGTGACAAACACGGGGATGTGCTTGCGTCCGTCGTGTACGGCGATCGTGTGGCCGAGCATGTCGGGGACGATCATCGAACGGCGGGACCAGGTCTTGATGACGTTCTTGGTGCCCTTTTCGTTTTCCCTGGCTACCTTTACAAAGAGGTGCTGGTCAACGAAAGGACCTTTTTTCAGGCTGCGTGGCATGTGTCCAGGCTCCTATCGCTTGTTCTTGCCAGTACGACGGCGACGAACAATAAGCTTGTCGCTCTCTTTGTTGGGACGGCGGGTGCGGCCTTCGCGCTTACCGTTCGGGTTGACGGGGTGACGTCCACCGGACGTCTTACCCTCGCCACCACCGTGGGGGTGGTCAACCGGGTTCATGGCGACACCACGGACGGTCGGGCGAACGCCCTTCCACCGCATACGGCCGGCCTTGCCCCAGTTGATGTTCGACTGCTCGGCGTTGCCGACCTCGCCGACGGTTGCGCGGCAGCGCACGTCAACGTTGCGGATTTCGCCGGAAGGCAGACGCAGCTGGGCGAAACGGCCTTCCTTTGCAACGAGCTGGATCGATGCGCCGGCGGAGCGGCCCATCTTGGCGCCGCCACCCGGACGCAGTTCGACTGCGTGGATTACGGTACCTACCGGGATGTTGCGCAGCGGAAGGTTGTTGCCGGGCTTGATGTCAGCGTCGGCGCCGGCCTCTACGAAGTCGCCCTGGGACAGCTTGTTCGGGGCGATGATGTAACGCTTGGTGCCATCAACGTAGTGCAGGAGCGCGATCCGAGCCGTACGGTTCGGGTCATACTCGATTTCGGCAACGCGGGCGTTGACGCCGTCCTTGTCGTGGCGACGGAAGTCGATCAGACGGTACTGACGCTTGTGTCCACCACCCTTGTGACGGGTCGTGATCTTACCGGAGTTGTTACGGCCACCCTTTTTCGGGAGGGGACGTACCAACGACTTTTCCGGCGTCGACCGCGTGATTTCAGTGAAGTCCGCTACGCTCGAGCCACGACGGCCCGGGGTAGTCGGCTTGTATTTACGGATTCCCATAATTTATTTCCTCGTTAAAGTGGTCTCCGCTATGAAAGCGGACCGCCGAAGATGTCGATAGTGCCTTCTTTGAGGCTCACAATTGCACGCTTGGTGTTCTTGCGGGTACCCCAGCCGAATTTGGTGCGCTTGCGCTTACCGGCACGGTTGATGGTGTTGATCGATTCGACCTTGACGGAGAAAATCTTCTCCACGGCCAGCTTGATCTCGGTCTTGTTCGAGCGGGGGTCCACCAGGAAGGTGTACTTGCCCTCATCGATCAGGCCGTAGCTCTTTTCCGAGACGACGGGTGCAAGCACGACGTCGCGCGGGTCTTTGATGGTGGCTGCGCTCACTTGGCATCCTCCTCGTTCTTTGCAACCTTGTTAGCAACAAATGCTTCGTAGGCAGCCTTGGTGAAGACTACGTCGTCGGAAACGAGAACGTCGTAGGTGTTCAGCTGGTCTGCGTACAGAACGTGAACATCCGTGAGGTTGCGCACGGACAGTGCAGCAACATCGTTGGCGCGCTCAATGACAACGAGCAGGTTCTTGCGCTCGGAAACTCCGCGCAGGGTTGCCATTGCTTCTTTGGAGGACGGCTTGGAGCCGGCAACCAGGTCAGCAATGACGTGGACGCGGCCGTTGCGGGCGCGGTCCGAGAGTGCGCCGCGCAGTGCAGCAGCAATCATCTTCTTGGGGGTGCGCTGGCTGTAGTCACGCGGCGTGGGGCCGTGGACAACGCCACCACCGGTCATGTGAGGAGCACGGATGGAACCCTGACGGGCGCGGCCGGTGCCCTTCTGCTTGAACGGCTTGCGACCTGCACCGGAAACTTCGGCGCGGGTCTTGGTCTTGTGGGTACCCTGGCGAGCAGCAGCGAGCTGGGCAACGACAACCTGGTGCAGCAGCGGCACGTTGGTCTGTACGTCGAAGATCTCTGCAGGCAGGTCAACCTTGACAGTGCTAGTCATTGAACTAGGCTCCCTTCACGGCGGTGCGTACGAGTACGACCTGGCCGCGGGCGCCGGGGACGGCGCCCTTGATCAGGAGCAGCGACTTCTCGACGTCAACCGCGTGGACCGTGAGGTTCAGCGTGGTGTGACGAACGGCGCCCATGCGGCCGGCCATTTTCATGCCCTTGAAGACGCGGCTCGGGGTGGATGCGCCACCGATTGAACCGGGCTTACGGTGGTTCTTGTGGGCACCGTGGGAAGCTCCAACGCCGTGGAAGCCGTGACGCTTCATAACACCGGCGAAGCCCTTACCCTTGGTGGTGCCAACGACGTCGATCTTCTGGCCGGCTTCGAAGAGCTCTACGGAGAGCTCCTGGCCCAGCTCGTAAGAGGCAGCATCTGCAGTGCGCAGTTCTACGACGTGGCGGCGAGGCGTGACGCCTGCCTTTTCAAAGTGACCAGCCAGCGGCTTGGTGACCTTGCGGGAATCGATCTGGCCGTAGCCGATCTGAACGGCGACATAGCCATCAGTTTCTGCATTGCGCAGCTGCGTGATGACGTTCGAGTCAGCCTGGACCACAGTGACGGGGATGAGCTTGTTGTTCTCGTCCCAGACCTGGGTCATGCCGAGCTTCGTGCCCAGCAGGCCCTTTACGTTACGGGTTGCGGTCATAGTCTCTCAGCACCTCCCTACAGCTTGATTTCGATGTTCACGTCGGCCGGCAGGTCGAGACGCATGAGCGAATCAACAGCCTTGGGCGTGGGATCGATGATGTCGATAAGACGCTTGTGCGTGCGCATTTCAAAGTGCTCGCGGCTGTCCTTGTACTTGTGCGGAGAGCGAATAACGCAGTACACGTTCTTCTCCGTCGGCAGCGGCACGGGGCCAACTACAGTTGCGCCTGCGCGCGTGACCGTCTCAACGATCTTCCGTGCTGAAACGTCAATGACCTCGTGGTCGTATGACTTCAGCCGGATGCGGATTTTTTGTCCCGCCATGTCGCCTGACTCTCTTTCAGTCTGTGCTTCCCCTGGTTAGGGCTGCCCTGTTCACTTACTAGTTGTATGGCTGCCGAAGCATTTGAAGTCGTGACTACCATCCGCCGCACAAGCTGAATCCGGAAGAATCCGGGTTCCTCAACCTGCCGACGTAACCGACCCCCGCGGTCGGGCGTGTCGTACGTTTTCACACATACGCGTCCGCAATTCCATGGGGAGTGGGTTATGTTTGGTCTCTCACTTGGACCCTGACACCCGGCATTATCCGGATCGGGACGCGAAAGAGCGCTTGAACAACTCATCTAGTATGCCGGAATTTGCGGGCAGAAGCGAATCAGCCCCTGCACGGTAGTGCAATCACGGCAGTGCAGTCACTGTGCCCTGCATCCCCGCAGTGCAATCCCTGACGGTGGCCATTGTCTTGAATCGCCGTCGAATGGATGATGGGGGCATGACTGTGCAGGATTCTGTAGCAGTTCAGGCCCTTGGCGCCCGCCTGAGCCCAGGATTCACCCTGGGCGTTGCCTCCGCGGCGTTCCAGATCGAGGGAAACCTTACCGCCGGCGGCCGTGGACCCTCCGGCTGGGACGCCTTCGCCGAAAAGCCGGGCAACATCCTGCACGGCCACTCCCCCGCCGTCGCCTGCGACCACTACAACCGCGCGGAGGAAGACATCGCGCTGATGCGGGAGCTCGGGATCGACTCCTACCGTTTCTCCATCTCGTGGCCCCGGGTCCAGCCCGAAGGGACCGGCCGTTTTAATGCCGCGGGACTGGACTTCTACGACCGCCTGATCGACCGGCTGCTCGCCGCCGGCATCTCGCCCATGGCCACCCTCTACCACTGGGATACACCGCTCCCCCTCGAGCACCGCGGCGGCTGGATGAACCGTTCGACGGCGGAGAAGTTCGCCGAGTACAGCGCGGCCGCCGGCAAGCGGTTCGGTGATCGCGTGGCGCAGTGGGTGACCTTGAACGAGCCCGCCTCGGTCACCCTCAACGGCTACGCCCTGGACGTCCACGCACCCGGCCATGGCCTGCTCTTCGAGGCCCTGCCGTCGGTGTGCCATCAACTCTTGGGCCACGGCCTGGCGGTGCAGGCGCTGCGGGCGGCGGGCGTCAGGGGCGCCGTCGGCGTGACAAACCTGCATTCCCCCGTCCGGCCTGCTTCCGGGTCGCCAACCGACAGGCTGCTGGCCAGGGTCTTCGACCTCGTGCTGAACCGGCTCTACGCGGACCCGATCCTGCTGGGCCGTTTTCCCCGGCCGCCGCTGATCGCCCGGCCGTGGTTCCGTTCACTGCGGAGGATCAGCGACGCGGACCTGGCCACGATCCACCAGCCGCTGGATTTCTACGGCCTGAACTACTACTACCCCGTGAAGGTGGCCACGGGGCGCGGCGTCGACAGCCCCTCTGGGCCGGCGGCGGCGATGCTGAAAATACCGTTCCACATGGCCGCCTTCCCGGAGTACGAGCTCACGGGATTCGGCTGGCCCGTCGCTCCGGACCATCTGGGGATCCTGCTGCGGGAACTGAAGGACAGGTACGGCGAGTCCCTGCCGCCGCTCTACATCACCGAGAGCGGGGCGAGCTTCCCCGAACCGGACCACGTCACTGGCCCCATCCCCGACGCCGGGCGCGTCCGCTACCTCGCCGCACACCTCAGCCAGGCGGTGGAGGCCACCTCCCCCGGGGGCGTGGCGCACGACGTCGACCTGCTCGGCTACTACGTTTGGACGCTCATGGACAACTTTGAATGGGCTGCCGGCTACTCCCAGCGCTTCGGCCTGGTGCACGTGGATTTCACGACCCTCCAGCGAACGCCGAAGGAGTCGTACTACTGGTACCAGGCCCTCGCACGGGCCCGGCGGGCCTGAGTCCCGCCCGGCCCGCCTACTGGTCGCGGTTTGCCCGATTGATGCGCTTGGCGCGGTCGATCTCCCGGCGGAAGTGCTTCTTCGCCCAGAAGAAGGCGACCACAACCGCGACGACGATCAGCAGAAAAACGAACCAGCCCATGGTGAGCTCCTTTCCCTTTCTGCAAAGGTATCAGGAACTTAAAAGGAACAGCCCCGCTGCAAGTGCAGCGGGGCTGTTCCCGATCCTCTGTCCAACTGCCTGACGGCAGGCTGATCAGTGGTCAAGCATCAGATCAGCAAGTAATTACTTGACGATCTTGGTGACGCGTCCTGAACCAACGGTGCGGCCGCCTTCGCGGATAGCGAAGCCGAGGCCCTCTTCCATTGCGATCGGCTGGATGAGCGCAACGGTCATCTCAGTGTTGTCGCCAGGCATAACCATTTCCGTGCCTTCCGGCAGGGTGATAACGCCGGTTACGTCCGTGGTGCGGAAGTAGAACTGCGGGCGGTAGTTGGAGTAGAACGGGTTGTGACGTCCGCCTTCGTCCTTGGAGAGGATGTAGACGTTAGCCTCGAAGTCGGTGTGCGGGGTAATGGAACCCGGCTTGACGACAACCTGGCCACGCTCAACATCATCGCGCTTCAGACCGCGGAGCAGGAGGCCACAGTTCTCGCCGGCCCATGCTTCGTCGAGCTGCTTGTGGAACATCTCGATACCGGTAACCGTGGTCTTCTGGACCGGGCGGATGCCGACGATCTCGACCTCGGAGTTGATCGCGAGGGTTCCACGCTCGGCGCGGCCCGTAACAACGGTGCCACGGCCGGTGATCGTGAAGACGTCTTCGATCGGCATCAGGAAGGGCTTGTCACGGTCACGTACGGGGTCCGGAACCGAGTTGTCGACAGCTTCCATGAGGTCCTCGATGGACTTGACCCACTCCGGGTCGCCTTCCAGAGCCTTCAGGCCCGAAACGCGGATGACCGGAGCTTCGTCGCCATCGAAGCCCTGCGAGCTGAGGAGCTCACGAACTTCCATTTCGACGAGGTCGAGGAGTTCCTCGTCATCGACCATGTCAGCCTTGTTCAGCGCGACCAGCAGGTAGGGAACGCCAACCTGGCGGGCGAGCAGAACGTGCTCACGGGTCTGGGCCATCGGGCCGTCAGTGGCGGCAACCACGAGGATTGCACCGTCCATCTGAGCAGCGCCGGTGATCATGTTCTTGATGTAGTCAGCGTGACCCGGAGCGTCTACGTGTGCGTAGTGGCGCTTCTCGGTCTGGTACTCAACGTGGGAGATGTTGATGGTAATGCCGCGCTGACGCTCTTCGGGAGCAGAGTCAATCGACGCGAAGTCACGCTTCTCGTTGAGAGTCGGGTACTTGTCGTACAGCACCTTGGAAATGGCGGCCGTCAGCGTCGTCTTACCGTGGTCAACGTGACCAATGGTGCCGATGTTAACGTGCGGCTTAGTCCGCTCGAACTTTGCCTTTGCCACAGGTTCCTCCTAGAACGTTTTCAAATGACTTACCCTTCGGCCGCGCTTGTCGCGGCAGAAACTCCAGTAAGTCTACTTGGGGGGCTTTGGATTGGTGAAATTGCAGATTCAGGTACTAATGCTAGTGCCTAGAGCCTGTTCGTGCAGGCGGCCGAACTCCGGCCTGGCCGGACTACAGCTGACCGGAGCCCGGCCACTTGCACCAGATGAATCTCCGTTGGCAGAGACGCATCCGAGTTTTTGTTGCTGCGATTGGTCCTAAGGACTACTCGCCGCGGTTCTTCTGGATGATCTCGTCGGCGACTGCCTTCGGGACCTCGGCGTAGCTGTTGAACGTCATGGAGTACACAGCGCGGCCCTGGGTCTTCGAGCGCAGGTCACCGATGTAGCCGAACATGCCGGACAGCGGGACGTGTGCACGAATAACCTTGACGCCCTGGGCATCTTCCATGGACTGCATCTGGCCACGGCGGGAGTTGAGGTCACCGATAACTTCACCCATGTATTCCTCAGGGGTGCGGACCTCGACGTCCATCAGGGGTTCGAGCAGGACAGGGTTCGCCTTGCGTGCGGCTTCCTTGAAAGCCATACGGCCGGCGATCTTGAACGCCATTTCCGAGGAGTCAACATCGTGGTAAGCGCCGTCAATCAGCGTCGCCTTGATGCCGACAACCGGGTAACCGGCCAGGACGCCGTCGTTCAGCGCATCCTGGATACCGGCGTCCACCGACGGGATGTATTCGCGCGGAATACGGCCACCGGTGACCTTGTTCTCGAACTCGTACAGCTCGCCGTCCGCAGTGTCCATCGGCGCAATTGCGATCTGGATCTTTGCGAACTGGCCGGAACCACCGGTCTGCTTCTTGTGCGTGTAGTCGTGACGCTCTACAGCACGCTTGATGGTTTCGCGGTAAGCAACCTGCGGCTTGCCGACGTTCGCCTCGACCTTGAATTCGCGGCGCATGCGGTCCACAAGGATGTCCAGGTGGAGCTCGCCCATGCCGGCGATGATGGTCTGGCCAGTGTCTTCGTTGAGGGAGACCTGGAAGGTCGGGTCCTCAGCGGAGAGCTTCTGGATGGCCGTGGAGAGCTTCTCCTGGTCACCCTTGGTGTTCGGCTCGATTGCAACCGAGATCACGGGCTCCGGGAAGCTCATGGACTCGAGCACGATCTGGTTGCTGGAGTCGCACAGGGTGTCGCCCGTGGTCGTGTCCTTCAGCCCGATCGCTGCGTAGATGTGGCCAGCGGTAGCGCCGTCAACCGGCATTTCCTTGTTGGCGTGCATCTGGAACAGCTTGCCGATGCGCTCCTTCTTGCCCTTGGTGGAGTTAACCACCTGGGAACCGGCTTCGACGTGACCGGAGTACACGCGAATGAAGGTGAGCTGGCCGAAGAACGGGTGCGTGGCAATCTTGAACGCCAGAGCCGAGAACGGCTCTTCGGAAGACGGCTTGCGCGTCAGTTCCTTCTCTTCGTCGCGGGGATCGTGACCGATCATCGGCGGGACGTCGAGCGGGTTCGGCAGGTAGTCGACGACGGCGTCAAGCATCGGCTGGACACCGCGGTTCTTGAACGCGGAGCCACAGAACACCGGGTACAGCTCGGAGTTGATCGTCATCTTGCGGATGCCGGCCTTGAGCTCGTCGGTGCTGATCTCTTCGCCCTCGAGGTACTTCTCCATGAGTTCTTCGGAGGCCTCGGCAACAGTCTCAACGAGAGTTGCGCGGTACTCTTCGGCCTTCTCCTGGAGGTCAGCCGGGATCTCGCGGATCTCGTACTTGGCACCCATGGTGACGTCACCCTTGGCGTCGCCGGGCCAAACCAGCGCGCGCATGTAAAGGAGGTCGACGACGCCGACGAAGTCGTTCTCGGCACCGATCGGGAGCTGCATGACGAGCGGCTTGGCACCGAGGCGGCTGATGATGGTGTCGACGGTGAAGTAGAAGTCAGCGCCGAGCTTGTCCATCTTGTTGACGAAGCAGATGCGCGGAACGTTGTACTTGTCAGCCTGGCGCCAAACAGTCTCGGACTGCGGCTCCACGCCTTCCTTGCCATCGAACACGGCAACTGCGCCGTCGAGGACGCGCAGGGAGCGCTCAACCTCGACCGTGAAGTCAACGTGGCCGGGGGTGTCGATGATGTTGATCTGGTTGTTTTCCCAGAAGCAGGTCACGGCGGCAGACGTGATGGTGATGCCGCGTTCCTTTTCCTGTTCCATCCAGTCAGTCGTCGAAGCGCCGTCGTGCGTTTCGCCGATCTTGTGGTTCACACCCGTGTAGAACAGGATGCGCTCGGTAGTAGTGGTCTTGCCGGCATCGATGTGGGCCATGATGCCGATGTTGCGGACCTTGCTAAGGTCGGTAAGCACGTCCTGTGCCACGGTGTCTCCCTTTCGGATGGACTGCACGTTCGCCGCCGGCTCAGTCGAGCCGGCGGCGTCCGGGAAGTATTACCAGCGGTAGTGTGCGAAGGCCTTGTTGGACTCGGCCATCTTGTGGGTGTCTTCGCGACGCTTCACAGCGGCACCGAGACCGTTCGAGGCATCCAGGATTTCGTTCTGGAGGCGCTCGGTCATGGTCTTTTCACGGCGGGCCTTGGAGTAGCCAACCAGCCAGCGGAGGGCGAGAGCCGTGGAACGGCCCGGCTTGACCTCAACGGGAACCTGGTAGGTGGCGCCACCAACGCGGCGGGAGCGGACCTCAAGCGAAGGCTTGACGTTCTCCATGGCCTTCTTGAGGGCTGCAACGGGGTCGCCGCCGGACTTGGCGCGAGCACCCTCGAGGGCACCGTAAACGATGCGCTCTGCGGTGGACTTCTTGCCGTCAACCAGCACCTTGTTGATGAGCTGGGTGACCAGCGGGGAGCCGTAAACGGGATCTAGAACTAGCGGCCGCTTGGGGGCCGGACCCTTGCGAGGCATATTACTTCTTCTCCATCTTTGCGCCGTAGCGGCTGCGAGCCTGCTTACGGTTCTTGACACCCTGGGTATCGAGGGCGCCACGGACGATCTTGTAGCGGACACCCGGAAGGTCCTTCACGCGGCCGCCGCGGACGAGCACAATGGAGTGCTCCTGCAGGTTGTGGCCTACACCGGGGATGTACGCGGTAACTTCAATGCCGCCGTTGAGGCGCACGCGAGCAACCTTACGCAGAGCCGAGTTCGGCTTCTTCGGGGTCGTCGTGTAAACGCGGGTGCAAACACCGCGGCGCATCGGGCTACCGTTAAGCGCGGGAGCCTTGGTCTTCTTGACCTTAGGCGTGCGGCCCTTGCGGACCAGCTGGTTAATCGTAGGCACTCTCGTGTTCTCCGTTTTATCCGGAGCGGCCGTTGGCGGCCGCTCTCTTGTCGCTGCGCCTCGCCGCCCGAGCTTTGAAGTTCTCTCCAGAGCAGCTGAGGCGAAGCCTTAATAGTCGGACCGCACGCCGGGGTCCAAGGACTTTCGACCCGAACTGCCCCTAGGCATGCGAAAATGTGGCATACGTTGCACAAGAACCCTGCAAACCGGAAACGTCGTCCTGGTTGAACCTTTCAGCTGCAAGCTGTTTGATTCAAACCGGCGCACTCATCCACTGCCACAATAACAATTAGTCTCAAGTCTAACACGGACGGCTCCCAGCCCTTAATCGGCGGGGAATCAGGCCGATACGGCCCAGCCATTAAACAGCAACGCGGGGTCACTTTGAGCCCAATCCATGGGATGGATTGGGCCGTAAGTGACCCCGCGATGCTTCAGCGGCGGTTAGCGGAAGTCGCTGCCGAGATCGTAGTCATCCAGCGGGATGGCGTGGAACTCAGGAGCTCCGTCGCCGCCGAGGGTGTCGTAGGAGAAGTCGCTGAATGCGCTGGGGCCGGTGAACAGGTTGGCCTTTGCTTCTTCAGTGGGTTCCACGGTGACCTCGGTGTAGCGCGGGAGACCCGTGCCGGCCGGGATGAGCTTACCGATGATGACGTTTTCCTTGAGGCCGAGCAGCGGATCGCTCTTGCCTTCCATGGCCGCCTGCGTCAGGACGCGGGTGGTTTCCTGGAAGGAAGCTGCGGACAGCCAGGACTCGGTCGCCAGGGACGCCTTGGTGATGCCCATGAGCTCGGGACGGCCGGAGGCCGGCGTCTTGCCCTCGGACACAACGCGGCGGTTGGCGTCTTCGAAGCGGCTGCGTTCGGCGAGCTCGCCGGGCAGCAGATCCGATTCGCCGGACTCGATGACCGTGACGCGACGCAGCATCTGGCGGACGATAACCTCGACATGCTTGTCGTGGATACCGATGCCCTGGCTGCGGTACACGCCCTGGACTTCGTCCACCAGGAACTTCTGCGCGGCACGGGGGCCCATGATGCGCAGAACCTGCTTGGGGTCGACCGGGCCGTTGATGAGTTTCTGGCCGACGCTGACGTGATCGCCGTCTTCGATGAGGAGACGTGAACGGCGCAGCACCGGGTAAGCGATCTCTTCAGATCCGTCATCCGGGGTGATGACCAGGCGCATCTGGCGCTCGGACTCTTCGATGGTGATGCGGCCGGCTGCTTCAGCAATCGGTGCGACACCCTTCGGAGTACGGGCTTCGAAGAGCTCCTGGATACGGGGCAGACCCTGGGTGATGTCGTCGCCACCGCTGGCGGAAACAGCACCACCGGTGTGGAACGTACGCATGGTCAGCTGGGTGCCCGGCTCACCGATGGACTGCGCGGCAATAATGCCCACGGCCTCACCGATGTCGACGGTCTTGCCAGTGGCCAGCGAACGGCCGTAGCACAGGGCGCAGGTGCCGACGCTGGACTCACAGGTGAGTACGGAGCGGACCTTGACCTCGGTGATGCCGGCTGCGAACAGTTCGGCAATGACGACGTCGCCGCAGTCGGTGCCGGCCGCGGCCAGGACCTTGCCCTTGGAGTCGACGACGTCGACGGCCAGGGTGCGGGCGTAGGCGCTGTTCTCGACGTTCTCGTCCAGGACGAGTACGCCGTTGGCGTCCGCCACCGCGATCGCAGTCATCAGGCCGCGCTCGGTGCCGCAGTCCTCCTCGCGGACAATGACGTCCTGCGAAACGTCCACCAGACGACGGGTCAGGTAACCCGAGTTGGCGGTACGCAGGGCGGTGTCAGCCAGACCCTTACGGGCACCGTGCGTGGCGATGAAGTATTCCAGCACCGAGAGGCCCTCACGGTAGGAGGACTTGATCGGACGCGGGATGATTTCACCCTTAGGGTTGGCCACCAGGCCACGGATACCCGCGATCTGACGGACCTGCATCCAGTTACCACGGGCGCCGGAGGACACCATGCGGTTGATGGTGTTCATCGGGGACAGGCTGTCACGCATCGCCTGGGCGATCTCGTTGGTTGCCTTGTTCCAGATCTCGATCAGTTCCTGGCGACGCTCGTCGTCGTCGATCAGGCCCTTGTCGTACTGGCCCTGGATCTTGGCGGCCATGGTCTCGTAACCGGCGAGGATCCGCGGCTTGTCCGTGGGTACCTCGATGTCGGAGATGGCAACCGTGACGCCTGAGCGGGTGGCCCAGTAGAAACCGGCATCCTTCAGGTTGTCCAGCGTTGCCGCCGTGATGACCTTCGGGTAGCGCTCGGCGAGGTCGTTGACGATCGTGGACAGCTCGCCCTTGTCGGCAACGTTCTCAACCCACGGGTAGTCCGCGGGTAGCGTCTGGTTGAAGATGACCTGGCCGAGGGAGGTCTCGACCAAGGTGGTCTGACCGGGCTCCCAGCCCTCCGGGGCTTCCCAGCCGGCGTAGGGCACGAAGCCCTCGAGGCGGATCTTGACCTTGGAGTTCAGGTGCAGCTCGTGGAGGTCGTAGGCCATGATGGCTTCCGCGACCGAGGAGAAGATCCGGCCTTCGCCAGCTGAACCGACACGCTTGGTGGTCAGGTGGTAGAGACCGATGATCATATCCTGCGACGGCAGGGTCACCGGGCGGCCGTCAGACGGCTTCAGGATGTTGTTCGAGGACAGCATCAGGATGCGGGCCTCGGCCTGGGCTTCGGGGCTCAGCGGCAGGTGGACTGCCATCTGGTCGCCGTCGAAGTCGGCGTTGAAGGCGCCACAAACCAGCGGGTGCAGCTGGATTGCCTTGCCTTCAACGAGCTGCGGCTCGAACGCCTGGATGCCGAGACGGTGCAGGGTAGGTGCACGGTTCAGCAGCACCGGGTGCTCGGTGATGATCTCTTCGAGGACGTCCCAGACCTGCGGACGGTAACGCTCCACCATGCGCTTGGCCGACTTGATGTTCTGGGCGTGGTTGAGGTCAACCAGGCGCTTCATCACGAACGGCTTGAAGAGCTCAAGGGCCATCTGCTTCGGCAGACCACACTGGTGCAGCTTCAGCTGCGGGCCGACGACGATGACCGAACGGCCGGAGTAGTCGACGCGCTTGCCAAGGAGGTTCTGGCGGAAACGGCCCTGCTTGCCCTTGAGCATGTCGCTCAGGGACTTCAGGGGACGGTTGCCCGGTCCGGTGACCGGACGGCCGCGGCGGCCGTTGTCGAAGAGGCTGTCAACAGCTTCCTGAAGCATGCGCTTCTCGTTGTTGACGATGATCTCCGGAGCACCGAGATCAAGCAGGCGCTTGAGACGGTTGTTGCGGTTGATCACGCGGCGGTAGAGGTCGTTGAGGTCGGAGGTCGCGAAGCGGCCACCGTCCAGCTGGACCATCGGGCGCAGTTCCGGCGGGATCACCGGGACGGCGTCCAGCACCATGCCGAGCGGGCTGTTGTTGGTCGTGAGGAACGCGTTGACCACCTTGAGCCGCTTCAGGGCGCGGGTCTTGCGCTGGCCCTTGCCGTTGGCGATGATGTCGCGCAGCATGTCCGACTCGGCCTGCATGTCGAAGTTCTCAAGACGCTTCTTGATGGCCTCGGCACCCATGGAGCCTTCGAAGTACATGCCGTAGCGGTCGCGCAGTTCGCGGTACAGGCCTTCGTCACCTTCAAGGTCAGCGACCTTGAGGTTCTTGAAGCGGTCCCAGACCTGCTCGAGGCGCTCGATTTCGGCGTCGGCACGCTTGCGGACGTTCGCCATCTGGCGGTCAGCGGAGTCGCGGGCCTTCTTCTTGTCGGCAGCCTTGGCGCCTTCGCCTTCGAGACGGGCGAGCTCGTTCTCAAGGTCGCGGGCGATCGTGGCGATGTCGGAGTCGCGGTTGTCGATCAGCTGCTTCTTCTCGATGTCGTGCTCAACCTGCAGGTTGGGCAGTTCTTCGTGGCGGCTGTCGGCGTCGACGCTCGTGATCATGTAGGCGGCGAAGTAAATGACCTTTTCGAGGTCCTTCGGTGCCAGGTCAAGGAGGTAGCCCAGGCGGGAGGGAACACCCTTGAAGTACCAGATGTGCGTGACCGGGGCGGCCAGCTCGATGTGGCCCATGCGCTCACGGCGGACCTTGGCGCGGGTGACCTCAACGCCACACCGCTCGCAGATGATGCCCTTGAAGCGCACGCGCTTGTACTTACCGCAGTAGCATTCCCAGTCGCGGGAGGGGCCGAAGATCTTCTCGCAGAAGAGGCCGTCCTTCTCGGGCTTAAGCGTGCGGTAGTTGATGGTTTCCGGCTTCTTAACCTCGCCGTACGACCAGCCACGGATGTCTTCCGCGGTGGCGAGGCCGATCTGCATGAGGCCGAAGGAGGATTCGCTGGACATATGGTCCCTGTTCTCTCTTGTTCTCTAAATTCTGAAGTCTTGGGTTACGGGAAGAGGGAGGTGGTTTACCGGGAAAAGTCAGCGCGGCGGGGCCGCTTGCTTTTCCCGGTAAACCCCCTGCTAAACCTCTTCTACGGAACTGGGCTCTGCACGAGACAGATCGATGCCCAGTTCTTCCGCAGCCGTGAAGACTGCGTCATCAGAGTCACGCATTTCAATTGTGGTTCCGTCCGTGGAAAGCACTTCCACGTTCAGGCACAGCGACTGCATTTCCTTGATCAAGACCTTGAAGGACTCAGGAACGCCCGGCTCGGGGATGTTCTCGCCCTTGACGATTGCTTCGTAGACCTTCACACGACCGTGGATATCATCCGACTTGATCGTCAGCAGTTCCTGGAGCGTGTAAGCGGCGCCGTAAGCCTCGAGCGCCCACACTTCCATTTCACCGAAGCGCTGGCCACCGAACTGTGCCTTACCACCCAGCGGCTGCTGCGTGATCATGGAGTACGGGCCGGTGGAGCGGGCGTGGATCTTGTCGTCCACCAGGTGGTGGAGCTTCAGGATGTACATGTAGCCGACCGAGATCGGATCCGGGAACGGCTCGCCGGAGCGGCCGTCGAACAGACGGGTCTTGCCGGAGGAGTTGATCAGCCGGTCGCCGTCGCGGGTGACGTTGGTGGAATCGAGCAGGCCCGTGATTTCCTCTTCACGCGCACCGTCGAAGACCGGCGTCGCCACAGTGGTCTGGCCACTCTCGCGCGGCAGGTTCGGCAGCTGCTTGACCCACTCGGGCTCGCCCTCGATCTTCCAACCGGTCTTGGCAACCCAGCCGAGGTGCGTTTCCAGCACCTGGCCGACGTTCATACGGCCCGGAACACCCAGCGGGTTCAGGACGATATCAACGGGGGTGCCGTCGGCAAGGAAGGGCATGTCCTCGATCGGGAGGATCTTGGAGATAACACCCTTGTTGCCGTGACGGCCGGCGAGCTTGTCGCCGTCGGTGATCTTGCGCTTGGCAGCCACGTACACGCGCACCAGCTGGTTGACGCCCGGGGGCAGCTCGTCGTCGTTGTCGCGATCGAAGACGCGGACACCGATCACGGTGCCGGACTCGCCGTGCGGCACCTTCAGGGAGGTGTCGCGCACTTCGCGGGACTTCTCACCAAAGATGGCGCGCAGCAGGCGCTCTTCCGGAGTCAGTTCGGTCTCGCCCTTGGGGGTGACCTTACCGACCAGGATGTCGCCGGCCTCAACCTCGGCACCAATGTGGATGATGCCGCGCTCGTCCAGGCCCGCCAGGACTTCCTCAGACACGTTGGGGATGTCACGGGTGATTTCCTCGGCACCAAGCTTGGTGTCGCGGGCATCGATCTCGTGCTCCTCGATGTGGATGGAGGACAGGACGTCCTCGGCCACAATGCGCTGGGACAGGATGATGGCATCCTCGAAGTTGTGGCCTTCCCATGACATGAACGCCACGAGCAGGTTCTTACCGAGGGCGAGCTCGCCCTGGTCCGTTGCCGGGCCGTCAGCGATGATGCCGCCGACCTCCAGGCGCTGGCCTTCGTTTACCAGGACACGGTTGTTGTAGCAGTTGCCCTGGTTGGAGCGCGCGAACTTGTTGATGCGGTAGTTGGTTTCCGTACCGTCATCGTTGAGCATGATGACCAGCTCAGCGGAAACCTCGGTGACCACACCGGCCTTCTTGGCGATGGTGACGTCACCGGCGTCCACAGCTGCGGCGCGTTCCATGCCGGTACCGACGAACGGCGCCTCGGAACGGACCAGCGGCACGGCCTGGCGCTGCATGTTGGCACCCATGAGTGCACGGTTGGCATCGTCATGCTCGAGGAACGGGATCAGGGCGGTAGCCACGGACACCATCTGGCGCGGGGAAACGTCCATGAACTCGACGTCGGCGGCGGGAACCAGCACGGGCTCGCCTCCACCACCGCGGGCACGGACCAGGACGGTCTCTTCAGCGAACTTCTTGTTCGCATCGAGCGGGGCGTTGGCCTGAGCGATCAGGACCTCGGCTTCGTCGTCGGCGGTGAGGTACTTGACCTCATCAGAGACGACACCCTCGGCGACCAGGCGGTACGGGGTCTCGATGAAACCGAACGGGTTGATGCGTCCGTAGGAAGCCAGCGAACCGATCAGACCAATGTTCGGGCCTTCAGGAGTTTCGATGGGGCACATACGTCCGTAGTGGGACGGGTGCACGTCACGAACTTCCATGCCGGCACGGTCACGGGACAGACCACCAGGGCCAAGCGCGGACAGGCGGCGCTTGTGGGTCAGACCCGAGAGCGGGTTGTTCTGGTCCATGAACTGGGACAGCTGGGAAGTTCCGAAGAACTCCTTGATGGCTGCCACGACTGGACGGATGTTGATCAGGGTCTGCGGCGTGATGGCCTCGACGTCCTGGGTCGTCATGCGTTCGCGGACAACGCGCTCCATGCGGGACAGGCCGGTGCGGACCTGGTTCTCGATGAGCTCGCCGACGGCGCGGATGCGACGGTTGCCGAAGTGGTCGATGTCATCGATCTCGACGCGGAGCTCGTGGTCCTGGCCGTCGCGCTTGCCCGTGAGGGTCTTCTCGCCGGCGTGCAGGGCAACCAGGAACTTGATCATGGCCACGATGTCTTCAACGTGCAGGACCGAGGCTTCCTTGTCGCCAAGGGAGCGGTCGATGCCAAGCTTGCGGTTGATCTTGTAACGGCCAACCTTGGCCAGATCGTAGCGCTTGGAGTTGAAGTACAGGTTGTCCAGCAGGGACTGGGCAGCCTCAACCGTGGGCGGCTCGCCCGGTCGCAGCTTCCGGTAGATGTCCAGCAACGCGTCTTCGCGGGTCTCGGTGGCGTCCTTCTCCAGCGTTGCGCGCATGGAGTCGTACTGGCCGAATTCCTCGAGGATCTGGCCTTCGGTCCAGCCGAGGGCCTTCAGCAGCACGGTGACAGACTGCTTGCGCTTGCGGTCAAGACGGACGCCGACCTGGTCGCGCTTGTCGATTTCGAGTTCGAACCAGGCGCCGCGGGACGGGATGATCTTCGCGGTGAAGATGTCCTTGTCGCTGGTCTTGTCGGCGGTGCGCTCAAAGTAGGCGCCCGGCGAGCGGACCAGCTGGGAGACGACGACACGCTCGGTGCCGTTGACGACGAAGGTGCCCTTCTCGGTCATCAGCGGGAAGTCACCCATGAACACGGTCTGCTGCTTGATTTCGCCCGTGTTGTTGTTCATGAACTCGGCCTTGACGTACAGCGGAGCCGAGTACGTTGCGTCCCGGTCCTTGCACTCGGCCATGGTGTATTTGGGGTCAGCGAACTCCGGCTCGGAGAAGCTCAGGGACATGGTGCCCTGGAAGTCTTCGATCGGGGAGATCTCTTCGAAGATGTCGGACAGACCCGAGGAGGTGGCGACGCTGAGGTCGCCTTCTTCGACGGCCTTCGCAACGCGCGCCTGCCAGCGTTCGTTTCCGACCAGCCAGTCAAAGCTGTCGGTTTGCAGGGCGAGCAGATTCGGAACATCAAGAGGTTCGTGAATCTTTGCGAATGAGAGCCGGCGGGTTGCACCGTCGGTGCTGTCGGCATTGATAGCGGTAGCGTTGTTTACATTAGAGGTGCTCGAGGCGACCAAGAGGGATCCTTCCACAGACCTTCAGGCGTTGTCAGATCTCCCCCGTTATGCACTCTGCAGAATGACTCCGCAGCGCTACCAATCCGGTTCCGCTATATGACCCGGGACCCGCGCTGTCCATGCTGGTGCACGTTGTAGACGGCACATTGATGGAACAGCTGTCAGGCTAAGCCCACCGCTATATGAAGGCTGAAGGTAAACAGGGAAGACGCAAATATCTACGATACGGCAAAGCAACCTACTTGTCTACCCCACTTCCGGCAGGATTGCAAGCACGAAGTTCTGGCGGAATGTTCCCCGAGGTTTGGCGGAGGCCCGCCGGGCTGCGGCCCAGAACGTGACCGGGACGGGGACTGGGACCGGCCGAATGGATAGGTGACGGGGCTCACGATAACGTAGACATAAGTCGTCGTCGATCGGAAGAAAACACCATGAGCAACCCCGCAGACAACAACGATGTTGTCATCCTCGCAGCCGCCCGCACCCCCCAGGGACGCCTGAACGGACAGTTGGCCAGCTTCACCGCCGTCGAACTCGGCACCCACGCCATCCGAGCCGCCCTTGCCGCCAGCGGCGTCAAAGCCGACCAGGTGGACAGCGTGATCATGGGCCAGGTCCTGCAGGCCGGAGCCGGCCAGAACCCGGCGCGCCAGAGCGCTATCGGGGCCGGCATCGGCTGGAACGTTCCCACGGTAACCATCAACAAGGTCTGCCTCTCAGGCCTCACCGCAGTGATCGACGCCGCCCGGATGATCCGCAGCGGCGATGCCACGGTGGTGGTGGCCGGCGGCCAGGAGTCCATGACCCGTGCGCCCCACGTGCTGCCCGGTTCCCGGCAGGGCTGGGCGTACGGCACAGTCCAGGCCCTCGACGTCGCCGCGCACGACGGCCTGACCGACGCCTTCGACGGGCAGTCCATGGGACTGTCCACCGAGACCAAGAACCTGACCCTCGGCATCGATCGGGCCTCCCAGGACAACGTGGCGGCCCAGTCGCACCAGCGTGCCGCCCGGGCCGCCAAGGACGGCGTCTTCGACGGCGAGATCGCCGCGATGAGCGTCAAGCAGCGCAAGGGCGATCCGATCGCCGTCACCTCCGACGAGGGCATCCGGCCGGACACCACAGTCGAATCGCTGGCCGGCCTGCGGGCGGCGTTCGTCACGGACGGAACCATCACGGCCGGCAATTCCTCTCCCCTGTCCGACGGCGCCGCCGCCCTGGTGCTGGCCAGCCGGAAGTTCGCCGATGACAACGGCCTCGAGTACCTCGCAGTGGTCGGCAAGCCGGGCCAGGTGGCCGGGCCGGACAACTCGCTGCACTCCCAGCCCTCCAACGCCATCAAGAACGCCCTGGACAAGGCCGGCTGGTCCGCCGCGGACCTCGACTTCATCGAAATCAACGAGGCCTTCGGCTCAGTCGCGGTGCAGTCCCTGAAGGACCTCGACTACCCGCTGGAGCAGTGCAACATCCATGGCGGGGCGATCGCCCTGGGCCACCCGATCGGGGCCTCCGGCGCCCGGCTGGCCCTGCACGCTGCCCACGAACTCAAACGCCGGGGCACCGGCAAGGCGGCCGTGTCCCTGTGCGGCGGCGGCGGACAGGGCGAGGCGCTGCTGCTCTACCGCGACTGACCCGGTGAACCGGGACCCCGGAACCAGAACCCGAAGAAACGGGACCCCGACCCCGGACGGGATCGGCCATGACGAGTTAGGGAAAGGGTTTGACTGGGATGACGGAGCAGGGAACAACCAGCGGCGGCCGCGAGCGGTTCCTGGCCGACGCCGCGGCCCGCGGCCTGGACGTCGAGATCGTGGAACGGCTCGCCGCCCGCAGCCTTGAGGAGGCGGCCGGAATCCTCGGGATCCAACCCGCGGACATCGTGAAGTCGCTTGTGGTCAAGCACAAGGACGGCAGTTTCCTGTTCGCCCTAGTCCCGGGCGACCGTCAGATCTCCTGGCCCAAGCTGCGGGCTCTGCTGGGCGTCAACAAGCTTTCGCTGCCGGCCGCGGACACCGCCTTCGAGGCCACCGGGTACGAGCGCGGGACCATCACGCCGCTCGGCAGCAGCCGCCCCTGGCCGGTCTACGCCGACCAGACCATCACGGGCCGGCGGGTCTCCATGGGCGCCGGGGAACACGGCTACAGCGCATTCGTGGACGCGGATGCCCTGACGGCGGCCCTCGGCGCCGTCGTCGCCGACATCTCCGAACCGAACTAGCCCGCCCGGGTTAAAAGCAACGCGGGGTCACTTCCGGCCCATCCCGGCCGTCGGGATGGGCCGAAGTGACCCCGCGTTGCTGTTGGAGCCGGAAGTCGGAACTAGGCGGTAACCGTCAGCGGCGCACCGTTGACGGTGAGCCGCCAGTTGGCCTGGCTGAACACCGCCACGTCCAGGGTGCCGCGGTCCACGACGTAGTCGATGATGCGCTGGCGGATCTCCTGCTGGCTGTTCGAGAGCACCGGCGCGCTCTTCACGGCCGGGAAATTGCCGCCGCCGCTCTGCCGGTAGTTGTTGATGGCCAAAGCGAATTCCTGCTCCGGCGCCAGCGCCTCGCCGCCGTAGCTGAGCTTGGCGATCCGGTCCCCCGCCGGCCGGGCAAGGTCGATCTCATAGTTCAGCGGCGCGTCGAGTCCGTAGACGACGTCGTAGTTGTAGTCGGGCGTGCCGTTCGGAGCCGTGGCCGTGACGGCGTTGGTGACGTCTTGTGCCCTGGCGGTGGTGGCGGTCACCGGCTTGAAGTACTGCGCTGACCACTCCAAGTAGGCCTTGACCTGCGCTCCGGTGACCTTGATGGCGAGCAGCGTGTTGTCGAAGATGTACAGTCCCGCGACATCGCGGATGGTCAGCGGTCCGGCCTTGACGTCCACAGCACGGGAGAAGGCCGCCGCGATGGACAAGACCGGCAGCCCCGCCGCGGACGTATTGGCGAGCTCGGCCTTGATGGTGCTGGCCTGGACGTAGTTGATGGCGTCGATCGCGGCGGAATCTTCCCAGCAGGCGGTGGCCGTGCTGAGCGGTGCCGTGGAGGTCCCGATGACCTTGTTGACGTAGTTCACCGTCGCCTCGTGGCCGGCCTGAACGGCCCGGACGACGGCGGAATCGGCGTCGACGGTCTTGGCGTCCAATAGCAGCGAATGCGCCGCGGTGACGGTCCACTGCCCCTTTTCCTTGACGAGCTCCAGGTCCATGACGGACACGCGCATGCCCCACTTGAGCGGCTCGGTCAGGAGCACCTGCTTGCCCGTGGCCTTGTTCGTGACGAAGCGCTCGGGGATCTCCAGATGGGCGTGCCCGACCAGGATGGCGTCGATGCCCGGGACTTCCTCCGCGAGCTGGGTGGACGCGTTCTCGGGGAACGGCAGGGCGTCGCCGTAGGAGGATCCGGGAGTCGCGCCCGAATGGCTCGTGACGATCACGACGTCGGCCCCGGCGGCCTTAAGCTGCGGGATGACGGTCCTGGCCTCTTCGACGATGCCGTTGAAATCGAGCTTGCCCTGGACGTTGTCCCGGTCCCAGAGCGCGCAGCCCGGCGTCACCAGGCCCACCAGGCCGACCGTCAGCCAGCCGCTGTCCGTTTTGATCCGCTTCAAGACGTAGGGGGTGAAGGCCCGGCCGCCGGTCACGGCGTCGTGGACGTTGGCGCCCAGCAGCGGGAAGTCCAGTTGCCGCTCCCAGGTGCGCAGGAGCCCGATGCCGTAGTTGAACTCGTGGTTGCCCAGCCCCGCGGCGTCATAGCCGATGGCGTTCATGGCCAGCGCCATGGGATGTTTCACCGTTGCCGAGATGGGGTTGATCTTGGCGAAGTAGTAGGCCAGGGGCGTGCCCTGGATGGTGTCGCCGGCGTCGATGGTCAGCGTGTTGGCCGCGCCGCGCTCGGCCCGCATGGCCTTGATCAGGGTCGCGGCCTGGGCAATCCCGATCTTGTTCCCGGCCCCGTCGGCATAGGGGACGTCCTTGAAGTAATCCCAGTTGAAGACGTTGTTGTGCAGATCCGTGGTGCCAAGCACCGTCAGGGTGAACTGCTTCTTGGTACTTGCCTGGCCGGGGCCGGCCTGCGCCGCCGGGGCCCCGGCCAGCGCGGCGGCGGCTGCGCCCCCGCCCACGAGGGCTGCCGCGAGCATCGCGCGACGGGAGGGGGAAGTGTTTGGGTTCGTCATTGTGGGTGAACTCCTGAACGTTGGGGGCCGGTGGGCACAAATCCAAAGTCTAGGGTCGCACCATCAACTGCGACAGGGGTATCGGTAAAACTTTGCCGAATCCTTGGGTGCCGTTCACCGGCGCCCGCGGGAATCCGGTTTCCGGCCCGGGGAGGCGGGAACGCAGGAAACCCCGCCCACCTGAGTGGACGGGGTTTCCTTCGAGCAGTGCGGATCGCGAAGGATCCGGACGGCGGGAGTTACTTGAGGGTAACGCGGGCGCCAGCTTCTTCGAGCTGGGCCTTTGCCTTCTCGGCAGCTTCCTTGGTGGCGCCTTCGAGAACAGCCTTGGGAGCGCTGTCAACCAGGTCCTTGGCTTCCTTGAGGCCCAGGGAGGTGATGGCGCGAACTTCCTTGATCACTGCGATCTTCTTGTCGCCCGGGTGCTCCAGGACGACGTCGAATGCAGTCTGCTCTTCTTCTTCTGCAGCGCCGCCGGCAGCGGGGCCAGCAACGGCAACAGCAGCAGCGGTTACTTCAAAGGTCTCTTCGAAGAGCTTGACGAACTCGGAGAGCTCGATGATGGTCAGTTCCTTGAAAGCTTCAATGAGCTCTTCGTTGGTGAGCTTCGCCATGGTGTGGCGTCCTTCCTATAGTGGTGCGCGGCAGGCCTGAGGCTCACTGTCGCACCGGAGTCTTATGGAGAAGAGGACTAGTTCTCTTCGGGGGCTGCGGCTTCGGCCGGTGCTTCGGCCTCGGCTGCTGCATCTGCTGCGGGAGCTTCTTCAGCGGCGGGGGCTTCGGCTTCTGCCGGCGCACCGTTCTCTTCTTCAAGCTTGAGGCGCAGTGCGTCGATGATGCGTACAGCAGCGGCAGCAGGAGCCTTGAGGATGCCTGCAACCTTAGCGAGCTGCAGCTCACGGGACTCGAGTGCTGCCAGGGCAGCAACTTCGCTGGCGTTCAGTGCCTTGCCCTCGAAGTAACCGGTCTTGATGACCAGCTGCTTGTTAGCCTTGGCAAAATCCGTCAGGCTCTTGGCAGCGGCAACTGCGTCACCCTTGATGAACGCGATTGCAGTGGGGCCGGCGAGCTGATCGTCAAATGCTGCGACACCAGCTTCCTTGGCTGCAATAGCGGTCAGGGTGTTCTTGACGACCGAGAACTTGGTGTCCTGGCCGAGAGAGACACGCAGCTGCTTGAGCTGTGCAACGGTGAGCCCGCGGTATTCGGTCAGGACAGCGGCGTTCGATTCCTTGAAATCGTTAGTGATCTCAGCTACTGCTGAAACCTTGCTAGGCGTTGCCATAACCCTCCTTCCGGGGATAGTGCCGGTGTGTCCGGGTCCCCGCTCAAAAAGAGCTAAAACTAAAAAACGCCCCGCGCAGATGCACGGGGCTTGTCTCGACGCGGTCCATGACCGCGGAGCTTTGCTTCGTTCACCTGCGCCGGCCGCCCTATGTTCAGGGTCCTTCGTCCGGAAATCCACTGCGCTCTCCCGGCGCGACTGCAGAAGTGAGTCTTGCTTGGGAGAGTGGATTTCCAACAACCGACGGTCTTTGGTCCTCCAAGCTTACGGGACGCGGCGCGTGTGTTCCAAATCGGGCCTAGCGGGCACAGCTGAGCACGCCGCCGGCCCGCGCCCTCAGCTGACGGCAGGCCCGAAGTTGGGGAGCTCTTTCTGCCAGAGACCCGTCACCCCCGCCGTCGTAAATCCGAGCTGCTGGTTGACCTTCAGGAGGTAGCGGTTCTCCGGAGCATTCCACGTGTACAGGACCCGGGCGTCCGGGAACTGTTCGCTCAGCCGTTCCATGTTGGCGACCTTGATCAGCAGCCCGAGTTTGTTGCCGCGGTGTTCCTGCAGCACCACAGTGTCGTCCTGGAAGACGACGTCCGGGCGCAGGGCCAGGACACTGATGGTGGTCAGGCCCACGAGCGTTCCGCTGGTGATGTGCTCGACGGCGGTGACCACCGTCCGGCGGCCCTGGGCTATGGTGACCTCCTCCGCCTCCCGGAGGATGCCGCCGTCGAACACCATTTCCTGGGCATCCGGCCCCGGCACTTCGTCCTCGCCGGCCTGGTTCTCAAGGGCGGCGACGGCCTCCAGCCACTGGTCGGGGCACCGGTCTGTCCAGTGGTGCAGACGGTAGCGGCCGGCATTGGCTTCCTCGGCCTCGGCTTCGAGTTCGGCGACGAGCTTGGTGTCCAGCGGCAGCGAGCAGGAGCTGAACTGTTCGATGTGCTGGAGGGTGTAGCCGGTGTGGCGGGCAAATTCGACGTCACGGCTCCCCAACGGAACAAACCCGACGCCGCTGCCGGGCACGAGCTGTTCGGCATCCGGGTCCGTCAGGGTTGATCCCGGATGGTTGGTGTCGATCAGGATCGTGTGGCGGCCTTCGTCCCGGGCGAAGTGTTCCGCGGCCTCCAGCAGCTGCCTGCCCACGCCCTGGCGCCGGAACTCCGGAAGGATATCGAGCGTGAATTCGGCGAGGTCGAGGTTGTCCATGAGCGGCAGCGCGATGTCCGCCGTCCCGACAATGACGCCGTCGATCTTGGCAACGAGGATCACCTGGCGTTCGTAGGGGTCCGCCATCTCCAGAAGCTTCTCCTGCGGCGCGTAAGCGAGGTCGTCCGTGCCCCAGGTCTGCATCCGGACCCGCCGCCCCACTTCGATGGCGGCGAGGAAGTCGGCGGCATCGGGCGCGTCAAGGGAATCGGGGATCCACAGCTGCTCAATCCGTACTTCGTTTGCCATAGAGGGCATCATCCCAGCCGTTTGTGCCACCCACCATCGGTCCGGCCCGGCTCACACCGGGCTTTCAACCGCCAGCATATGCTGGTTTGGGCCGCTGTTCCATTGGTGACGCCGGGCAGTTTCCGTCCCATTCCGTGCCCGGCCGCCGCGGGCAGTCAGCTGCGGGTGCCGTCAGTTGCCGGATCGGTCAGTGACCGGTGCGGTCAGTGACAGTGACGTCAGTTCAGTGCCGTCGCCGGCCGTGGTCCGCTGCCACTCGCCGTCGTAGCCCGCGGGCTTGAATCCCAGTG
This sequence comes from Arthrobacter sp. 05T420, assembly GCF_056396305.1. Taxonomy (NCBI): domain Bacteria; kingdom Bacillati; phylum Actinomycetota; class Actinomycetes; order Micrococcales; family Micrococcaceae; genus Arthrobacter; species Arthrobacter sp. 05T420. The sequence goes on along the minus strand of NZ_JBFTLG010000001.1, from coordinate 111,725 downwards.
CAATGTTAATGCGGAGCATGTGATCGTTTTCGGCGGCGTTGTAGGTCAGGACGCGCCGCACTGCGGGATAGGCCTCACCCAGCAGCCTCAGATTAAGGATCTTGATGAGCAGGCCGAGCCGGTGGCCGCGGTGGCTCGCCGCGACGAGGGTGTCGTCCTGGCTGGCCAGCCAGGGTTTGTCGGCTGCTGTTTGGAGAACGGTGTAGGCGGCCAGTTCACCGGTGGCCCGGTGCCGTGCCGCCACCACCAGGGCGGACTGGCCGGCCCGCCGCCAGGTGTCCTCTACGTGGCGGACCCGCGCGACGTCCCAGATTTCCGGCTCGTAGCTCAGCGCGCCAGTGGGAGCGTCGGTGCTCATGCGCGACATCAGCACCGCGAGCTCGGCGGCATGTTCCTCCGGGCATGCATCGGTCCAATGCAGCAACTCGTACTCCCCCGCCCTCGCCTGGGCGTCCCGTTCCAGGCTGTCCAGGTCCGCTGTGGGCGGGAAGTCGAGCGTACTAAACCGTTCGACTTGCTCCAGCCGGTAGCCTGCCTGTCCGGCAAAGCGGACGCCGCGTGCGCCGGCCGGCAGCGCGCCTGCCCCCGTGGCGGGCCTGACGAGATCCGGGCCAGCGACGTCGAAGTCGGCCGGGTGCTCCGTGAAGGTCTGCAGCACTGTCCGCCCGTCTGAGGCCGCCAGCGCTTCGGCGTGCTCCAGCAGGGCCCGGCCGATCCCTGCGCCGGCGAAGGCGTCCAGGACACTCACGTGCAGGAGCGCGCTGCCCAGATTCTCCTGCAATTCGCAGCGGAGCCAGGAGTTGGCCACCATACGCCCGTCGACACGAACGAAGAAGAGCCGCGTGCGGGTGTAGGCGGAGTCCCGCCAGTACTGAAGGCGTGCCGCCGGGGACATCGACCGGTCAAGGTTGCCCCAGGTTTGCAGGACGAGCTCATCGCAGAGTTCCATGAATTCCAGGAACTCCGCTGCGTCGGCATCAACATCAGCGGCATCGAGGCTTGCGGGCAGGGCGAGTTGCTCGATGAGGTACGACGGCGTAATCACCGGGACAGCCTAACCGGCAAGACCGGCGGCACCAAGGGTTCGGGACGCCGATGATGTCACGGCGCGGGTGATTTCAAGGCTCCAGTGTTGTCAGACGCCGAAAGGCCGCCCCGCAGTTGCGGGACGGCCTTTCGCTGGACCCGGTGACGCCGGTGTTGCTGGCGGCACTGAAGATCCGGTGAGGACTAGACCTCGGTCAGGACCTTGGTGACGTTGGGGTCCACCGAGATGCCCGGGCCAAACGTGGTGGCGACGGTGGCCTTCTGGATGTAGCGGCCCTTGGAAGCGGACGGCTTGAGGCGAAGAACCTCTTCCAGTGCGGCGGCATAGTTCTCGGCCAGCTTCAGGGCGTCGAAGGAAACCTTGCCGATGATGAAGTGCAGGTTCGAGTGCTTGTCGACGCGGAAGTCGATCTTGCCGCCCTTGATGTCGTTGACTGCCTTCGCGACGTCAGCGGTCACGGTGCCGGTCTTCGGGTTCGGCATCAGGTTACGCGGACCCAGGACCTTACCGAGGCGGCCAACCTTGCCCATGAGGTCAGGGGTGGCGACGGCGGCGTCGAAGTCGGTCCAGCCGCCGGAGATCTTTTCGATCAGGTCATCGGAACCAACGAAGTCGGCGCCGGCTGCGATTGCAGCCTCAGCCTTGTCGCCCGTTGCGAAGACGAGGACGCGGGCGGTCTTACCGGTGCCGTGGGGCAGGATAACGGTGCCGCGGACCATCTGGTCGGCCTTGCGAGGGTCAACGCCCAGGCGGAAAGCGACCTCAACGGTGGCGTCGAACTTGGACGGGTTGGTGTCCTTGGCGAGCGTCACTGCCTCGAACGGCGCGTAGAACTTCTCCGCGTCGATCTTGGCGGCGGCTGCCTCATATGCTTTGCTGCGCTTTGCCATGCTGCTTATTTCTCCTTGTGCAGTTGTGGTCTGCGGACCGCGCTGGGCCCTGCCACAGGCGGTATTCCGGCTGGTTTAACTTCCGGAACTCCGCTTTTCATTGTTTAGGTGGTGCCGGCTGGCCGGCGGTGCTGACGGTCGTCGTGCCCGGTTTCCCGAACCCGGCGCATCAGCGGTGGGGAATTAACCCTCGACGGTGATACCCATGGAGCGGGCGGTGCCGGCGATGATCTTCGCTGCGCCTTCGAGGCTGGTGGCGTTGAGGTCTTCCATCTTGGTGGTGGCGATCTCGTTGACCTGGGCCTGGGTCAGCTTGGCAACCTTGACGGTGTGCGGGGTAGCTGAACCCTTGGCGACGCCTGCAGCCTTCTTGATGAGCTCTGCAGCCGGCGGGGTCTTGGTGATGAACGTGAAGGAACGGTCTTCGTAGACCGTGATCTCCACGGGGATAACGTTGCCGCGCTGGGCTTCCGTCGCAGCGTTGTACGCCTTGCAGAATTCCATGATGTTGACACCGTGCTGGCCAAGCGCAGGACCGATCGGCGGGGCCGGGTTAGCGGCACCTGCCTGGATCTGCAGCTTGATGAGGCCGGTGACCTTCTTCTTGGGAGCCAATGTAGGTCCTTCTCTCAAATACGTCCTGGGGCACAGGAGCGTGCCTCAGGTTGGTGGCCGCCATGGCAAGGCGGCCGGCCGCTCCGTGGCTGCTAAGCGGGCAGCCCGGGGCGAATTCTAAAGGGAACAGCTAGATCTTGCTGACCTGGTTGAACGCCAGGGTGACCGGAGTCTCGCGCTCGAAGATGGACACCAGCACCACGAGGGTCTGGGAATCGATCTTGATCTCGGAGATCGTCGCGGGGAGGGTCTCGAACGGGCCTTCCTTGACGATGACGGATTCGCCAACCTCGAAGTCGACGTCGACCTGGGCGGCGGCGTGCTTGACCGGCTTGCCCTTCTCGGCCTGCTCTTCTTCGAAGACCGGGGCGAGCATGGAGAAAACCTCATCAAGGCGCAGCGGGACCGGATTGTGGGCGTTGCCCACAAAACCGGTGACGCCGGGGGTGTGGCGGACGGCGCCCCAGGAAGCGTCCGTCAGGTCCATGCGGACCAGGACGTAACCGGGGATGCGGACGCGGTTGATGACCTTGCGCTGAGCGTTCTTGATCTCAACGACTTCCTCCATCGGCACCTGGATTTCGAAGATGTAATCTTCCATGTCCAGGGTCTGGATGCGGGTCTCAAGGTTGGCCTTGACCCGGTTCTCGTAGCCTGCGTAGGAGTGGATGACGTACCAGTCACCCTCCTGGCGGCGCAGCTTGGCCTTGAACTCGTCGGCGGGGTCGACCTCGGCCTTGGCGGCCGCGGCTGCCAGCGCGTCGGCGTCAGTGTCCTCGGCGTCAGAGTCTTCGGCGTCCGTGTCTTCAGCGCCTTCGGCGTCGGTATCAACAGCGACGACGGCGTCAGCATCTGCTGCCTCTGCGTCTTCTTCTGCAGCTACTTCGTCCGTGGCTTCGGCCTCGTCAGTGACGTCGGAATCGGGCGCAGCAGACACAGCCTCGGACTCTTCCGCGGCTTCCACCGCGGCGTCCTGGCTCTTATCCAGCTCAGTCTCAGTTACCTCGAGCTCCTGCTCAGACACTTGGTCTCCTGCTTCCTCATTGCCTAACATGCCTATTTAAATGACTCAATTCCGCACACTCCGTGGAATCTCCGGTTTCCCGGGCATCCACGCAGTCTGCGGACCGGTCGCCTTAGCTGTTCGTGGGGCCGCTGCCGCCGAAGACCCAGCTGACCGCGGTCCCGAAGGCCAAGTCCAGCAGGGTGACGATCACCATCATGATGGTCACGAACACCAGCACGACGAGCGTGTAGTTGATCAGTTCTTTACGGGTCGGTGCGACGACCTTCTTCAGTTCGCCAATGACCTGGCGAATGAAGATCGCGATGCGAGCGAAGAAGCCGGGCTTGGCGGCATTCTTGGCGGGGCGGCCTTTGGAGCTGCTGGCAGCTGTTTCGGTCACCTGGTCCTCACTCATCCTCGCAATGATCGGATACCCGGCTCTGAACTGAACCATGGTTGCTGCGCTTGTTCCGGATGACCCGGAACAGCATGCGCAGGGCAGACAGGACTCGAACCTGCAACCTGCGGTTTTGGAGACCGCTGCGCTACCAATTGCGCCACTACCCTTCGGGGTGAAAATTCGCTCCGGCCAACGCTTTCCCCAGGCTTCCCTGAGGCGCAGGCCATCATCGTGTTTTCAACACCGGAGAACCAGTCTACGCAACAACTGCGCCTACGTCGAACCGGCCCTCTTCCGGACCCCTGCGTGTCTTCGCAAACCAACTGACAGCCGTCAGTCATATTCGCGTTCAGGCACCCCGGGGGATCCGCTGAACAGCATAGAGTAGATTTCGTCGAATCCCATATCCAGCCTTCCAGCTGCAAGCGAAGAACGGACCCGCCCATGTCTGCTGCCCGCATTTCCCAGCGCATTTCCGCCATAGCCGAATCCGCAACTCTGGCCGTCGATGCCAAGGCGAAGGCGCTGAAGGCAGCCGGCCGGCCGGTCATCGGCTTCGGCGCCGGGGAACCCGATTTTCCGACGCCCGGCTACATTGTGCAGGCCGCCATCGAGGCCGCCAGCCAGCCGAAGTACCACCGCTACTCCCCCGCCGGCGGGCTGCCGGAGCTGAAGCAGGCCATCGCAGACAAGACCTTCCGGGATTCCGGCTACAAGGCCGAGGCATCCCAGGTGCTGGTGACCAACGGCGGCAAGCAGGCCGTCTACAACACCTTCGCCACCCTCCTGGATCCGGGCGACGAGGTCATTGTTCCCACCCCGTTCTGGACCACGTACCCCGAGGCCATCCGGCTAGGCGGCGGCGTGCCGGTGGAGGTCTTCGCCGGGCCCGAGCAGGGCTACCTTGTCACCGTTGACCAGCTGGAAGCGGCCCTCACGGAGCGCACCAAGATCCTGCTCTTCGTCTCCCCCTCCAACCCCACCGGCGCCGTGTACTCGCCGGAGCAGGTCAAAGAGATCGGCCAGTGGGCAGCGTCCAAGGGCCTCTGGGTTGTCACCGACGAGATCTACGAGCACCTGACGTACGACGGCGTGCCGTTCACGTCGATCGCCACCGCGGTTCCCGAGCTCGGCGACAAGGTGGTCATCCTCAACGGCGTCGCCAAGACTTATGCCATGACCGGCTGGCGCGTGGGCTGGATGATTGGGCCGGCAGATGTCATCAAGGCCGCCACCAACCTGCAGTCCCACGCGACGTCAAACGTTTCCAACATCCCCCAGGTCGCCGCCCTCGCGGCCGTTTCCGGGCCGTTGACCGCCGTCGACGAGATGAAGGTGGCATTTGACCGCCGCCGCAAGGCAATCGTCGCGGGCCTGAACGCCATTGACGGCGTTGACTGCCCGACGCCGAAGGGCGCGTTCTACGTGTACGCGGACGTCCGCGCGCTGCTGGGCAAGGAGTTCCCGTCCGCGAACGGTCCGGTGCGGCCGGGAACCTCTGCCGAACTCGCGGCGCTGATCCTGGACGAGGTCGAGGTCGCTGTTGTTCCCGGCGAGGCGTTCGGCCCGTCCGGCTACCTGCGCCTGTCCTACGCGCTCGGCGACGACGACCTGGCCACGGGCGTCGCCCGCCTGCAGGACTTCCTCGGCAAGGCGAAGTAGGCAGTCCCAACCCCCCGATGCGCTATCCCTTAGGGGCCTTATTGCCGCGGCAAGAGGACCCTAAGGGATAGCGCATCATTTGGTTTAGAGCAGGCGGCGTTCGGCGGCCCATCGGGTCAGCTCGTGGCGGCTGGAGAGCTGGAGCTTGCGCAGCACGGCAGAGACGTGGGTTTCGACTGTCTTGATCGAGATGAACAGTTCCTTGGCCACCTCCTTGTAGCTGTACCCGCGGGCGATCAGGCGCATCACTTCGAGCTCGCGCGCCGAGAGCTTGTCCAGCTCGTCGTCGGCGATGTCCGCGGGGGCCGTGCCGAACGCGTCCAGGACGAAGCCCGCCAGCCGGGGCGAGAAGACGGCGTCGCCGCCGGCCACCCTGCGGACGGCGCCGCTGATCTCCGCACCGGAAATTGTCTTCGTCACGTAGCCGCGCGCGCCGGCCCGGATCACGGACACGACGTCTTCCGCCGCGTCGGAGACGCTCAAGGCCAGGAACCGTGTGGTGCCCAGCAGCGGCGCCGAGCCGGCCAGGACCTCGCGTCCGCCGCCACCACGGCCGCCGGGCAGGTGGACGTCGAGCAGCACGACGTCGGGGCGCTGGGCTGCGATGACGGCGATTGCCTCCTCCACGGTTCCGGCCTCCCCCGCGACGACGATGTCCGGGTCCAGGTCCGCTTTCAATCCGGAGCGGAAGATGGCGTGGTCGTCCACGATCACCACCCGAACCGGTACCGGGTTTCCTGGCGGTGTTCCTGGCAATTTGTTTCCTGGTGCTGGGCTGGTCACTGCTTGGCCTCTCCGTTGGCGTTGTTGGCGGCAGCCGCAGCGCCGGCGGATGCGGCGGTGGCGGGCAGCCGGAGCCGCACCTCGGTGCCGTCCGGGCTGCTGATGATGGCGGCGGTGCCGCCGTGGCGGTTCATCCGGCCGATGATCGATTCCCGTACGCCGAGCCGGTCCGGGGGAACCGCATCCGGGTCGAAGCCCGGTCCCCTGTCCTTGACGAAAACTTCTGCGGCGGCGTCGGTGACTTCCAGGTATACGGACACGGGACCGCCGCCGTGCCGTGCGGCGTTGAGCATGGCCTCGCGGGCTGCCTGGACGAGGGCCTCGTGGCGCTGGGTCATGACGCAGTCCCCCACGCTGACCACTTCGACCGCGTGGCCCAGGGCGTCCTCGACCTCTGCGGCGGCGGACGTGATGCCCGCGGACAGCTGCCCGGATTCCTTGTCGGCGTCCCGGTACAGCCAGCCGCGCAGTTCCCGCTCCTGCGCGCGGGCCAGCCGGATGACGTCGTGCTCGTTACCGGCCCGGCGCTGGATCAGGGCGAGGGTCTGCAGCACGGAGTCATGGAGGTGGGCGGCGATCTCGGCGCGCTCGGTGGCTCGCACCCGTCCGGCGCGTTCGGTTTCCAGGTCGCGCCAGAACTTCAGCCCCCATGGCAGCAGCACCAGGGCCACTCCGCCGAGCACGGCCACCGAGGCCAGGAGCGCCAGCCAGGTCTGTTCCCATGATCCCGAGCCGGACACCATCACCAGGACGCCGGCCACCACGAGGGCGAGCCCGGCTGCGAGGCGCGCCCAGCCGCCAGCCTGGTCTGCTTTGGTCTTGTCCACCAGCCCCGCCCGGCGGGTCTCGTCCAGTTGCATCCAGGCGATCGCGGCACCGCCCAGGATCGCCGCGACCGGGATCAGGGTGCCGAGGGGCACGTCGACGCCGAGGAGCCGGGCGATCAGGATCCCGGCGGCCAGCAACAGACCTGCGCCGAGCAGGATCTCCTTGCCGAAGGGCATACCCGGCACCTTGGACCACCAGGACCCCGGCGTCGGCGTCCCGGGTGTGCCGGGGCTACCGGGCCCTGTCGGAACTCCGGGGGTGCCCGGGGCGCCGGCGGCTGCCGGGGTGGCGGGGACTCCGAGGGCATCCGGCGAGCTGACTGCCGGGGCGATGGGCGACGCCGGGCGGCGGGCGTTGCGCCGGGCGCTTTCATCCGCTGTGGGGACCATGATCCAGAGCCAGGCGTAGAAGGCCACGCCGGCGCCGCCCGCGAGCGCAGCCACCGCCATGCCGATCCTGACCATCCGCACCGGCCAGCCCAGGTGGTTGGCGAGGCCCGCGCAAACGCCGGCAATCACGCGATCGCTGCTGCGGACCAGCGGCGGGCGGGCGGGCGCGGTTGTCATGCATCAATCCAAGCACGGATTGGGGTTCCCCGGACGCGTTTCGGGGCCCAACCGGGGGCCACTCAGGGACCGTTCAGGGTGTTCCCCAGTAGAGCCCGGCGCCGGGAACGGGAAGGATCGAAGTATGAACCCGCACACTCCGCACCCCGATGAAGGCCCGGCTTCCGCAGACCGGCCAGCCACGGACGCACCCTCCGCAGAACGTCCAGACACAGGACGTCCGGACGCAGAACTTCCGGACGCAGAAGCCCCGGACACGGAACGTCCAGCCACAAACCAGCCCGCCGGCCCTCCGGAAGGCTCCGGACCGGTCGGCCCGCCGCCGATGGAGCCGCCGCCGCTTTACCCGCCCGGCGACCCGAATGGACCGTTCCCCGGCCGGCAGCCACAGAACTTCTTCGACTGGATCCGCAGCCAGGGCATCCACCGCGGCCGCGACCGCTGGATCGGCGGTGTGGCCAGCGGCATAGCCCACCGTCTCGGCGTCGATCCCCTGATCATTCGCGGCGTCCTGATCGTCCTGACCATTTTCGCCGGAATCGGCGTCCTCGCCTACGGTCTGGCCTGGGCGCTGCTGCCCGAACCTGACGGCCGCATTCACGTCCAGGAGGCCGCCGCAGGACGGTGGACGGCCGGCATGACCGGGGCCCTCATCACCTCGGTTGTCGGTTTCCCCAGCCTGGGCAGCGGTGTCTGGGGCTGGGACCGCTTCGGCTTTGGCGCCTTCGTCTGGACCGTCTTCTGGGTGGGCGGCGCCATCTACCTCGTCTACTACCTGACCCAGCGCAATAAGATCCGGAACGGAGCCAATCCCATGCCAGCGCGCTACGAGTCCAGCAGCCCGGCCGGCGCCGCGACTTTTGCGGGCAGCTCCCGCACCGGCGCCGGGCAGCAGTCCGCCGGGAGCTTCCCCATTGGAGGGTTCGCCCAGGGCGGCGGACCGGCCTATGGCCGCCCCGTCGACGGCTCCGCAGTCTTCGGCTCCGGCCCGGACTGGGGTCCGCCCCCGCCGTCTGGCCCCATCCCGCCCGGTCCTGTTCCGCCCGGCGGCTTTGGCCCGGGATCCGGGGCCACCCCGCCGCCTCCCTCCGCACCGCGCAGTCCTGGCCCCGGCACCCCGGCCGTCGCCATTACCGTCGGCTCGGCCCTCTTGGTGGGCGGCGGCATCAAGGCCCTCGACGCCGCCAACGTGATCGATCTCGGTGACGCCGGCAATGCCCTGGTCTGGGCGATCGGCGCGGCCATCCTGGGTCTCGGGATCCTGGTCGCCGGGTTGCGGGGCCGGACCTCCGGAATCCTGGGGTTCTTCGCGGTGGTGGCCCTGCTGATCGGCGCAATCTTCAGCGTGGTCCCGCACGGGGACCGGTTCCATTTCCAGAACGCCGACTGGACGCCGTCGAGTATCGAACAGGCCAGCGGCGGCTTCGAAATCACCGGCGGCGCCGGGACTGTGGACCTGACCAAGCTGGCGCTGCATCCGCCCCTGGGCTCCGACGTCGTTGTTCCGATCGACGCGACGGCCAGCAACCTCACCGTTGTCATCCCCGCCACCGTCCCCGTGCAGGTCCAGGCGGACATGACCATGGGCAACCTCCACGACGGCAACCAGGACCGCGGCGGCATGATGAAGCAGCAAACCGACTACAACACCTCGCAGCCGGGGGCCCGGATGGTCCTGAAGATCTCCGGCACCGTCAGCAACGTGACTATCAAGGAAGGCAACTGACATGAGCAGCTATGACGACTCGCGGCCGGACGCCGCCGGGCAGGACTTGGAAGCGGGCTCCCCCGCCCGGGTGGGCACGGTGGTCTGGGGACTGACAGTGGTGGCATTGGCCGCGCTGATCATCATTTCCCGGCTCGGCATCGTGGCCCTCAACGGCACCTATGTCCTGATCGGGCTGATGATCGGAGCCGGGGCCGCCCTGATCGTGGGCGGACTGGTCTCGGCACGCAGGCGTGACAATAAGTCAACGACAGGGAAGTCTTGAACCATGGATAAATTCTTCGACACCATCCGGGGCTTCGGCCTGAAACGTGGTCCGCAGCGCTGGCTTGGCGGCGTCTGCGGCGGCATTGCCGCCAAACTAAATGTTGATGTGGCCTACGTCCGGATCGCCTACCTGCTCCTGGGTCTGCTCCCCGGGCCGGCATTCGTCGTCTACATCGTGGCGTGGCTGCTCCTGCCGGACCAGCGCAACGCAATCGCCCTCGAAAGCTTCCTCTCGAAGCGTTCCTCCCGGCCCTGACGTCGACCACAGGCCGCGATCACAGGCCTTCCCGGCCCGCGGCCTTCGGCTCCCGGTCGCTGCGCGCACCACGCAAGGGTGCCCCTGCCTTGAAGGCGGGGGCACCCTTTTGTAACCGTTTGTGTCCTGCCCCACACCCGCCACTAGACTCTAGGTGAGCTCAGCGTGGCGCTCTGCCTGTACCCCTTCAAACCAGGATTTGAGCCAGACATGAAAATTGGAATCCTCACCAGCGGCGGAGACTGCCCCGGCCTGAACGCCGTCATCCGCGGCGCCGTCCTCAAGGGAATCGCCGTCCACGGCCAGCAGTTCGTAGGATTCAAGGATGGCTGGCGCGGCGTTGTTGAGGGCGACATCGTGGAGATTCCCCGCACCATGGTCCGCGGCATCGCCAAGCAGGGCGGCACCATCCTCGGCACGTCCCGCACCAACCCGTTTGAGAACGGCGGCGGACCGGACGTCATCAAAGCCAACATGGACCGGCTCGGGATCGACGCCATCATCGCCATCGGCGGCGAAGGCACTCTGGCCGCCGCAAAACGGCTCACCGACGCCGGCCTCAAGATCGTGGGCGTGCCCAAGACGGTCGACAACGATCTGGATGCCACGGACTACACCTTCGGCTTCGACACCGCCGTGGAAATCGCCACAGAGGCAATCGACCGGCTGCGTACCACCGGGGAGTCCCACCACCGCTGCATGATTGCCGAAGTCATGGGACGGCACGTGGGCTGGATCGCTTTGCACGCCGGCATGGCCTCAGGCGCCCACGCCATCCTGATCCCGGAGCAGAAGGCCTCCATGGAGCAGATCGCCGAGTGGGTCATCTCGGCCCACGACCGTGGCCGTGCCCCGCTGCTTGTGGTCGCCGAGGGGTTCGTGCCCGAAGGCCAGGAGTCCCCGCACTCGGAACGCGGCCTCGACACCTTTGGCCGCCCCCGCCTCGGCGGCATCGCCGAAATGCTGGCGCCCGAGCTGGAGGCACGCACCGGCATCGAGACGCGCGCGACGGTCCTTGGCCACATCCAGCGCGGTGGCGTCCCGACGGCGTTCGACCGCGTCCTGGCCACCCGCCTGGGCATGGCTGCCATCGATTCGGTGGTGGAAAAGCGCTGGGGCACGATGGTGTCGCTGCACGGCACGGATATTGTGCACGTGGGTTTCGACGCCGCGCTCGGCAACCTCAAATCCGTACCTCAGAGCCGCTACGACGAGGCCGCTGTACTCTTCGGCTAGGCGGCGTCATCAGCTGAGCGGCCCGCAGGCCCGGAACGGGTGGACTGCCCGATCCGGCCGGTAGCCCGGCCCGCGGTGGGTAGGGTTGATTCATGACTCTTGAGCCCGGTTCCGCTGAAATTGTCCAGCTTGCCTGGGCGCGTCGCTTGGGGTTCGACGACGGCGCGTTCGCAGCTGCCGCCGGCGTACGGCTCACCCGGGCGGACGAGAGCGCCCGGGCGGTGCAGTTCGTCCGCCTGTTCGGCAACTCCGCCCTGGTGGGCCCGCAATGGGCGCTGGACGCCGCCGTCGGTCTCGCCGACGAGGAACTGGCCCAGCACGTGACCCTGCTGACCATCACCCGCGGGCACGGCGGCCACGGGCTGGGCGCCGCCGCGCTCTTCTTCGCCGACGACCTCCCCCTGCAGCAGCCTTCCGAGGAACTGACCGTTTCGCACGGGAATCCGGAAGCGATCGAACTGGAGACGTTCTGCCCGCCCGATGACGTCAACGAGGTGGGCCTCGCCGAACTCGAACACCGCTTCACCGTCCTGCATCTGGAAGACGGGCGCCGGACACCCGTGGCCTGCGGGGCCTACGCCGAATGGGAAGGGCTCCTGGCCCATCTTGGCGTGCTGGTCGCGCCCGAATGGCGGCGCCGCGGCCTGGGCAAGCTGGCCGCCTCGATAGCCGCCCACGAAGCCCTGGCCGCCGGGCTGACGCTGCAGTGGCGTTCAGAGGTCAGCAACAAGGGTTCGCTGGCGTTGGCCCGCAGCCTGGGTTTGTCCGCCGGCGGCATCCAGACCAGCGTCCTGCTGGGCTGATCCGGATGCCCGCCAGGCTAGCCGCGCTCCGCGGCGGCCTTCTCCGCACCCGCGCCGCCCGCCGGGGCCAGGCCCGTACCGGGACCTGACACCGCATCGGCACCCGACTCCTTACCCGCAACTGCGGCAGGGCCCGGCTCGCCCCAGCCTTGGACCGGTTTGGGTTTGGCGAAGAAGAGCGTCACGGCAGCGCCGAGCAGAATGACCGCCGCCGGCAGCACGATGGATTGGGCCATCGCCGTCGAGAACCCCTCGTGGAGCGCCTCCGGCAAGGCGCCGCCGAAGCCCATCGGGCTGGCGTTTGCGCCCTCTCCGGGCCGGGCGGGGAGCTCGGCCGCCAGCCGCGCCTGGATGAGGACCGCAATGGCGGCACTGCCGAGCACGGCGCCAATCTGGCGGGTGGTGTTGTAGACGCCCGAGCCGGCTCCGGCCTGCCGCGGCGGCAGGTTGCGCGTGACGGTGGAGCTCAACGGCGCCCAAATGCCCGCATTGGCGAAGCCCAGAACAGCGCTAGGCAGCAGGAACAGCAAGATGGGCGTGTCCGGGTGCATCAGCAGGGCATTCCAGAACAGCGCCACGGACATCAGGACCAGGCCGGCCGCGGTGATGAATTTCGGGTTGACCTTGTCGATGATCCGGCCGACGACCGGGGCGAGGCCGCCCGAGATCAGCGCCATCGGCACCATCATGAGCGCCGACTGGGTCGGCGTCAGGCCGCGGACGATCTGGTAGTAGAAGATCAGGGGCAGGCTGAACGCCGTGACGGTGAAGCCCACAGTGGTGATCGCAATATTTGCGAGCGAGAAGTTCCGGTCCTTGAATAGGGACAGCGGCAGCAGCGGTTCGCCCTTGTTGAACCGCTGCCACAGGACAAAGACCACCAGAACGGCGATGCCGCTGATGATCAGGCCCCAGACAGTAATGGGACCGGCGATGGTGCCCCAGTCGTACGTCTCACCCTCTTGGATGCCGAAGACCAGCAGGAACAGGCCGAGGGCGCTGAGCAGCACCCCGGGAATGTCGAACTTGTGCGGGTGGGTGGTCAGCGAAGGGACAAAACGCTGGGCGAGGATGAAGCCGACAATACCGACCGGGACGTTGATGAAGAAGATCCATTCCCAGCCGAGGCCGTCCACCAGCACGCCGCCGAGAATCGGGCCGACCAAGGTGGCGACGCCGGCGGTGGCGCCCCAGATGCCCATGGCCGCGCCGCGGCGGTCCGGGGGGAAGATCCGGGTAATGACTGCCATGGTCTGCGGCGTCATCATGGCAGCGCCGAGGCCCTGGACCACGCGGGCGCCAATGAGGGTCTGGACGTCGCCGGAGAGGCCGCACCACAGCGATGCCATGGTGAAGACGACAAGTCCGGAGAGGTAGAGCTTCTTCGGTCCGAACCGGTCGCCGAGCCGGCCTGTGATGAGCAGCGGCACGGCGTAGGCGAGCAGGTAGGCGCTGGTCACCCAGATCACCGAGTTGATGTCAGTGTTGAGGCCCTCCATGATGCTCGGATTGGCCACCGAGACGATGGTGGTGTCGATCAGGATCATGAAGAAGCCGATCACCAGGGACCAGAGTGCCGGCCATGGCCGGGCTACGTTTTCCATGGGGTTCCTTAGGGGCTGGTGTGAACGTTGGACGGGCTAAGTGGTGGGGCGGCGAGGTCCCGGCCGGGGGTTCTGAAAGGGTTCACCACGGCAGTTCGCCGGAGTGGAGCTGGTCCTGAAGGCTGCGGATCCAGGCGATTTCGGCCTGCAGCGTGCACTGCTGGAGCTGGACATCGATCCAGTACTTGCGCTCGACGCCTTTTTTCTTCAGCAGTTGCTCGCCGGAGACCAGGAAGTCGAGCTGCTCCTGCAGTGCCTGAAGCCGCCGGTCGAGGAGTTCGACGACGACGCCGGCAGGGAGGTTGTACGCCTCGGAGATGGCCAGCGGGAAGGACGGGTATTCGTTGACCGGGGTGGCCAGCATGTCCTGCAGCCACTTCGTGAACGCTTCCCTGCCGGCTGCCGAGATGGTGTAGGTGGTCCGTTCCGGACGGTTGCCTCCCCGGTCCGTTCCCGTCGCTGCGACGAGGCCCTGCTCTTCGAGCCGTCCGACGGCGTGATAGAGCGTTCCTGGCCGGACCTTGACCAGCCGGTCCTCGTGCCGTGCGATCAGCAGCTGGTACATCTCATAGGGATGCACCGGATGTTCCACGAGCAAGGAGAGTGCGGCGACACCCAGCGGTGTCAGTGCTGTTGCCCGGGCCATGGTGCTGTCCTCTTCGGTCTAAATTGCGATTACTCCACTTAATATTATTCCACGTGGAGTATTTGGGGGCAATCTTCCCCGGGTCAGCCCCGCCGGGCATCACCTTGGTTGGCCCGGACCGGTCTGTCAGCGTGTCGTCAGGGTTCGTCAGCCGAGAAGGGCCAGGATCTCCGTGCGGGCGAACATCTGCGCGGCGGCCCGCGCGGTGGGGGTGCCGGCGTCGGGGTCGGCCCCGGCGTCCAGCAGCTCCCGGGCGACGTCCGTGTAGCCCTTGAAGACAGCACCTGCCAGCGGCGTCTGGCCGCGGTCGTTGGGCGCGTTGGCGTCGCCGCCGTGGTCCAGGATCAGCCGGACGGTGCCGGCGTGACCGTGGTAGGCCGCCAGCATGAGGAGGGAGTCGCCGGAAGAGGTGGTCAGCGTGGCCGGCGCGCCGGCGCCCAGATAGCTGCCCAGCAGCGCGGAGTTGCCCTCGCGGGCAGCATCGAAGAGCGTGTGGGCCAGCGCCAGCGTCTCGTCGTCGGGCGCGGCCCCAACGCTGTCCGGCAGGGACGAGTCCAGCGGGGACTCGCTGCTCATCGGGTGCCCCGCAGGAAGCCGGTCTGGCGGCCCACCACCTGGCCGGCGTCGGGCGCCACAATCACTTCCTGGGCCGCGGCGTATGGTTCGTCACCGTCCATCACGGTCAGGACGTCGGCCGGGGCGACGGAGCGCTTGATCACGGCCAGGGCCACGGGGCCCATCTCGTAGTGCTGCGCCACGGAGGTCACGGTGCCCACCTTGCGGTCGCCGTTACGCACCTCGCTACCGACGGCGGGCAAGGTGTGCTGGGAGCCGTCGAGCTGGAGGAACACGAGCCGCCGCGGCGGGTGGCCCAGGTTGTGGACGCGGGCAATCGTCTCCTGGCCCTTGTAGCAGCCCTTGGCCAGGTGCACAGCGGTGCGGAGGAGGTCGAGCTCGTGCGGGATGGTTTTGTCGTCGGTTTCCGCGCCCCACCGGGGCCTCCACGCAGCGATCCGCAGCGCCTCTGAAGCCAGGGTGCCGGCGAGGGCACGCTCGCCCACAGTCGCGACCAGCTCGGCCGCGGGGACGATGTACTCGAACCACGGCCGTTCGAGTCCGGGGTGGGCGTCCTCACCCACCACCGCATAGGAGTAGCCGCCTGCACCAACATGCGGCCACGGGTCTTCCCAGACCTGGAGCGCAGACCATTCCGGGATGCGCTGGGTGGCGCCGAGCACGGCCCAGTCCGCGGAGACATCGGCGATCTCGACCCGGAGCATGAACTTCATTTTGTTCAGCCATTCGGCGAGCGGGCCGGCTTCGGCTCCCTCGACGATCAGCCAGGTGGTTGCGCCGTCGTCCACCACCCGGGCGTCGAACTCGATCCGGCCCTGCACGCTCAGCAACAGCAGTTCGGTGGACTGGCCGGGGGTCAGGGCAGTGAGCTGCTGGGAGGACAGGGTGTTGAGCCAGCTGAGGCGGTCCGGCCCGCTGACCGTGACCACGCCGCGGTTTGAGAGATCGACGACGGCGGCGCCGGCAGCCAGCGCCCGCTGCTCCCGGAGCGGCTCGCCGTAGTGGGCGGCGACGCCGGCGTCGGGACCGCTGGCCTCGACCGCGGCCGGGCGCGACAACAGGGGGCTTTTGATAGTCATATTGAGAGGAACGTCCTTAGCTCTGCGCGTATTCCGGCCCCGGCATGGAATGCCGGGGCCGGCCGGGGGCTGGTCTGACCGTGGGGCCGGGCCTAGCGGTATTCCGGATTTTCAAAGTCGAAGCGGGTGCCGGCTTTCCAGGCGTCGGGGAGGTTTCCGTAGGCGGGAATGCCGCCGGCGTCCTTGAGCGTCCGTGCCAGGTGCAGCATGTTCCAGGTCATGAAGGTGGTGTTGCGGTTGGTGAAATCGCTCTCCGGACCGCCGGAACCCTCGTCGAGATAGCTGGGTCCGGGCCCTACCGGGCCGATCCACCCGGCGTCGGCTTGCGGTGGGATGGTGAAGCCGATGTGCTGGAGGCTGTACAGAACGTTCATGGCGCAATGCTTGATCCCGTCCTCGTTGCCTGTGATGAGGCAGCCGCCCACTTTCGGATAAAAGGCCCACTGGCCCTTCGCGTTCAGCTGCCCGGAGTGGGCGTAGAGGCGCTCGATGAGTTTCTTGGTCTGCGAGGAGTTGTCCCCCAGCCAGATTGGCCCGGCGACGACGACGATGTCCGCTTCCTGGACGGCCGGGTAGAGTTCCGGCCATTCATCGGTGGCCCAGCCGTGTTCGCGCATGTCCGGATAGACGCCGCTGGCGATGTCGTGGTCCACGGTGCGGATCACGCGGGTGGTGACGCCCTGCTTTTCCATGATCCGGCGGGGGACCTCGATCAAGCCCTGGGTGTTGGACTCGTCCGGGGACTTCTTGAGGGTGCCGTTGAAGTAGACGGCTTTGAGGTCGGCGTAGCTGGTGTCACCGGCGTCGCGGTTGGGGGCTGTGTTGGGGGCTGTGCTGGTGACTTCGTCGCTCACGGCTTTTCTCCTGGGTCGATGCTGACAACGGAAAAATCAGTGAGACCGCGCCTTTAGCCTACTTTGGCGAGGATGGCCGATGCGTGGGCTTCCAGGCCGCCGCCGGACGCCGAATTCTTGCCTGTGGCCACGTCCCAGCGCCACAGAAGGTTCCCTTCCACCAGCCCGAAGATCCGGGTGGCCGCCGTGTACTCCTTGGAGTGGCTGCCGCGCATCACCATGTCGGTGCTGAGCTGGATCTGGGGTCCCTTGATCTGGCCGTAGTACAACTCAGAGATCCCACCGGGGTGGGCGATGGAGACCGAGATGTCGAAGCCGCCGTCGCTGTTGCGCAGAGCCTCGACCTCGTCGGCGCTCCTCAGCACCGGGACGATGTCCGCCGGGATCAGGCCGGGGCCGCCGTCCTCCTCGCGCTGCTTGCGCTCGAGTGCCCAGAAGCCTGTCTCGACGGTCAGGGGACGCAGCTTGGTGCCTTCGTCGTCGGTCAGCCAGCTCTCGGCGCGGTACTGCAGGTATGGCAGGCCGTTGTGCGTAAACGACACGTGCTGCAGGAAGTGCTCGGAGTCCTCGTCCCCGGCCCCCAGCCGGCCGCGGCCCTCCCACTCACCAATGAGCCAGGACAGCGGAACGATTTCGGGGGTCAGATCAGTAGGGATTTCAATCGGCACAGCATCTACCTCTGGAAGCTACGGGGTCTGGAACGTGTTACTTCTGGCCTTTGAAGAGGCGATACACGACAAAGCCGGCAAACCACGCCATGGACAGGCTGGCCACGCCAAGCAGGACAAGGAAAAAAATCTCATATGCAAGTACGGACATGATGCCATCCTAACCCTTAGAAGATGAGTAGTTTGTCTATGAAGTAGGCCAGGGAACCGACCGCCGACACCGGCCCCAGCCCCATGCCCACAGCCGCCAAAACGTTCAGGCTCTCGCCGCTGAGGATGACGAGGCGCCGGAAACTCACCAGAACAGCGCCCACGACGACGCCGGCGAGGGCGGCTGGCAGCACGGCAATGTCTGAGAACACCAGGCCGGCCAGCGGCCCGGCGAGCCCCGCGGCCACGATGCCCAGCGGCGCCACGATCCGGTCAGGCCAGCGGATCAGCCCCGCCAGCAGGGCGATGGCCGCGCTGACGGCTGCGACGAGGATCATTTCGCGGACGCCGTTGAAGCGCGAGCTCGCTATCCAGCCTGCGCCCAGGCAGGACAGCAGGACACCCGAACACGAGCCCAAGGTGGATTCGAGGCGCTGGGCCTGCCCGGTGCCCCGGATCAGCTGCATGACGAAGATCGCCATGACCCCGACCGCCATGAACGACGGCGTCCAGTCCAGGAAGCCGGGAGCAGGGAGAAAGGTCGCAGCCACCGCCGACCCCACGCCCGGCAGGCCAATCAAGGCTGCGAGAGTCTTCTTCGCGGGAATGCCAAGAAAGTAGGGCCAGCCGACACCAATGCCGACGGCGAAGAGGACCGAGACGGCCAGGAGGACCCCAGGCGAGGCGTAGGCGCCGGCAACAATAGCTGCGAGGCCGGCCAGGCCGATGATCCCGACGCTCCGCGGCTTCATTGTCTACTCGCCATCGGCAGACCCACCATGGTTCGTACCTTCGCTCACTGCGGACCCCAATTCGACTCGGCTCAATTTCAACGGGCCGCGGGCCCTGACTGTTCAATCCTGCCTTATGTGAACGATATGTGTCGCAAAAGCAGTGACCGGAGGTGACGGGACCATGGCCGGAATGCGGCCTTTAGGTATACTCGGGATCAGCAACACGACGCCCAATGATGCGCGGACACCCCTTGGAGGAACAATGTCGCACATCCTGCTATTGACGAACAGCACCGGAACATCAGTGGACGTCCTGCCTGCTCTGGAACTGCTGAACCACCGGGTGCATATCCTGCCGGCGGAACCCACTGCGCTGCTTGAGACCGACCCCTGCGACATCGTCCTGCTGGACGCCCGCAAAGATCTGGTCGGCGCACGCTCCCTCACTCAACTGCTCAAGGCCACAGGCCTTAGCGCTCCTTTGATGCTGATCCTCACCGAAGGCGGCATGGCCGCCGTCTCCTCGGCGTGGGCCGTGGACGACATCCTCCTTGAATCCGCGGGCCCGGCCGAAGTCGAAGCCAGGATCCGCCTCGGCGTCGCGCGCGCCGTGCCGGACAAAGAGGACGTGCCGACCGAAATCCGGGCCGCCGGCGTCGTCATTGACGAGGCCAGCTACACCGCCCGGGTCAACGGCGCCGCGCTCAACCTGACCTTCAAGGAATTTGAACTGCTGAAGTACCTGGCCCAGCACCCCGGCCGGGTGTTCACCCGCCAGCAGCTGCTGACCGAAGTCTGGGGCTACGACTACTACGGCGGCACCCGCACCGTGGACGTCCATGTCCGGCGGCTGCGCGCCAAACTGGGCGCCGACCATGAGAACCTGATCAGCACCGTCCGCAACGTCGGTTACCGCCTGACCCTGGTCCGCCAGCCAGAGGACGAACTCACCGAGGCCTGAGCGCACCACGGCCGCATAACCCCAAAACACAGAAGCAGTTAACGCAGAAGGCCCCGGACTCTGGAATCCAGAGTCCGGGGCCTTCGTGGTGTACGGGTCAAACATTCTCGGTGGAGGACATACGGGTCGAACGTATCGAGGCCACCCCAGTGGTGGATCCCCCTCGCATCTGGCGCAACGCCGGACGAGATAACGACTATACACAGCCGTCCGGAGATCGACAAAATCGGCCGCTGGTGACCAGACACCCGATACCTTGCACCAACCCGATAGCCTTGCACAATGAGCCCTGCGCACCCGGAAAACTGGCCCGTGCTTGCTGTCAAAGGAACCGTAGACCGCAAGCTGCTGCGGGACGTCGCCGCCCTTGTCGCCGCGGCCGAGGAGTCCGACGGCAATCCGCCGCTGTCCGAACAGACCCTTGTCACCCTCCGCGCCGCCGACGCGGGCGAGCATTCGGTCTTGGCCCTGGCCCTCTACGCCCCGGACGACAAGCTGGATCCCGCGACGGCGCAGGACCTCGCCGGCGTCGCCGTCGTCATCGAGGAGCCCGACGGCACCGGGATCCTTGAGATCGCCGTCCACCCCAGCTACCGCAACCAGGGCGTGGGCGACCGCCTGGTGCGCGAACTGAAGAACGTCCGCGGCTTTGCGGGCCTCAAAGCCTGGTCCCACGGAAACCACGAGGCCGCGGCGGACCTCGCGGCGCGCTATGGCTACGGCGCCGTCCGCGAGCTGTGGAAAATGCGGCTGATGACAGCATCGGCGGCCCTGCCGGAAATTCGACTCCCGGAGGGCGTACAGGTCCGCACCTTCGTGCCCGGCCGGGACGAGGACGCCTGGCTGGCCGCAAACAAGGCCGCCTTCGCCCACCACCCGGAGCAGGGCAACATGACGCGCGCCGATCTGGACGCCCGGATGGCCGAACCCTGGTTTGATCCCGCCGGCTTCCTGCTGGCCGTGGACGCGGCCGACCGGCTCCTGGGGTTCCACTGGACCAAGGTCCATCCCCGGCACGGCGATCACCCCGCGATCGGGGAGGTCTATGTGGTGGGCGTGACCCCGGATGCCCAGGGCTCCGGACTGGGCAAGGCCCTCACAGTCGCCGGCATCAGGCATCTGCAGGACCTCGGGCTCCGCGCCGTCATGCTCTACGTCGATGCCGACAACGCGCCCGCCGTGGCCCTCTACCGCCGGCTCGGATTCACGCGCTGGGATGTCGACGTCATGTACGCGCCGCTGCCGCAGCAGCAATCACCGGCCGTCACCCCCGCGCGGGACGGCGTTAGTCAAGTCGGCGGATGACCGCCCGGCCCGGGCCGCAATCTGGGGTCATCTGGCCGTGATTGCTTGTAAGGTTGAAGCTACATCGCGCCAGCATTGAGGAGACCCTATGCCACGGGATACTGCCCGGACATCCACGTCTGAACCAGCAACGCCGGAAAAGCGGGCGCGTCCGGTACGTGCGCGCTTTGGCTCCTCCGAAGTGCCGGCCTCACGCGCCACCCAGGACCGGATCGACATTCCGGAGTTCGCGCCGAACCTGGAACCGGAGGGCGACATCCGCCCCGACCGGTTCCTGGACCGGGAGCTTAGCTGGCTCGCCTTCAACGCCAGGGTCCTGGAACTGGCCGAAGACCCCAACCTGTACCTGCTGGAGCGGGTCAGCTTCCTGTCCATCTTCGCTTCGAACCTGGACGAGTTCTTCATGGTCCGGGTAGCCGGGCTGAAGCGACGCATCGCGACGGGCCTCGCGGTCCCCTCCCCCGCCGGGCTGAGCCCCATGCAGGTTTTGGAGCAGATCGGCGAGGAAGCCCACCGGCTCCAGCAGCGCCACGCACGGGTCTACGCCGAACAGATCCGTCCCGCCCTGGCGTACGAGCACATCCACCTCATGCACTGGGAGGAACTCGACTCCCAGGCCAAGGACCAGCTCAGTGCCATGTTCGCGGAAAAGGTCTTCCCGATCCTGACGCCGCTGGCCGTGGATCCGGCGCACCCGTTCCCCTACATCTCCGGGCTGTCCCTGAACCTCGCCGTGGTAGTCCGCAACCCGGTCAGCGACAAGGAACTTTTCGCCCGTGTCAAGGTCCCTGACCAGCTCCCGCGCCTGATCTCCATCGACGGCGCCCGCGCCGGCTCCGTCCCCGGGCGTGTGGCACGGTTCATTGCGCTCGAAGAAGTCATCGCCGTGCACCTGGACCAGCTGTTCGCAGGCATGGAAGTCCTGGAGCACCACATCTTCCGCGTGACCCGCAACGAGGACGTCGAGGTCGAAGAGGACGACGCCGAGAACCTCCTGCAGGCGCTGGAGAAGGAACTCCTGCGCCGCCGGTTCGGCCCACCGGTCCGGCTGGAGGTCACCAATGACATCAACCCGAACATCCGGGCCCTGCTGATCCGCGAGCTCGGCGTCGAGGAATCCGAGGTCTACTCCGTTCCGGCGCCGCTGGACCTCCGCGGACTCTCGGTGATTGCCGGGATCGACCGGGCGGACCTGCACTACCCCAAGCACGTCCCGCACACCTCGCGGTACCTCAACGAATCGGAAACCTCCAAGGCGGCCAACGTCTTTGCCGCCATGCGGCGGCGGGATATCCTCCTGCACCACCCGTACGACTCGTTCTCCACGTCCGTCCAGGCGTTCCTGGAACAGGCGGCCGCGGACCCCAAAGTCCAGGCCATCAAGCAGACCCTGTACCGCACCTCGGGGGACTCCCCGATTGTCGATGCCCTGATCGATGCCGCCGAGGCCGGCAAGCAGGTCCTGGCCCTCGTGGAGATCAAGGCCCGCTTTGACGAGCAGGCCAACATCTCCTGGGCCCGGAAACTGGAACAGGCCGGCGTCCATGTGGTGTACGGCATCGTTGGCCTGAAGACCCACTGCAAGCTTTCCCTTGTGGTCCGCCAGGAAGTGGACGGGCTGCGCCGCTATTGCCACATCGGCACCGGCAACTACCACCCGCGCACGGCCCGCTACTACGAGGACTTGGGCCTCCTGACGGCGAACGAACAGGTGGGCGAAGACCTCTCCAAGCTGTTCAACCAGCTCTCCGGCTACGCGCCGAAGTCCACGTTCAAGCGGCTGCTCGTCGCGCCGCGCTCGGTCCGGTCCGGGCTGATCGACAGGATCGAAACCGAGATCAGGAACGCCCGCGCCGGCATCGCCGCCCGCGTCCAGATCAAGGTGAACTCGATGGTGGACGAGGCCATCATCGATTCCCTGTACCGCGCGTCCCAGGCGGGGGTGCAGGTGGACGTCATTGTCCGCGGCATCTGCTCCCTGCGGCCCGGCGTTCCCGGCCTGAGCGAGAACATCACTGTCCGCTCCGTGCTGGGCCGCTTCCTGGAGCACTCCCGCGTCTTCGCCTTCGCCAATGCCGGCGACCCGGTGGTCTACATCGGCTCTGCCGACATGATGCACCGCAACCTCGACCGCCGGGTGGAGGCCCTCGTGCAGCTGACGAGCGGCGACGACACGACCTATGTCCTGGATCTGCTCAACCGCTACATGGATCCGGAAACCGCCAGCTGGCATTTGGACAGGCAGGGCGAATGGACCCGCCACCACCTGGCAGAAGACGGCCAGAACCTCAAGGACGTCCAGTCCTGGCTGCTCGCTTCCCGGTCCCGCCAGCGCTCCACCAGCCTGCGGTAGGGATCGTGAGTGTGAGCAGCGATGCACTGGTTGTGGACCAGGCTGACCAGCCGGGCGAAGAGATTGCCGTCACGGCCGCGGGCGCCATCCCCTGGCGTCTCAATTCGGCAACCCAGGACCAGCTTGAGGTCCTACTGATTCACCGCCCGCGGTATGACGACTGGTCCTGGCCCAAGGGCAAGATCGACCCCGGTGAGACCATCCCGGAGTGCGCCGTCCGCGAGGTGGAGGAGGAGATCGGGCTCACCGCTCCCCTGGGTATCCCGCTTCCGCCCATCCACTACCATGTGGCGGCCGGGCTGAAGGTGGTCCATTACTGGGCGGTCGACGTCGACGGCGCTGCCTTGTTGCCGGACGGCAGTGAAGTCGACAGCGTCATGTGGTGCCCGCCCGAGAAGGCAGCCCGCCTCCTGAGCAACCCGAGCGACATCGAGCCGCTCCAGCACCTCGTGAACGCCCACGACCGCGGGGAACTGCAGACCTGGCCGCTGCTGATCGTGCGCCACGCGAAGGCCAAACCCCGCTCGTCGTGGTCCAAGGCCGAGGGCGACCGCCCGCTGGCCGCTACCGGCATGCGGCAGGCGCAGGCGGTGGGGCGGCTCCTGCACGCGTGGAAGCCCGCCCGGATCGTCTCAAGTCCGTGGCTGCGGTGCGTGGCCACCATCGCACCGTACGCCAAGGCGGCGGACGCTAAGGTGAAGCTCAACGAGGCCCTCACCGAGCACCGGCACGGGCGCAGCCCGCAGAAGACGGCCGCCGTCGTCGAGGCGCTGTTCGACAAGCAGCGCGCCGTGGCCGTGTGCACGCACCGCCCGGCACTGCCGACCGTCCTGAAGCAACTCGCCAAGCACATGAACTCCCGCCTGCGGGATCTGCTGCCGTCCTCGGATCCATACCTGGCACCGGGCGAGATCGTGGTCTGCCATGTGGCGCGCGGCAGCAAGAACAAAGTGGTTGCGGTGGAGCGGTTCAAACCGTTCGACGACTGAGGTCCTTGACCCTCGGGCCCCCCGAGCCTAGTTTGTATCAATAGCCTAGTTTGTATCAATAGGTTGGTACATTACTGCTGAATCTTGGGGGATTCCATGCCGGTCCTGTTCTACCTGCCGCCGCTGCTCCTGCTGGGCCCGGCAATCGTGGCGCTGCTCGTCTACGCCGTGCTGCGGTGGGTGATCTGGCCGCCCGGGGCCGGAACGTCGCCGCAGAGCGTGTCCGAACACGGGCTGTGGGTGGGTGTGATCGGCTGGCTGGCCAGCTCGCTCCAGGGCGCCATGACCCTTGGCATCATCCCTGCCAATCCGTCAGCGGCCGTCCCCATGGTGAGCGCCGAGGCGATCGTCCCGGCCCTGGCATGGCCGGTCTTGGGCTGCCTGACCGTGCACGCATTGGGCCAGGTCAGTTACCCGGGTCCGCGGCGAATGCGGCGGGAGGCCGTGCTGTCCGTGCGGCGCATCAGGGACTTCCTGCCCCGCAGGCTGGCACTGACCACTGCTGCGATCTTTGTCTCGGCCGCCGCGGCCATCGCCCGGACCGCCGCGCTTCCCGGATTCGCGGCCGTGGCTCCCAGCACGGTCAGCGACGGCCAGGACGACTACGATAACGGCGGCAACTACTACAACGGCGGCGGCGACGGCCGCATCCCCGGACCGGAAGAGGCCGCCTGGCTTGGCGGCGCCCTGCTGGTGCTGGCCGGCGGGACGTGGCTGGTTTTGTGGCTGATCGCCCGCCGCCGCCAACTGGAGTCCCTCGACGCCGCCGACAACGCTGTACTGCGGACCATCGCGATGAACCGGCTGCTGCGCACAGTGTCCACGGTGGCTGCCGGGCTGGCGGTCATCGCGGGGAACTTCGCGGCCCCTCCCGACCCCGCGCAGGGGCTGACGTCGTGGTCGAACTTCGCCGGCCTCGCGGCCACCGTGGTCCTCCTCGTCATGTGGTGGTGGCGGCCGCCTCGGCTCGCGGCCGCCGGTCTGGGTGTCCGGAACCGGCCTGAATCGGGGGTCGCCACCGGCCGCCAGCACCCGGCCGCCAGGCTGGTCTCGTCCCTCGGGTCGCTGCTGGGGCTGGCAGCGGCTGTTCCGCTGGTCGCCGGCGCGTTCCTCTCTCCGGTCCTCATGGCTGCCGACAGTTACGTCCTTGCGGGCGTCGTGACGCTCACGGCCGCTTCCGTACTGCTCGTTATTGCCGGCGGGGAGTCCCTGTTGCAGCGCAACTACGGAAATCCCGAAGCGCCGCGCGGCTGGCCGCGGCAACCGGTCAGCCCGGCCCTGCTGACCACGACTGTCCTGGCACTGCTGACCTTCCTTGCCGTGCTGAGTGTTACCGCGGCGGGGCAGGCGCGCCTCGCCGAAGGCCCGGTCTGGGTGCCGGCCGGGCTGCTTACGGCCGGGGCGTGCGCTGCCTCACTGCCGGCGTTCCTCACGGCCCGGTTCCGCCACGGTGTGCGTGATGCCCCGCGCGGCCTGGACGCTGCCCTGCGCGCGATCACCCTCCACCGGACCGTGCGGACCCTCGCGGCCACCCTCACAGCCCAGGCGGCAGCGCTGCTGCTGACCCAGAGCCAGGCGTGGGCGGCAGTGTTCGGGCCGGACGCGTTCGGGACCGTCAATCCGGCAGCCGCAACGTGGTGGCCGGCAACCCTGGCAGGCTCCGTCCTGGGCGCCGCGGCCCTGGCCATCGCCGTCATCCCGGTCCGTACGTTGGCCCGGGGACGGACCGCTCAGGCCCGGCGGCCGGATAAGGAGCCCGCCACGTGAACGCAGGGATCTCCGTCAACCTCCGATCCCCCGTTCCCCCCTTCGAGCAGATCCGGGCGCAGATCGCCTCCCTCATCACCGTCGGGAAGCTGGCACCGGGAACCCGGCTGCCGACAGTCCGCAGCCTTGCGTCGGACTTAGGTTTAGCGGCCGGGACAGTGGCGCGGGCCTACAAGGAACTCGAACTGGCAGGACTGACCGAAACCCGGCGGCGCAACGGCACGGTGGTCGCGGGGGCGCCTGTCCCGCCGGCCCGTCCGGACGGCAACGGGCAAGGGGCTGCGACTGCGGAGGTGATCGCCGCCGTCGACCGCTACATTGCGGAAGGCCGCAGAGCCGGGCTGGACGACGCCGCCCTGCTGGAGATCCTCCGGGCGAGACAGGCATGGTCACACGAATAAGGGAGCCGGCGAGTTCTCAGTAGACTGGAACCGTGAGCATTCCTACGCCCTATGAAGACCTCCTGCGCGACGTCCTCGAGCACGGCACGCACAAATCAGACCGCACCGGAACCGGCACCCTTAGCGTTTTTGGCCGCCAGCTCCGCTTTGACCTGAGCAAGAGCTTCCCGCTCATCACCACCAAGCGGGTGCACTTCAAGTCCGTGGCCGTGGAGCTGCTCTGGTTCCTCCGCGGCGACACGAACGTCAAGTGGATGCAGGACCAGGGCGTCACCATCTGGGACGAATGGGCCGACGCCGACGGCGAACTCGGTCCCGTTTACGGGGTCCAGTGGCGTTCCTGGCCCACGCCCGACGGCGGCCACATCAACCAGATCGCCGAACTCATCGAGAACCTGAAGTCGAACCCGGACTCGCGGCGGCACATCGTCTCGGCGTGGAACGTCTCCGAGCTCAAGGACATGGCGCTGCCTCCGTGTCACGCGTTTTTCCAGTTCTACGTGGCCGACGGCAAGCTCTCCTGCCAGCTGTACCAGCGCTCGGCGGACACCTTCCTGGGCGTGCCCTTCAACATCGCGTCCTACGCCCTGCTCACCCGCATGATCGCGCAGCAGACCGGCCTGGAACCGGGCGAATTCGTCTGGACAGGCGGGGATGTCCACATCTATGACAACCACATGGACCAGGTCCTCAAGCAGCTCGCCCGCGAGCCCTACGACTACCCCCAGCTGAACATCACCCGCAAGCCGGACTCCATCTTCGACTACACCCTCGAGGACTTTGAGGTGGTCGGCTACCAGCACCATCCGACGATTAAGGCCCCGATAGCCGTATGAGCCACGAAGCCACCCCGGGCGTGCAGCCCGGCGATTTCACCGAACAACTCCGCGCCTCCACCACTGGCCTGGGGCTGGTCTGGGCCCAGACCAGCACCGGGGTGATTGGCCAGGCAGGCGCCATGCCGTGGCACCTGCCCGAGGATATGAGGCATTTCAGCAGCCTCACCTCCGGGCACCCGGTCATCATGGGACGCAAGACCTGGGAGTCCTTCCCGGACAAGTACCGCCCGCTGCCCGACCGGACGAACATCGTGATCACCCGCCAGGCCGCCTGGCGCGACACCCCCGGCGCGGCAGGCGCCGTCGCGGTCGCGTCGCTCGATGACGCTTTGCTCGAATCCCAGTTCGTGCCCGGCCATGAGACGGTCTGGATCATTGGCGGCGGCGAGATCTTTGCCCAGGCGCTGGACCTTGCAGACGTCGCCGTCGTGACCACCATCGACACCACCGCCGAGGGGGACACCTTCGCTCCCGAACTCGGCTATGACTGGACCGCCTCCGCCAGCCTCCCGGCCACCGGCTGGCTGACCTCCGCCAACGGCACCCGCTACCGGATCACGCTGTGGCGCCGGACGGAGCCCAAGTAATGCTGCGCAAACCGGAGACACTCTTTGTCCTGGGGTACATGCTCCTGCCCCTGCTCGCGCTGCTCTCGGCCATCGTGGGACTGACCATGATCCTGGGCGGCAACAAGATCCTGGGTGCGATCGTGCTGGTGGTGGTCACCCAGGTTTTCACTTTCGGGGCGGTCTTTGCGCTGCGCCGGCGCAAGGCGGCGCTGTTGGAAGAGCCGCGCGGGGAATAAAACCCGTGACGTAACCGACTGCGCCCGACGGGCTGTGAAGTCTAAACTGGGCCCATGACTACAGCAGCTACACCGTCCGTCGGCCTGGTCGGTTGGCGTGGCATGGTCGGTTCCGTCCTGATGCAGCGCATGCAGGACGAGGGCGACTTCGCCACCATCAACCCCGTCTTCTTCTCCACCTCGAACGCGGGCGGTGCCGCTCCGGCCATCGCCGGTGCCGCCTCGGACGCGGCCGGCAAGCTCGAGGACGCGTTCGACCTCGACACGCTGGCGAAGCTGCCCATTATTGTGACCGCCCAGGGCGGGGACTACACCAAACAGGTCCACGGCGAGCTCCGCAGCCGCGGCTGGGACGGCCTCTGGATCGACGCCGCCTCCACGCTGCGCATGAATGAGGACTCCATCATCGTGTTGGACCCCATCAACCGGGACGTGATCGACTCCGGCCTCTCCGGCGGGGTGAAGGACTACATCGGCGGCAACTGCACCGTGTCCTGCATGCTGATGGGACTGGGCGGGCTGTTCAAGAACGACCTCGTCGAGTGGGGCACGTCCATGACGTACCAGGCGGCCTCCGGCGGCGGGGCGCGCCACATGCGTGAGCTGCTAAACCAGTTCGGCAGCGTCAACGCCGAGGTGAACACGGAACTGCAGGACCCGGCGTCGGCGATCCTGGAGATCGACCGGAAGGTCCTGGCGCACCAGCGCGCCGGCATCGACGCCACGCAGTTCGGCGTCCCGCTGGCCGGTTCCCTGATCCCCTGGATCGATGCGGACCTCGGCAACGGCCAGTCCAAAGAGGAATGGAAAGCCGGGGTGGAGACGAATAAGATCCTTGGCACCTCCGCCGGGAACCGGGTCATCATGGACGGCCTGTGCGTCCGGATCGGTGCGATGCGCTCGCACTCCCAGGCCCTGACGTTCAAGCTGCGCGAGGACCTCTCGGTGGCCGAGATCGAGAAGCTCGTGGACGCGGACAACCAGTGGGCCCGCGTGGTGCCGAACACCAAGGAAGCCTCGATGGCCGAGCTCACCCCCGTGGCGGCGTCCGGCACCCTGGACATTCCGGTGGGCCGCATCCGCAAACTGGAGATGGGCCCGGAATACATCAGCGCGTTCACGGTGGGCGACCAGCTGCTGTGGGGCGCTGCGGAGCCGCTGCGCCGCATGCTCCGCATCGCCACCGGCAATCTCTAAGCATGCCCTGATTCTCAGCCGCCTAAGAATTTTAGGTACTTCGCGGCCTGCAGCTCAAAGGACTTTTGGGCGGCAGGCCGCAGCCCGTTAACCATGTCAAACGGTTCAGGCACGGCGGCGGCAGCCCGGCCCGTGGCCGCCTTGCTTGCGGCCGCCCGCGCCCACGTGCCTATGACCTGGCCGCCGGAGACGATGGTCTTCTTGAACATCCCGTTGCCGCCGGGGACCACCTTGTCGGCATGCCCGGGCGGCAGCACGAGGGACCGGTCCGTGTAGCCCAGCAGGAACTCGTCGAACCCCGGCAGGGCAAGCACCGTTCGCTGCCCCGGCACGCCGTCGTCCAGCAGCGCGGCGGTGGCCGGCGAGAGCCAGTAGCTGGCCCCCGCGAACTCCAGCTCCACCAACTGGTCCTTCACCCGGGCCAGGGCGGTGCGGACCTCCGTCAGCGGCGTGCTCGACCACCAGGCGAAGTCCCGCTCCGTGGCCGGGCCGTGGCTGAGCATGTACCGCAGCAGCAGCTCAGCAAGGCCTTCGGCACGGTCGAGTTCGCGGGATTTTGGAATCCACTCGTCGAACGCTTTGATCAGCTGCTGGTTCCCCGCAAGCGGTCCCTGTACCAGCCAGGCCCGCTGGCAGAGCATCCCTAGCAGGTGGATGCCGCGCTGGCCCGCCGTCGACTGCCCCGCGGCCTCAAAGGCCGCGAAAAGCTCCTGGCGCGTGGCCGATCTGCCACCTTGGACGAGGTCCAAGGCTGCGTCACGGCTTGCTTCCACATCCCGGGCATCAATTTCCAGCTCCCGGTGACGTCCGGCCATGCCGCGGATCAGCCGGTCCGAGGTAATGGACAGCATCCATTTCAAATCCTCGGGAGCCAGCACGTGCAGGGTGCCGCGCATGGGCCAGGAGCGGACGATCTCCGCCCGGTCCAGCGCCCCGCGGACATCATCGACGCGGGAACCCGGAACCCGCTGGCCGACGGCCCAGAGGGCAGCCGGCAGGTCCTGGGCCTGCATCGCCGTCATGATGCGTACAGCGTCCGGGACGGACTCAAATCCTGGTCCCACCAGGCCCTGCGAAGCGAGCCGTAGCCTGCCCATGATCCCGGGAGTGAGTCGGACGCCCGTCGTTATTGCCATGGACCCATCGTAGGACGCCCGGAGTGGGAGGCCCACGGCAGGGCGCCTGCGCCTGCTGTCGGGCTGTTGCCCGGCTCTTCCCAGCCGCCATCCAGCGGACTTCTTTAGCCTTGATGCATGACTATGAGTGAGGTGTGGCCGCTGCTGCGGCCGCTGTGCCGGAAGCTGGCCCTGCTTGGCTGGGCCTCCAGCGCCGCCGGCATGGCTGCCGGGCTCGCAGTCGCCATCGCCAGCGGTACCCGGCTCTCGCCCATAATGAGCAACCTTCAGTTGGTGGCCGGTTTGTGCATGGCAGTGTCCGTGGGCAGCTTCGTCGCTGCCGCTGCGCTGCAGCCGCGGGCACGGTCTCAGGCACAATCCCAGGCACGGGCGCAGACACGGTCTCAGGCGGGCGTGAAGGGCAGCAGCATTGCCCCGCGGGGCCGGGAGCTCCAGCTCGACTACACCGGCGAATTTCCGGCCACCGTGCAGGCCTTCCTGCTCGGCTCCCTGGCATTTCTTGCCGGCGCCGTGGCGTTTGCGTGCGCCGGCCTGATACTGCAAAGCGGGCCGAGCGTGCAGTCAATAGCGTTCTGCCAAGTCTTCCTGCTTGGCGCCGCGGCCTCCGGTTTCACCTTCATGCTCTTCAGCAAGGTAGCTCCCCGCCACGCGGAACGGTAGGCGGCCCGGCCTTCCTTGCTTTCCTGGGCTTCCTCGGGCTTTTCTTCGGGATCGACCTAGAGGGCGACGCCGATCAGGAGCGGTTCCGGGTGCAGTTCAATGCCAAAACGTTCGACGACGCCGTGGCGCACCTCGCGCGCAACGGCCAGCATGTCGGCCGCGCTCGCCCCGCCCCGGTTGGTGATGGCAAGCGTGTGCTTGGTGGAAAGCGATGCCCGGCCGCCCGAGACGCTGTCCGGGTCCAGCCCGAAACCCTTGGCGAACCCGGCCTGATCGATCAGCCAGGCCGCCGAGAGCTTGGTCAGCCCATCCGCACCGGCAGGATAGCGCGGCGCCTGCCCCGGCAGCCGTGCCGCGACGTCTTCGGACACGATCGGGTTCGTGAAAAAGGACCCCGTGGAGTACGTGTCACGGTCGTTCGCATCCCAGACCATGCCCTTGGACGCCCGGAGCCGCAGCACTTCGCGCCGGACGTCGTTGGAGTAGGCCCGCCGGCCTTGCTCGAGGCCGAGCGTCCGCGCGAGTTCGGCGTACCGGACGGGGGCGCTCATCCGGCCGAGCGGGAGCTGGAATTCCACGGTGAGCACCACGTAGCGCGGCGAGCCGTTGACGGTGGTCTGCTTCAGGATGGAGTCACGGTAGCCGAATTTGAGTTCGGAATTGGTGAAGGTCTTCACCGCGTTGCGTTCCCGGTCCCAGGTGCGCACCGCGGCGATCGTCTGCGAGACGTCGGACCCGTAGGCGCCGACGTTCTGCACCGGAGTCGCGCCCGTGGCGCCGGGGATGCCGGAGAGCGCCTCGACGCCGGACCAGGCATGCTTCACGGCGTGGTCAACGAAGGCGTCCCAGTTGTGGCCGGCCTGGACCACCACCGCCACGCCGCCGCAGGAGTCCTCGGCATTGACGGTGAACCCTTCGGAGGCGATCTTGAGCACCGTGCCGGGGAAGCCGTCGTCGGACACCAGCAGGTTGGAGCCGCCGCCGATGATCAGCAAGGGCTGGCCGGCGGCGTCCGCCGTGCGCACGGCATCGATGACGCCGGCCTCGGTGCGGGCCTCGATGTAGCTGCCGGCGGGGCCGCCGACGGCGGAGGTGGTCAGGGCGGAGAGCTGGATCTGGGTCACCTGACCAGCCTAGCCGGGATCATCTGCTGGCCTAAGCCGGTACTGGCTGTACTCAGCTTGCCCGGGCGGGCGCAGGGAGTTTGCGCGCCACCGGGGAGAGCAGGAAGCTGACAATCAGCATCACCATGACGGCAAGCAGCGAGTGGAGAATGCCGACGTGCTCGGCCAGCAGCCCCAGCAGCGGCGGCCCGCACAGGAACGCTCCGTATCCGATCGTGGAGACCACGGACACCCGGGCAGCGGCCTTGACGGGATCGTCGGCCGCGGCGGACATGCCCACCGGGAAGCCCAGCGAGGCGCCGAGTCCCCAGATGGCCAGGGCCACGTAGGCCAGCCACGGCGCCGGGGCGAAGACGAAGAGGCCGAGGCCCAGGACCGCCAGCGCGGCGCACCAGCGCATCACCGGGACCCGGCCGAAGCGGTCAAGGACCAAGGTGCCGGCGAAGCGGCCGATGGTCATGAACGTGACGAACAGCCCGTACCCGGCGGCTCCGGCGGCATCGGTCTGGCCGTGGCCGTCGGCCAGCGCCAATGCCACCCAGTCCCCCGCCGCGCCTTCGGCGAGGGCGAGCCCGAGGACCAGCACGCCCAGCAGCAGTGTGCGCCTGTCACGCCAGGCCTGCGCGATCTGGCGTTTGTTGTCCAGCGGCTGCTCCGGGACGGCGTCCGTCTGCCGGACGATCGGGATGGGGCCGGTGGAGGGATCCTCAAACGTGTCTGTCCCGGATGCCTTGAAGGGCCGCTCCCCCTCGACCGCCGTGATGTCCGCCCGGAACCAGGCAGCAGCTGTGGTCACCGAGCCGGCCACCAGCAGGCCCACCGCGGCGAGGTGCCAGAAGACGGGGACCCCGGCGGCGGCGGCCCAGGCACCCAGCCCGGCTCCGGCAACTGTGCCCAGGCTGAACGAACCGTGCAGCCTGGGCATGATGTGCCGCCGGACCGCGCGTTCCACCGCGGCGCCCTCGACGTTCGAGGCCGTGTTCCAGCTGGCGGTGCCCAGC
This sequence comes from Arthrobacter sp. 05T420, assembly GCF_056396305.1. NCBI lineage: Bacteria > Bacillati > Actinomycetota > Actinomycetes > Micrococcales > Micrococcaceae > Arthrobacter > Arthrobacter sp. 05T420. Next base: position 78,790 of record NZ_JBFTLG010000001.1, on the reverse strand, counting down.
CCGATGATCGCCAGCCCCGCGGCGACCGCCACCGGGTTGGCCAGCACGGAGGTGCCGAAACCTGCAAGCATCAGCCCGAAGCCGACCATGATGCTGCCGATCCGGATGGTGAGCTTGGAGCCGAGCCGCAGGACGATCAGGCCCGACGCGGACACGGATAGGAAGGACCCGGCCGTCATGCAGAGCAGGAGCAGCCCGATGGTGCCGGGGGTCAGGTCCAGGCCGTCGCGGATGGCCGGCAGGCGGGACACCCACGTGGAAAACGCGATTCCGCTCGCGCCGTAGGCCACCACTACAGCGTTCCGCCAGTGCGTGACCTCGGCGGCAGGAACGAAGAGAGCCTTGGTCACAGCAGCGCCATGGGCTAGACCAGCCTGACGACGGCCTGGGCCTTGACGAGGACCTTTTGGGCGGACGAGAGGACGGTGAGGTCGACGCGCGCGGTGCCGGCGTCGACGTCGAGCGCCCCGATGGCTCCGCTGACCTCTATCACGGCACCGGCCTCCGGAGTCCCGGTGGTGTCAGCGACGGGCACCGGCTTGGTGAAGCGGGTCTGGAAGTCGACGACGGCGGCGGGGTCGCCGGCCCAGTCGATCACAAGCTGGACGGCGGCGCCCATGGTGAACATGCCGTGGGCGATCACGCCCGGCAGGCCGACGCCCGTGGCGAAGGCCTCGTTCCAGTGGATCGGGTTGAAGTCACCGGAGGCCCCCGCGTACTTCACGAGATCGGTGCGGGTGACGGTGATGCTGCGGCTGCCGATGTTCTGGCCGACCGTGAGTTCTGCAATGTTGATGCTCATGGCTACTGTCCCTCTCCGCGGACCAGGATGGACGAGGTGGCGGTGGCGACCGGCTCGCGGACGCCGGCGGCGTCACCGGCAGCGCCGGTGACATCCCTGCCAAGCGCGAAGATTTCCGAACGCGTGGTGATCATGGCTCCGCCGCCCATGGCGCGGACGCCGTCGACGTGCAGCTCGGCGACCAGCCGATCGCCCGCGATGATCGGGCGGTGGTGGGTAAACCGCTGGTCGGCGTGGACCACGCGGGAGAAGTCGATCCCGGAATCCGGATCCTCGATCAGCTGCGCGTCGGCGCGCTGCGCGACGATGATGGCGAAGGTCGGCGGCGCCACGAGGTCGCTGTGACCCAGGGCCTCGGCGGCGGCAACATCGAAATGGGCGGGGTGGGTGGCCTTGACCGCGCGCGCGAACTCGCGGATCTTCTCGCGGCCGACGTCATACACCTCTGCGGCAGGGTAGCTGCGCCCCTGCAGGTCCGGATTGATAGTCATGGGTTCCAGCCTATCGCCACGCCCGGGCCCGGGCGGCTTCGTGACAGCTCGCAGGGCCCAGGGGGGTCTTGATGGGACTGGTATTGACTCGCGCGATATGATGAAAACATCAATCCATCAATCCGTAGAGCGACACTGTCCCGCCGGGCCGTGCCGCGAACGGATGCGAGAAAGTGTCCTCCTGCCATGATCTCCGCCGCGCAGACGCCCCTGTACGAAATCAAGGCCAACCTGTTCAAGGCGCTGGCCCACCCGGCCCGAATCCGGATCCTCGAGCTTCTGGCCGCCGCGCCGGACACGGAAGCCCCGGTCAGTTACCTGCTCGCCGAGACGGGGCTGGAGCCCTCGCATCTGTCCCAGCATCTGGGGACGCTGCGCCGGCACGGGGTGGTGACGTCGGTCCGGACGGCGAATGTGGTGACCTACCGGCTGGCTCATCCCAAGATCAAGGAGCTTCTCGCGATCGCCCGGACCTTCCTGCTGGACACCCTGGCCGGTTCCAGCGAACAGCTCCGGATAGCGCAGGAGCTGCCGGCTGGCCACCTCGGCAGTGCCGGCCACCTCGACAACACTGCGCCGTGAGCGCAGCCGACCCAACAATCCCGGTCCGGCATTCTCACACCGCCCGGAGACGCTTGGTCCGGTTTGTGCCGTCCCGCAGCGACTACGAGCTCTTGCAGTCCGCGTGGAAGACTGACCTGTTCGCAGGCATCACCGTGGGCATTGTGGCGCTCCCCCTGGCGCTGGCCTTCGGCGTGAGCTCCGGGGTCGGGGCGGAGGCGGGACTCATCACCGCTGTGGTGGCCGGACTGGTCGCCGCCATTATGGGCGGATCTAACGTCCAGGTCTCCGGTCCGACCGGCGCCATGGTGGTGGTCCTGGCTCCTGTGGTCGCCGCCCACGGCGTCGGCAGCATTGCCCTGGTCTCGGTACTGGCCGGGCTGCTCGTCATGCTTCTGGGAGCAAGCGGACTGGGCCGGGCCGTCGCGTTCATCCCCTGGCCGGTAGTGGAGGGTTTCACCCTCGGAATCGCCGCCATCATCTTCCTCCAGCAGATTCCGCTAGCCACGGGCACCACCGGAACGCCGGGCCACAACACCGTCCTGGCCGCCGTCGAGAGCGCGTCACAGGCCACCGCGCCGGCCGTGCTGCAGACTCTCGCGGTGGTGGCGGGCGTCACGGCCGTGATGTACCTGCTGCCCAGGCTCCACAAGTCCCTGCCCGCGAGCCTGATCGCGGTGCTGCTCGCCACCGTGGCGGCCGAGGTCCTGGCGCTGGACATACCCCGGATCGGTGCACTTCCGCACTCGCTGTCGGCGCCGTCCATGCCTTCCGTGGATCCGGCCGCAGTGGGCGGCCTGCTGATGCCTGCCGTCTCGATTGCGACGCTAGCCGCCATCGAATCCCTGCTCTCGGCCCGGGTGGCCGCAGGCATGGTGGGTCCGGACGGCCGCCCGTCCGGCGCGTACAGCCCGGACCGGGAGCTCACCGGCCAGGGGCTGGCTTCGATCGCCGCAGGCTTCTTCGGCGGCATGCCCGCAACGGGCGCGATCGCCCGGACCGCCGTGAACGTCCGCTCCGGGGCCAAGACCCGGCTCTCCGCGGTGGTGCACGCCCTGGTGCTGCTGGCCATCATCTACCTGGCGGCGGGGCTGGTCGGCCGGATCCCGCTGGCGGCGTTGGCCGGCATCCTCATGGTCACGGCCACCCGCATGGTCTCGCGGCACACGGTGTCGGCGATCCTGCGGTCCACCAGGGCCGACGCCGCGGTGTTCGTGATCACGGCCCTCATCACCGTCGCCTTCGACCTCATTGTGGCCATCCAGATCGGACTTGCCGCGGCAGCGGTGTTCACGCTGCGGACGTTCGCGTCCCTGAGCGGGGTCCGGCGCGAAGACATTCCCGGGCCGCCGGTTCCGGGGGACGGGCACATCGCCATTTTCCGGCTGGACGGGGCCATGTTCTTCGGCGCAGCGGAGCGGGTCCTGCAGGAGATCAGCCAGGTCAAGGACGTCCAGGTGGCCATCATCCGGCTGTCGCAGCTGCGGATGCTGGACGCCACGGGGGCCCACATGCTCGTCGGGGTGATCTCCGCGCTGGAGCTGCGCGGCGTGACCGTCCTGCTCAAAGGGGTCCAGCCGCAGCATCTGGAGCTCGTGACCAACGTGGGGGTTATCCGTTCACTGCGGCACCACAAGCACCTGTTCACGTCCCTAGCGGACGCAGTAGAGCATGCCCGGAGCCATGTGGAGCGGAACGCGGCCGTTAGCGCCTGAGGTTCTTCCGGATGGTCTGGCCGCGGATCACAATCCCGGCCAGGTGCAGGATCAGGCCCAGCCCGATCACCGGCAGCGAGGCGAGGGCGAGGGCCTGGTTGCCGGTGCTGTTGCCCACCACGTTGAGGATGATGCCGAGCGCGATCAGGCCCATGGCACTGAAAACGATCACCTTGTAGGTGGTTGACGCGGTGGCCCAGAATTCATTCAGCACCGTGCCAGTCTACCGGGGCGCGCCGGCAACGCTGCGAGCCGCTAAATTCCTGGCGACACTCTAATTACCTGGCGCTACCGGAATACGGGCGCGTCCGGTATTTTGCGCGTCGCGGAGCATTTCCAGCGTCAGAACAATGCTTCCTGCACGGCCGGGACCTCCGAGCCGTGGTCACCGAGTTCGATCATCCGTGCCTTGAGCTGCCCCAGGTTCACCACGAATTCCAGTTCGCTGCCATCCAGCGCTGCGAGCGCCATGCTGCCGCTCAGCGAATCGACCCGGAACCCGTGCGACCCGGTCGCCAGGTCGTGGGGGTAGGCGTGCCGGGCGGCCGGGGCGCAGGCGTCGGCGGAAAGCTCCGGCCGGACCCACCGCTCATCCACCACCTCGAAGCCCTCCCCGCCGACACCGGCGAGCAATGTCCGGGCCACCCCTGCCAGCCGCCCGTTCACGGCATCGAGTTCGACGGCGGCTGCCGGGGCCACCAGCGCGGCCGCCTTGGCGGCGGCGCGGACCTGTTGCGGCAGCCCGGCGTCGCGCGTGATCATGTCCTCCAGGATGCGGACCACGCGGCCGTCCGCGGCGCGGGCGATGTACCGGGCTACGACGGCGCCCTGCTCGGCGAGCCGGATCCATTTCCGCAGGTCCGAGGCAGTGCCGACCTTGCTGGCGCCGGTAGCGAAGGTGGCCACGTAGAGCCAGTGCGGCTGCATCAGGTACGCGCGCAGGCCCGGCGGGACGCGGCCGCCGCGGTGGAAGTCGTGAATAAGCCGCGAGTCGTCCAGCACGAAACATCGTTCGCACTGACTGCCCTTGGTGGCGGCAGCCCGTGCGGGGCAAAGGACATGGTCCCTCTCCGCCGGGCCGTGCACGTTGTGGTGCCCGAGGCAGTGTTTGCCCTTGGTGGCGACCCGGAAACCAAGCCTGGTGCCGGCGTCGAGCGCCAGTTCGGTGAGCGTGCCGTCAGGGTCCTGCAGGCGCAGCACCGGGAGCCCGCTCTGTCCAGACGCCGCGGCGGGAACGGGCGCCGGACCATCCCAAAAGACCCCGTGAACCAGATAGCGGGTATCGGTCACGGGGTCTCCTTAAGCGGTGTGAGCTACAGTGCCGGCTGCACGCCAAAGGCTACGGCGAGCTTCATGATCTTCTCGGCGCGGCCCAGGCGCGGCAGGTCGGAGCCGTCGCGGATGACGCGGCCGCTGGCTTCGAAGTCGGCCATGAAGTCCGTGGCCCAGGCGACGTCGGACGGCGTGGGGCTGATGACCTCGTTGATGACCGGCGTCTGGTCGATCGCGAGGCAGAGCTTCCCGGTCATCCCCATCATCACTGTGATGCCGGTCTGCTCGCGCAGGATCGGGTGGTTCGTGCCGACGGTGGGGCCGTCGATGGGGCCGGGCAGGTTGCCGACGCGGCTGGCCACAACCAGCTTGGCGCGCGGGTAGGCCATGGCTTCGGCGGTGGCCGCCATGCCGGTGTCGCGGCGGAAGTCGCCCGAGCCGAAGGCCAGGCGGAAGGCGCCCTGGGCCTTCGCGATGTTGTTGGCTTCCTCGATGCCGACGGCGGACTCGACCAGCGGGATGACCGGGGTCTTGCCGTCCATCCGGTGGAAGCTCTCCGTGACCTGGTCGGCCGATTCGGTCTTGGCCAGCATGATGCCCAGCAGGCCGGGGGTGCCGCGCAGCCCGGCGAGGTCATCGGCCCAGAACGGGCTGGTGGCGTCGTTGATCCGGACCCACGCGCTACCGCCGGCGGTCAGCCAGTTCACGACGTTGGCGCGGGCGGTGTCCTTCTGGGAGGGGTCCACCGCGTCTTCGATGTCGAGGATGATCGCATCGGCCCGGGAGACGGCGGACTGGTCGAAGAGGTCGGTCTTCATCGCGTTCACCAGCAGCCAGGAGCGGGCGATCTCGGCCGGGATGTTTCGCTGGGGCCGAAGTGATTCAGCGGTGGTCATAGAAGTGGTCATGCATCTACGCTAGCCGCCCGGGGGCACTTGCCGCTAAGCGATCCGGCCCTCAGGGGCGACCATTACGACCAAAATCACGTCACTGCCCAACCAACTGGCAGCAGAAGCCGTTTTCAGCGGGCAAAACGGCCCCTGCTGCCAGCTGGTTGGGTGGGCGTGACGGCGGGAGTGGCTAGGGGATGTTGCTGCCGCGGGCCGCGACCCAGAGGCCGTACCACTCGGCGCGGGTCATCGCCGCGGCGGCCTCGGCGGCACCGGCGCAGGCGAGGATCCTGGCCGGGTTGGCGGTGCCGATCACCGGCGCAATCCCGGCCGGGTGCCGCATGAGCCAGCCCAGCACGATCGCCTCCCCCGTGGTCCCCTTCGCGGCGGCCAGGGCAGCCACCAGGGCGGTGGTGGCCTCCTCCGCCGGCGTCGGCACGGCGCCCGGCGCCCCGGTGTATAGGCCGCGGGCCAGCGACCCGTATGCCTGCAGCCGGATTCCCTTCCGGACGCAGTGCTCCACGGTGCCGTGCGGGAAGCTGTAGTCCGTGCCCTCGGCATGGTTGACCAGCACCGTGCTTTCGAGCCAGGCACGCTTCAGCAGGCTCATTTCGAGCTGGTTGGCCACCACGGGGACCCCGAGCCGGTCCTGCAGCAGCTCGATCTGCGGGCCGGACATGTTGGACACACCCACGGCGCGCACCTTGCCCTCGGCCATGAGCTGGCCGACGGCGGACGCCACCTCCGCCGGATCCATCAGGGGATCGGGGCGGTGCAGCATGAGCACGTCGACGTAGTCCGTCCGGAGCCGGGCCAGGCTTTCGTTGACCCGCTCCAGGATGCCGTCCCGGCTGAGGTCGTAGTAGGCCTCCAGGCCCTGTTCGTTGAGCCGGATACCGCACTTGGTCTGCAGCCGGATCTTCTCCCGCAACCCCGGGGTACGGGCCAGGACCTCGCCGAAGACGGCCTCGGCTTTGCCGTGCGTGTAGATGTCCGCGTGGTCAAAGAGCGTGATGCCCGCGCCCATGGCGGCTTCAACGGCGGCGGCCGCCTCGTCCACATCCGCGGACGAGTACGATTCCGCCGACCAGCCGCCGCCCAGGCCCATACAGCCGTAGACGAGCTCCTGGGCGAGGTTTATCTGGTTGGCGATCACCTGGTTGGCGTTCACGCCGTTGGCGGGCGCGCCGGACAGGTCCTTCAAGGCGGGGCTCACCGCAGCCAGACCGTGGTGTTGGCCGGCAGGCGTCCGCCGTCCAGCGGGCCGCTGCTGACCAGTACCTCGCCGGCAGGCAGGTTAACCGGTGCGTCGCCGAAGTTAGTCACTGTCTGCCAGCCGCCGGGACGGCTGAAGCGCAGGACGTCGGCGCTGCCGGATTCCTGCCACTGCAGTTCCTCCGAGGTCTGCAGTTCGCGGCGCAGCTTCAGGGCCTTGCGGTAGAGCTCCAGGGTGGAGTCTTCCACGCCGTCCTGGGCCGCCACGGCGTAGCGGCTGAACCAGGCCGGCTGGGGCAGGTGTGCCCCGCCGGCGCCGAAGCCGAACGAGGTGCCCTCCGGAGCCCAGGGCAGCGGCACCCGGCAGCCGTCGCGGCCGATCTCTACGCCCTTGTTGCGGAAGAAGGTGGGGTCCTGCCGCTCGGCGTCGGGGATCTCCGCAACCTCCTGCAGGCCCAGTTCCTCGCCCTGGTACAGGTAGGCGGAACCCGGCAGGGCCAGCATCAGCAAGGTGGCGGCGCGGGCCCGGCGCAGGCCGAGTTCGACGTCGAGCTCTTCGACAGGGGCGCCGGCCAGCAGCCAGCCCTTGCCATCCTGGCCCTTGGCGTGCTTGCCGCCGCCCCGGGGCAGGCCGTAGCGGGTGGCATGGCGGACGACGTCGTGGTTGGAGAAGACCCAGGTGGAGGAGGCCCCGGATTCCGTGGCCTCGGCCAGGTTCCGGGCGATGATTTCGCGGAACTCGCCGGCGTCGAAGTCGGCCTGCAGGAGGTCGAAGTTGAACGCCTGGCCCAGGCCCTCCGGGCTGGCGTAGCGGGCGCGGCGGGTAGCGTGCACCCAGGCCTCGGCGACGGCGGTGCGCGGCGGGTTGTACTCGTTGAACACCTCGCGCCATTCGGCGTAGATCTCGTGGACTTCGTCGCGGTCCCAGAACGGGTGCGAGCCGTCCGGGAATCCGTCCGTGCCGGTGTTGGCAGCGCTGAGCTCCACCTTGGAGATGAGCGGTTCGGTGAGGTCCTTGGTCAGCGCGTGGGCGACGTCGACACGGAAGCCGTCCACGCCGCGGTCGGACCAGAAGCGAAGCGTCTTGAGGAAGTCGTCACGGATTTCGCGGTTGGCCCAGTTCAGGTCCGGCTGTTCCGTGGCGAAGATGTGCATGTACCACTGGCCGGGCGTGCCGTCGGGCTCGGTGATCCGCTCCCAGGCGGGCCCGCCGAAGACGGACTCCCAGTCCGAAGGCGGGAGTTCGCCGTTTTCGCCGAGGCCGTCGCGGAAGATGTAGCGTTCGCGGGCGGCCGATCCCCGCGGGGCGGCCAGCGCCTCCTGGAACCATTCGTGCCGGTTCGAGGAGTGGTTGGGGACGATGTCGGCGATCAGCTTGATGCCTGCAGCGTGCAGCGCGGCGGACATCTCATCGAAGTCCGCCAAAGTGCCGAGCTTGGGGTCCACATCGCGGTAGTCGTCGACGTCGTAGCCGCCGTCGGCCAGCGCCGAGGGGTAGAACGGGGAGAGCCAGACGGCGTCGATCCCCAGTTCCTTCAGGTAGGGGACCTTGGCGGTGATGCCCTTGATATCGCCCAGGCCGTCACCATTGGAATCGGAAAAGCTCCGCGGGTAGATCTGGTACACCGAGGCCTGGCGCCACCAGTTGGGATCGGCGGCGAGGTCGGAACCGGACAGGGTTGCCAGCGTGGCGGTGTTGGTCAAAGGAGATTCCTTCGGGTCTGGGAGGGGCTTCTGATAATTTAGATACAAGCTAAATATATTGCCTGAACAATTATGGGTCCGGGAACAGAAGAGGTCAAGAAGTGATGCCCCACGCAGCCGCCGCCACACCGCAGCTGCTGCGCCGTGTCAACGCCCAGGCCGTGCTGCGCCACATCCGCGGCGTCGACGCCGCCACCGGCACCGAGCTGATGGCCCTGACCGGACTCACCCGGGCCTCGGTAATTGCAGTCTGCGAGGACCTGATCGGCCGGGGCTGGATCGTGGAGCTGGACCAGCCCCGCACAGACCCGGCCAATCCACGGAAAGGGCGCCCGGCCCGGCGGTTTGCCTTCAACGGGGAGGCAGGGTTCGTACTGGGCCTCGACATCGGCGCCGCGACCACCACCGCAGCCGTGGCCGACCTCCGCGGCACGGTCATCGGACAGTCCAGCGAGAGCTTCCGCGCGGCGGACATCCCCGCGCAGGAGCGGATCGGCGTCATCGATTTTGTCTGCCGCCAGGCGCTGGAGGCCGCGGGAACGGACCCGCGCAATGTGCTGGCCGTCGGAGCCGGGATCGCCGCACCGGTGGACCGGGACGGGAACGTGCTCGTGACCCAGCGGTTCTGGAGCCTGTTCGACGTCGGGCTCCGCTCCGCGCTCAAGGAGCTGCACGGCTGGACGGTGCTTCTGGAGAACGACGCCAACCTTGCCGCGCTCGGCGAGCGCTGGCGCGGTTCCGGCGCGGGTGTGGACGATCTGGTGGTGCTCTTGGCGGGCGAACGCCTGGGTGCCGGGGTGATGGAATCCGGGCGGCTGCTCCACGGCCGCGGCGGGGCCGCCGGCGAGATGGGCTATCTGGACATGGTGGAGGGCGTTGGCTCCAGCGACGGCATTGCTGCCCTGGCGCGGCAGTGGTCCGCGGCGGGCGGCGGACCGTCCGCGGGCGGCCCTGCAAGCGCGCCGCGCGTCTTCGAGGACGCGGCGGCAGGAGACGCCGCGGCCCTGGCGATCCTGGACCGGATCTCGGAGCGCATGGCGCGCGTCATCGCCTCAATCGCGAGCCTGATCAACCCCGAGCAGGTGGTGATCGGCGGCGCCGTCGCCGAGTCCGCCGGTGCCCTCGTGCCGGGCATCACAGCGCTGCTCCCCCGCTTCACCGCCACCCCGCCGCGCGTCACGGTTTCGCCGCTGGGCGACAAGATCGTCACAGTGGGCGCGATCCGGCATGCCCTGGACTTCGTTGAGGCCAATGCGCTGGAACTCGAACTGGCCGGCTGAGGGCGTGGCGGGCACGTACTCCATTCACAAGCGGGGTTGCTCAAGATTCGGCAACGATTGGACACCCAAGCCGAAAGTTTGGCGCAAGTTTCCCGGTATTGCCGCCTGCCATCCGTAGACTGACCTCACTTTGGTCTCTTGCGGCCGTTCAGCTGACCCGTCGGCTGAACGGCCGTCTCATGAAAGATAAACGTGAACTCTTTTCGGATGAAGACTGCGTTGTTTGCCGCGTTTGTCCTTGCCTTGGCCTCGGTCCCGGCCACCGGCACGGCGCCAGCCAATGCTGGGCAGTCGCCGGCGCCCGTCGCGACCGCCACCGCCACAGCTACAGCGACCGGACCAGCTTCGGCAGCTCCGTCGGCAACCCCGACGCCGGCTCCCACCGCGGCTCCGGCTCCCACCGCGACCCCGGTGCCCAGAGCGGAGACAATCCAGCCGACACCACGTCCCTCCGCCCCGGCCGGCGTCAGCGCGCCGCTCACGACAGTTGAGTCGCTGCCGGTGGGAGGCACCGATGGGCCGTTCATCGCGCACACCTTCGAGAACCCGCCCCCGGTCGGCAGGAAAGGCGTACCCGCCGGCGCCGCCGCGACGGCACGGACCACGGAGTCCTTCTCGCTTTCCCGCTCCGGCGACATCAAAGTGCGCTTGGTACTGGTCCAGTTGGCCGACAGGAAGGCAACAATCCCGCAGGCCGCGGCACAGGCTTCCATCGCCACCAGCAGCAACTACTGGAAGAGGATGTCCAACGGCCGGTTGTCGATGACCGTGACCAAGGTGGAGAGCCGTAGCAGCAAGGCCACCTCGACGCAGCGTTACCCGGACATGATGAGCACCATTGCCGGAGAACTTGGGTGGACTCCCAGCCCCTACACCGCGCTCGTGGTTTTCGTCTCAACGCCCACGCTCTCGGACGGCGCGTACGGCGCCGGCTGGAGTTATCAGGGCACCAGCGGGCGGGTCATCATGCCGCTCCCGGCGACGCTGACCAACAGCGTCCTGACGCACGAATTCGGGCACGTTCTGGGCCTCATGCACGCTAACAGCCTTCAGTGTGGAAGCGGCGCCCAGGATGTCGGCACGAACTCGAACGGGTCATTCGCCGATTCCAGCTGCAGCATCCGCGAATACGGTGACAGCCTGGATCTGATGGGTATCTCCCAACTCACCCAGCCCGCTATCAGCTCAACGCTTTGGGCTTATGGGGGGTTTGGCCGCGGCGACGAAATCGTGGACGCAGGGACCCTCAACGGCATGAGGAAATTCACCCTGAAGGCGTGGGCGGGGACCGACGCGAACAGGGCTGTGAAGTTTACGGATCCGGTGAGCGGCGAAACGTATTTCCTGGAGTTGCGGCTGCCTGTCAGCTATGACACAACCGAGGCTGTGGACCTGAATCGCGGCGTCAAGATTGTCCAGCAGCTGGGGGCCGGCTCGCTGATTCTGCTGCCGGATTCCAGACCCTTCGCCGGCTACTACAATCCCCGCCAGACCTGGCAAGCGGGCCAGACCTTCACCACCCATGCCGGCACAAGGGTCAGCATTGACGCGATCACCTCCACCTCCGCAAGCGTGACGGTAGAGTCGATACTCTCAATAGCCGGCAGGGCAATCGACCCTGTCGCTGCAGCCACACCCGCCCTTGGAAGCCCGACCACCGCCGTCGCATGCGGGCTAAAAGCCAGCGGATGCTACAGAAGTTTTCAGGGCGGCTCTATCCACTGGACGCCAAACACCGGCGCAGTCGCAACGGTCGGTGCGATCGGCGCCTCTTGGGGTGCCTTGGGATACGAAAACGGCAGGCTGGGCTACCCGACCAGCCGTCAGCTCTGCGGTCTGACTGGGGGCGGCTGCTACCAGACATTCCAGGGCGGAACCATCCACTGGTCGCCGGCCACCGGAGCGCGCGCCACCGGGGGCGCCATCCGCGCGACTTGGGGCACCCTGGGCTACGAGAACGGCAAGCTCGGCTACCCATTGGCGAACGAGGTCTGCGGGCTGACCGGCGGCGGCTGCTACCAGACATTCCAGGGCGGAACCATCCACTGGTCGCCGGCCAGCGGCGCCTTCGCCACCTGGGGCGCCATCCGTGCCACGTGGGCGAGCCTGGGCTCCGAAAAGGGCAAACTGGGCTACCCCTCCGGCAAGGAAACCTGCGGACTGGTCAGCGGCGGCTGCTACCAGACCTTCCAGGGCGGAACCATCCACTGGTCGCCCGGCACCGGCGCGGTTGCCACTTGGGGCGGTATCCGCGGTGCATGGGGAACCCTTGCCTATGAAAACGGAAAGCTCGGCTATCCCACCGCTAATGAGGCCTGCGGACTGGTCAACGGCGGCTGCTCCCAGGCGTTCCAGGGTGGAGTGGTTTACTACGCTCCGGGAGCCGGAGCGTTCGCCACGTGGGGCCCGATCCGCAAAGCATGGGGCGCCGAGGGTTACCAAAACGGAAAGCTCGGCTACCCCACCGGCAATGAAATCTGCGGACAGCCCGGCAGCTGCGATCAGTCTTTCCAGGGAGGCCTCATCCACTGGACCGCTGCTGCGGGTGCCATCGCTACCTCAGGGCCGATCTGGACGGCCTGGGCGAGCCTGGGTTCCTCCCAAGGAAAGCTCGGCTACCCCGTGGCCCGTGAGGTCTGCGGGCTGGCCGGCGGCGGCTGCTCCCAAGCGTTCAAGGGCGGCACCATCCACTGGTCGCCCGCCACCGGCGCCTTCGCCACCTGGGGCGGGATCCGTGCCACCTGGACAGGACTGGGCTCCGAGAAAAGCAAACTCGGCTACCCGACGGGAAGGGAGACCTGCGGCCTGATCAACGGCGGCTGCTACCAGACGTTCCAGGGCGGCACCATTCACTGGTCACCGGCCACCGGCGCCCGCGCCACCTGGGGCGGGATCCGTGCCACCTGGGCCAGCCTGGGCTACGAAAAAGGCAAGCTCGGCTATCCGACGGGCAAGGAGACCTGCGGTTTGGTGAACGGCGGCTGTTACCAAATGTTCCAGGGCGGCACCATCCACTGGTCGCCCGCCACCGGCGCCCGCGCCACCTGGGGCGCCATCCGTGCCACCTGGGCCAGCTTGAGCTACGAAAAAGGCAAACTAGGCTACCCGTCCGGCAACGAAATCTGCGGCCTGACCGGCGGCGGGTGCTACCAGACGTTCCAGGGTGGCTCCATCCACTGGTCTCTCGCCACCGGCGCCTTCGCCACCTCCGGTCCCATTCGCGTAACCTGGGGCAGCCTGGGTTACGAAAAGGGACGGCTTGGCTATCCGGCAGCAGCTGAAAACTGCGATCCGGTCAACGGCGCATGCAGCCAGCGATTCCAAAACGGAACCATCACTTGGTCTGCCGCGCAGGGCAGCGTGGTACTCCCCTGACCGACTAGCCCGCGGCGGCTGGCCCCGACAGAGCACCAACCTCCCGGGCGCCCCACGCACGATAAAGTTGCCGGCACCACCCGGCCTAACAAGGGTCATCACTCCGGCATGATCATGGTGCGCAGGTCCAGCTGCCGCAGCACCCGGTCCGCGACTTCCGGGTCCATGCCCGGCTCGTTCCGGGCCGCCACGACTTCCTGGCGGGCGGCGTCCAGGGCGATCGTCTGCACGGCAATCGCCAGTTCGCGGCCGCGTTGGCGCTGCTCCCCCGCGCTTTCATTCTTTAGGCTCCCGTCCAGTAGCTCGGCGTGCAGCCGGGTCATTTTTTCCTTCACCAGCGCCACCTTCTCCGCCGGAAGTTCTTTCATGAGCTCGTTGTCCTTGAGCGCGGCGATCGCCGCCTGCTGCGCACGGCGGGCCAGCACGCGGGCGGCGTCGCGTTCTTCCGAACCGTCCTCGGACGCCTTCAGGACCCGCATGAGCCACGGCAGCGTCAGCCCGGGCAGCACCAGTGTGGCCAGTAGGACCGCGCAGGCGATCACCAGCAACTCGCTCCGGGCCGGGAACGGCGTGCCGTCCGCAACTGTAAGAGGTAGGGCCAGCGCCAGCGCCAGGGTGGCCAGGCCACGCATGCCGCACCAGGTCAGGATCAGCACGTCCTTGGCCGAGGTGGGGCGCAGGACGTCCTTCCTGGCCCGGGAGAGGACAGACATCATGGCCAGCCAGGCGAAACGTGCGGCGAACACGAGGACGCACACAACCGCGGCTGTGCCGATCATGCCGAACACGGCGCTGCCTTCCTTGTGGATGACCTGCCGTACTTCCAGCCCCACCAGCCCGAAGGCCAGGCCGGTAATCAGCAGTTCCACGACGTCCCAGAACGCGGTCCGGGTCACCCGCTCCGCGGCGTCCCCGGGCCGGGAGTGGCGCTGCATTTCCAGGGCGGTGACAACGACGGCGATCACCCCGGAGGCGTGCAGCTCCTCGGCCAGGATGTAGGCGGCAAACGGCACCACGAGGGTGACGGCGCTCCGGGCCACCATGGAGGACACGAGGCGGGTGATCAGGCTCGTGAACCAGCCCATGCCGATGCCCACCACCACCGCGATCGCGGCTCCCAGGACAAACTGGAGGACGACGTCGGAGGCGATTTTGGTGCCGGCTACGGCGGCGGCCACGGCCGCCTGGAAGATGACGATGGCGGCGGCGTCGTTGAAGAGGCCCTCGCTCTGGAGAACGTTGATGAGCCGCCGCGGCATATGAACACGGCTGGCGATGGAATCCACGGCCACGGGGTCCGGCGGAGCCACCATGGCGCCCAGGGCGATCGCGGCCGGAATGCCGATGCCCGGGATCATGAGCCAGGCAGCACCGGCCACCACCGCCGTCGAGACCACCACGAGCGCGACGGCGAGCATGAGCAAGGTGCGCCAGCGGACCCGGAAAACGGCCCAGGAGCTGCGCTGGGCCGTCGCGAAAAGCAGCGGCGGCAGGAAGATGGGCAGGATCAGTTCGGGCGGGATCTGAATCTCCGGGAACCCTGGGATGAATGTCAGGGCGACGGCCAGGAGCAGCATCAGCACCGGGTAGGGCAGTCTGAGCCGGTCCCCCAGGCCCACGGCCCCCACTGTGGCCAACAGGAGTCCAACGATAAGTGCCAACTGGTCCATGTGCCCGCTTTCCCCGGAGGCGGGCCGGGGGCATCCCGGGTGGATGCACGGGCCGCCCCCACTACCCTATCTAGGTCAGCGGTGCCGGGCCTACGGCGCCGGCTTAAGGTACTGGGCCTAAGGTTCGAGGGCCGCCGCGAGTGGAAGGGTACCGTCCCGGAACTGGATGGTGCACCCGATCGTGACGGGCAGTCCGAGGGCCGCCGCCGCCACCAGGGCAACGTTGGCGCGGGAGGTCGCGGTGCCGTCCGACGTATCTGCGGGGTCGACGTCGATCATCCCGTTGCCGGGTCCGGCCGTCAGCGCGCCGGGCCCCAGAATGGTCCAGTCAAGGCCGGAGCCGCGCAGGTAGGCATCCGCCGCGGCCTTGGCCTCGGCGTAGGCGAAGAAGCCGTTGTCCGCGGGGACCCCGTGGTCCGGCCCGGCGCCGAAGTAGGAGACCATGACGTACCTGCTGACGCCCGCTTCGGCTGCGGCGTCCATCGAACGGATCGCGGCGTCCCGGTCCACGGCGTAGGTCCGTTCGGGGCTGCCGCCGCCGGCTCCGGCAGAGAACACCACGGCGTCGTGGTTCCGCAGGGCATCGACGATCTGCGCCGTCGTCGCGTTCCCCACGTCCAGAGGCGACGGCGTGGCCCCGGTGGCAGCGACGTCGGCCGCATGGTCCGGGTTGCGGATGAAGGAGGTGACCTCCTGCCCGTCCGCCGCGAGGATCCTGGACAGTTCCAAAGCCACCTTGCCGTGGCCGCCAATGATTGCGATTCGCGTCATGGACCCATTCTGTCCCACCTGATGGCGAACTGCTGCCCCATGGTCCATAGGTTGGTGGTTGTCCAGTAGATCAGGACGCCGATGGGGAACACGATGCCGCCCAGGCCGAAGACGATCGGCAGGCTGTAAAGGATCACCTTCTGCTGGCGCAGGTACGGGCTCGCCAGGGCCTCGTCGGGCATGCTCCTGGCCATGATCTGCTTCTGCGTAATGAACTGCGCGGCCGTCATGGCCAGGATCATCCCGATGGAGAGGACCCACACCGAGAGTTGATTGCCGCCGCCGCCGTGCAGCAGCGATGCCGAGAGCGGGGCACCGAAAATAGTGGACTGGTCGAACTGCATGACCTGTCCGGCGCTCATGGCCCCGATGCCCTCGTTCTTGCCGGCAGCGGTGCTGATGCCTGAGAGCACCTGGAACAGTGCGAAGAAGAAGGGCACCTGGATCAGCATGGGCAGGCAGGCCGAGAACGGGTTGGTGCCATGCTTCTTATACAGGGCCATCTGCTCCTGCACCATGGCCTGGCGGGAGAGCGGATCAGTCTTGCCCTTGTACTTCTCCTGCAACTCCTTCAGGTCAGGTTGCAGGAGCCTCATGCGCTGCTGGGCCTCTACCTGCTTGAGAAACACCGGGATCAGGGCAGCCCGGATCACCAGCACCAGCCCGATGATGGACAGGGTCCACGTCCAGCCGCTGGCGGCCGGCATGCCGAGGGCGCTGAGTCCGTCATGGAAGCCGGCCAACACGGCCGAGACCAGCCATCGGAACGGGGCCATGATGGTGCCCAATAAGTCCACTGATATCCCCCTCTCTCAGGTGCTGCAAAGCTACGGTGAAACGAGCGGCTTGTCACGGACTCGGGCTGCGGGAGGGCACACAGCTCACCGGGAAACAGAGCGGGACCCGAACTGTCGAGTGGTGGCATGATGGGCCCATGAGCCAAGTCACGTGCGATCTGACTATCTCCCTCGACGGATTCCTCGCCGGCCCGAACCAGAGCATGACGGAGCCCCTGGGCGAGGGCGGAGAGCTCCTGCACAGGTGGCAGTTCGAAGAACGCCAGTCCAACGCGGCCTGGCTCGACGGCATTCTCGCGGCTGGCGCATACATCATGGGACGGAACATGTTTGCGGGCCCTGGGGCGTGGGACGAGGCCTGGCGGGGATGGTGGGGTGAGGAACCGCCGTATCACGCGCCTGTGTACGTGCTCACCCATCAGCCCCGCGCGCCCCTGGAGATGCAGGGCGGGACCACGTTCAACTTCGTGACCGACGGGATCGAGTCGGCGCTGGCCCAGGCGCTGAAGGCCGCCGGCAGCAAGGACGTGGCCGTTGCCGGAGGAGCGCAGACTGTCCGCCAATACTTGGCGGCGGGGCTGATCGACGAGCTGCGGCTCCATACCGCGCCCGTCCTCCTGGGTGCGGGTGAGCGGCTGCTGGACGGCGTCGCGAACCTCAAGCTTGAGCCGACGGAAGTGAGCTGCACCAGCCTCGTCACCCACGTGCGCTACCGGGTGGCCTCCGAAACCGCCCCGGCCTAGGGATTGAGGGTCTGACAGTGTGAGACCGGCAGCAACTGCACCGGGCAGCGAGCCGACTGCGAGCGAACCGATCGTCTCGGCGGGATGTGGGATGGCCAGTGCCAGTCGAGGTCAGCGGGCTGGGCGTAACGTGAGGTTACTACTTACAACTTTTGCGCGCCATAGTCGCGCCACAGTATGGGAGTGCCGCCCAGGGGCCCGCGGCCGAGGTGTACGACTATTGCTTTCACGTCGTCCTGAGAGTAATCGAGAACCATGAACGTCCAGCGCTCCATCCATGTCGGCGCCACAGCTCTTCCGGTACTGAAATCCAGGCAATTGATGAAGCTGCGGCGGGCGGTGGGTGTAGCGGTGGTTGCCGCAGGCCTGCTGCTGGCCGGCCTAGCCGTTCCGGCCGAAGCAGCAAACGTATATAAAGCAGCAACCGTATATCAGGCTCCGCTGCGGACTGCTGTGCTCGGACTGCCTGTCGCGGCCGAGGTCAACGCCGGCTATGACCGGGACCGCTACTTCGGCGTCTGGGGAGATACCAACGGTGATTGCCAGAACACGCGGCAGGAAGTCCTGGTCCAGGAATCCAAGGGGGCCGTGTCCTATACCTACCGCGGTTGCATTGCCAGCAGGGGACGCTGGGTCACATCGTGGGACAACGGCGTTCACTCCTCCGCGACGGAAGTGGAGGTGGACCATCTGGTCCCGGTTCATGAAGCCTGGGGCTCCGGTGCAAGGTATTGGTCCCAGGCGCGGCGCGTGGCTTTCTACAACGACCTCGGGGACAGCCGCACCCTGAACGTGCAGACGTCCGCTCTCAACCACTCAAAGCGAGCTAGTGGCCCGGAAAGGTGGCTGCCGCCGAAGAATCGTTGCGCGTACATCACCCAGTGGGTGGCGGTGAAGATCCGCTGGGGCCTGAGCGTCAACATCACTGAGAAGGCCGCGCTGATCCTATACGCAGCCTCCTGCCCAAACGTCACCCTGACGGTTACCCGCGTCTAGCCACCCATGGCCCGATACAGAAAAGACCCCCGGAATCTCAACGGATTCCGGGGGTCTTGCCTGTAGCGGTGGGGAGGCTCGATCTCCCGACCTCACGATTATGAGTCGTGCGCTCTAACCAACTGAGCTACACCGCCATAAATGAGGAAAACCTGCGCTCAGCCGGTCAAAAACCGCCTTGACACAGGCCCTCATCCAGAGCCCCCCACCGGAATCGATCCGGTGACCTCGTTCTTACCAAGAACGCGCTCTACCACTGAGCTAGGGGGGCAACGAGTAAATACTCTACCGGAAGATGCGCCCACCAACAAATCGGGTGCCGGACGACGTCGGACCGGCCGAAAACAGCGGGAATCCGGGCTTCCAGCACGGTCCCGGGTGCCTGAATCAGCTCCCAGGACCGGCATGCCGCCGCGGCTGTGACGAAGCGAACAGGAAGGCGGAGTGCTTAAAGCAGAACGGGCCGGCTCAGGGAGCCGGCCCGTTCTTAGTTGGTGTTACTGCTTACCACTTGTTGCGGGGCTTGAAGCCGCCTTCGGTGCGGGGCTTGCGGGTGTCGGCGCCGAAAGTGCGCTGCTCGGAGCGCTCACTGAAGGAGCGGCCGCCACGGTCAGCGGAGGACCGCTCGCCGTCGCCCTTGCGGAATTCGCGCTTGAAGCCGCCGTTGCCCTTGAAGTTGCCGCTGCCACCGGAGTAGCCGCCACGGTCCCCGCCGCGGTCGCCGCCACGGTTGCCCTGGTAGGAACCGCGGTCCCCCGAGCCGGAGGGCTTGCGGCCGTTGTCGAGCTCGAGGTGGATCAGCTCGCCGCCGATCCGCGTGCGGGACAGGGCCTTCAGCTGATCGGCGCTCAGGTCCGCCGGGAGCTCCACGAGGGAGTGATCCGAGCGGATGTCAATGCCGCCGATCTGGGCCGAGGAGATGCCGCCTTCGTTGGCAATGGCGCCAACGATGGAACCCGGCATGACGCGCTGGCGGCGTCCGACGGCGATCCGGTAGGTGGCGTTGCCCTCCGTCAGGGTGCGGGTCGGGCCGCGTGAGCCGAAGCCGTCCTTGGAGCGCTCGCGCTTCTGGAACTCGGGGGCTGCCGGCAGTTCCTTGACCAGGAGCGGCTGTCCACCCTGGGCCATGACGGCAAGTGCGGCGGCGATCTCCGAGGCCGGCACGTTGTGCTCTTCCTCGTAGGAGGAGATGAGGTCGCGGAACGCGGCGACGTCCTCGGACTCGAGGGTCTCCGTGATGCGCTCGGCGAACTTGCCCAGGCGCAGCGTGTTGACGGTCTCGGCCGTGGGCAGGTGCATCTGCTCCACCGGCTGGCGGGTTGCCTTCTCGATGGAACGCAGCAGGTACTTCTCGCGCGGCGTCATGAACAGGATCGCGTCACCGGAACGGCCTGCGCGGCCGGTGCGGCCGATGCGGTGGACGTAGGACTCGGTGTCGTGCGGAATGTCGTAGTTGACCACGTGGCTGACGCGCTCGACGTCGAGTCCGCGGGCGGCGACGTCGGTGGCGACAAGGATGTCGATCTTGCCGTCGCGCAGAGCCTCAACCGTGCGCTCACGCTGCTGCTGCGGGATGTCGCCGTTGATGGCGGCAGCCAGGAAGCCGCGGGAGCGCAGCTTGTCGGCGAGGTCCTCGGTGGCCATCTTGGTCCGCACGAAGGCGATGACGCCCTCGAACTCTTCGACCTCGAGGATGCGGGTCAGCGCGTCGAGCTTGTGCGGGCCCATGACCTGCAGGTAGCGCTGGCGGGTGTTGGCGCCCGTGGTGGTCTTGGACTTGACCTGCACCTCGGCCGGGTTGTTCAGGTACTGCTTGGAGAGCCGGCGGATCTGGCTCGGCATCGTAGCGGAGAACAGCGCAACCTGGCGGCCCGCCGGGGTCTGCTGGAAGATCTGCTCAACGTCTTCGGCGAAGCCCATGCGAAGCATCTCGTCAGCCTCATCCAGCACGAGGTACTGGAGTTCGGACAGGTCGAGGGAACCCTTGGAGATGTGGTCGATGACACGGCCGGGGGTACCGACAACAACCTGGGCGCCGCGGCGCAGGCCGGCGAGCTGGGGGCCGTAGGCGGAGCCGCCGTACACCGGGAGGACGGTGAAGTCGTCGATGTGCTTGGCGTAGGAGGTGAAGGCCTCGGCCACCTGGAGGGCGAGCTCGCGGGTAGGAGCCAGCACCAGGGCCTGGGTCTTGCGGGACGGGCCGTTGAGGTCGTGGAGCTCGGCCAGGCGGGACAGTGCCGGTACTGCGAATGCTGCAGTCTTACCGGTACCGGTCTGGGCCAGGCCCACGACGTCGCGGCCTTCGAGCAGCAGCGGGATGGTTGCTGCCTGGATCGGGGAGGGCTTCTCGTAGCCGACGTCCTGCAGGGCAGCGAGGACACGGCCGTCGATGCCGAGGTCTACGAACTTGACGCCGTCTTCTTCGGCGTCCTCGTCCTTGGCCGGGGCGGAAGTGGCCTCGGTCTTGGTGTCAGCCTGCGGGGCAACTTCGGCAGCCTCGGCGGCCGGTGCTACAACGTTCGCAGGAGCCTCGGTGAATTCCGGGGCGGAGCCGGCTGCGGGGGCAGCCGTTTCAGAAGTCTCGACGTCGCTCTGAATGTTTTCGGTTTCGACGGAGTTGTTCTGATTTTCGGGCATAGGTGAAATTTCCTCATCCATAGGGGCCAAGCGGCACAACCCGAGGTGAGCGGAGCCGCAGTACGCGTGACACGAATTGCCGGGCGTACGGTTGACCGGCGGGTCACATAGAAGTCCGGCGCTTTCGCAATCCCGTGGCAGGACTTCCCGCTGCATCTCTTGGCTGCTATCCCAGCAGTCTGTACAGCGTTTTCTTTTGCCGGCTCTCCCTATGAAAATGCCCGCATCACAGTTGCGGGCCCCAACACTTGCCAGTCCTGCCTCAAGAATTGGGCAGGAATAAGGGATTTCCGGAGTGGGGGATATTTCAAGTGTAGGGCATGGATCAGAACAGTGGTAGTTGAGGGGCCGACGGCGGACGGTGAGCTTGCGCACACCGGCGCACCAGGCTTAGACCCCGAGGCGGCGCTGCAGCTGCTCAAAGCCCTGGTGGTACTCGGGCTGCAGGCGGATCTGGCCATCGGCGTCGGCGTCGCGCAGGGCCTCCATGTCCGCCAGGGTGGGATCGGTGAACCACTTGGCGATCGTCACGCCGTGGGCGGGGACGAAGAGCTGGTGGATGTGGTTTCCGGCTTCGATGTTGCCGGTCCTGACCACCCGGAGGTAAGTGCCCACCCGGCCCGCCTCGGTGAACCGCTTGACCCAGTGAGGCTCGCCCATCCGGCGCTGGAAGGTGGCGCAGGGGATACGCGCTGAGGTGACTTCCACCTCGACGTCCAGTCCGATCTTCCAGCGTTCGCCGATCACGGCGTTGGAGGCGCTGAGGCCCGTGATCCGCAGGTTTTCGCCGAAGATGCCCGGCGGCAGGTCCCGCCCCAGCTCCGCGGCCCAGTAGTCGGCGTCGTCCTGCGAATACGCGTAGAGTGCCTGGTCCTCGCCGCCGTGGTGGATCCTGCTGGCCTGGACATCACCGCGCAGGCCGAGTTTGTGGACCCGCACCGGTCCGGCGACAGGGCGCTTGTCGATCGCGGTGACCCCGACGCTGCCGGGATCATCGAGCAGCTGGTGAACCGTGCAGACAGCAAGCACAGATGCGGTTTCCATGGCACCAGTGTAGGCCCGCGGCTCGGCCGGGAACCGAGGGGACATGTTCCCCAGCCGGTTGCCGAGCCCCGTGCAGCGCTCCAGCCCGGTTGCTCTCCGGACCATCCCCCCGATAGCCCGGCGAAACCGGAGCGTCGGTCGGGATCCGCGCCCGAGTCCGGAAGGAACCGGGCAGGAGCGCCGGCGCAGCGGTGTAAGTGGAGCCGCCGTAGGATGCTGGCATGAGCAACGATGCTGGCATTCCCGAGGATTCCGACGTTTCCGACGTCCTGGCGATCGATTCCCTGCTGAGCGCTGAAGAGCGCGCCGTCCGCGAGCGCGTCCGCGATTTCACGAACCAGCGGATCCGGCCCGACATCGCCGGCTGGTACGAGGACGCCGTGTTCCCCCTGGACCTCGCCCCGGAACTTGGCGAGCTTGGTGTGCTCGGCATGCACCTGGAGGGCTACGGCTGCCCCGGCCGCTCCGCCGTCGAATACGGCCTCGCGGCCATGGAACTCGAGGCCGGAGACTCCGGCGTCCGCACGTTTGTCTCCGTACAGGGCTCCCTCGCCATGACAGCCATCCACAAGTGGGGCACCGAGGACCAAAAGCAGGAGTGGCTCCCCCGGATGGCCGCCGGCGAACTGATCGGAGCGTTTGCCCTGACCGAGCCCACGGCCGGATCCGATCCGGCGTCCATGACCACCTTTGCCCGCCCCGACGGGACCGGCGATGGCGCCGGCTGGATCCTGGACGGGACCAAACGCTGGATCGGGCTCGCCTCGGTGGCGGATGTGCTGGTGGTGTGGGCCATGACCGACGACGGCGTGCGCGGTTTCCTCGTCCCCGCCGGCACCGCGGGCGTCACCGCGACCCCGATCGGGCAGAAACTCTCGATGCGCGCCTCCATCCAGTGCGACATCACGTTCGACGCCGTCCGGCTGGGCCCCGAGGCGCTGCTGCCGGCGGCGCGGGGGCTGCGGGGCCCCTTCTCCTGCCTCAACGAGGCCCGGTACGGGATCGCCTGGGGTGCGATGGGCGCCGCCCGGGATTCCTACGAGGCCGCCCTGGCCTACGCCCAGGAGCGGCTGCAGTTCGGCAAGCCGCTGGCCGGCTACCAGCTGACGCAGGAGAAACTCGTGAACATGCTCCTGGAAATCCAGAAGGGCACGTTGCTTGCCCTGCACCTAGGCCGGCTCAAGGACGCCGGCACGCTGCGCCCGGAGCAGATCTCGCTCGGCAAGCTGAACAACGTGCGTGAGGCGCTCGCCATTGCCCGGGAGGCGCGCACCATCCTGGGAGGCAACGGCATCACGCTGGAGCATTCCCCGCTGCGGCATGCCGCCAACCTCGAATCCGTCCGCACGTACGAGGGCACCGACGAGGTCCACACCCTGATCCTGGGCCAGCACATCACGGGTCTGCCCGCCTTCCGCTAGCGGCGCGAGACGTCATTTCACGGCAGTGTTTGGCGCAAACACTGCCGTGAAATGACGTCTCGGCGTGGTTCCGGCAAGCGTCCGGGCACAGGTTCCGGGCACAAGGCCGGGCGGGCTCAGGCGGAGAACCCGCCGTCGGCCTTGACCAGCTGCCCGGACATCCAGCGGCCCTCGGGCGAGAGCAGGAACGCGACCGTCCCCGCCACGTCCGCCGGAGTGCCCAGCCGGCCGCCCGGGTGCCGCCGGGCCAGCTCGTCACGGAGCGGCCCGTCCATCCAGCCGGTGTCGACCGGTCCCGGGTTGAGGACGTTGGCGCTGATCCCGAGCGGGCCAAGTTCCCGGGCCGCCGCGATCACGATCCGGTCCAGCGCGCCCTTTGAGGCCCCGTAGGGCAGGTTGAACGCGGTGTGGTCACTGGTCAGCGCCACGATGGCGCCGCCGTCGGGATCGGCCTGCCGGGCGAACGCGGCAATCAGCTGCCAGCTGGCCCGTGTGTTGACCGCGAAGTGCCGGTCGAAGCTTGCCAGGGATGTGTCCAGGATGCCGGAGTCCGCGGATTCACAGTGGCTGAGCACTAGGCCCTGCAGGTTTCCGACCTCGGCCGCAACGGCGGCCATCAGCCGGTCCACGGCCTCCGGGTCCTGGAAATCCGCCGGCAGCGCCACCACTGCGGAGCCGGTCGCCTGCAGCTCCGCGGTGAGGCGTTCGACGTCGTCCGGCTGGACGCCCCATGGCATCCTGGCGTCGTAGTCCTGCCAGCAGGTCAGTACGAGGTCCCAGCCGTCCGCGGCAAGACGGCGGGCAATGCCGGCGCCGATTCCGGCGAGCCGGCCGACGCCGGTGACAAGGGCCGTCTTACGCGGGGCAAGGTTGCTCATGCCGGACAGCCTAGCGGTGGCGGCCGGGGCGGCGCCTACGAAGCGGAGGAAGAGGCGGACGAGGCGGCGGCCTGGACGTCCCGTTCGGCAGCCGGCCTGGACGCGTGGCCGAGCTCGGGTGGCAGGTCGAACCCCGGTGCCAGCGCATCAAGCCGCAGGGCGACGAACCAGCAGACCAGCAGGGCCACGGCGCAGAAGACGCCGGCGCTGGAGGCCATGATCCACAGGCCGGGCGTCTGGATATCGAGGTTTTCCGCGCCGAGGGCTGTGCCAATGGTCTTGGGCGAGAACAGGAAGACGAGGATTGAGATGCCCAGCACGCCGCCCATCGTCCAGCGCAGTCCGGCGTAGCGGCGCGGGGTTTCCCGCAGGGTCCAGGCGAAAGCCGGAAATACCGCCGCGACCCAGACCCAGTGGTGGGACCACGAGACCGGGCTGATCAGCAGCATGGTGAGCGCCGTCGCCGACACGGCCACGACGCGGGCGCCCTGGTCGCTGG
The DNA here is from genome assembly GCF_056396305.1 of Arthrobacter sp. 05T420. NCBI lineage: Bacteria > Bacillati > Actinomycetota > Actinomycetes > Micrococcales > Micrococcaceae > Arthrobacter > Arthrobacter sp. 05T420. Next base: position 54,029 of record NZ_JBFTLG010000001.1, on the reverse strand, counting down.
CGGTCTTGATCACTCCGGCGCCCACGGCCACCACCATGAGGCTCAGCACCAGCCACGGCACCGTGACGTGCGCCTCCGGGACGCCGAAATGCAGCAGGGCGCCTTTGAGGGACAGGTTGTCCACATAGCCCGCTCCCCCCATCCGGGAGGTGTCCGGCAGCATCTGGAGCCAGAACTGCAGGGATTCGGCGGGGCGCAGCAGCCAGCCGAGCACCACGGTGGCGGTGAAGCCGGCAGCCATGTTGCCCAGCCCGCGCCAGTCCTTGCGGACCAGGTAGTACAGCCCGAACACCAGGGGCGTCAGCTTGATGCCGGCAGCGACGCCCACCAGGAAGCCGCTGCCGGGGAAGCCGCGGGTCCAGCGCGGGTTGCGGGCCAGCAGGTCCACGGCAATCATGCCCATCAGCAGGGCATTGATTTGTCCAAACACCAGGGTCTCCCGCCACGGGCCGAGGTTCAGCACCGCCAGGACCAGGACTGCTGCCGCCCAACCGTTGCCCGGCGTCCGGAAAGTGGCGCGCCAGGAGGCTTTAGCGTTCCAGTACCGGACCGCACGGGCCGCGGTCAGGATCGCCACGACGGCCCCGGCCGCGTTGAACAGGTTCAGCGCTGCCGTCTGGGGCAGCCGGGCCAAAAGGCCGAAGATGAGGGCGGCGAACGGCGGGTAGGTAAACATCAGGTTCGGGCCGCCGGCCCAGTCCACATTTCCCCTGTACAGGTCCGAGGGCGCCGCGCCGGCGTCGTTGAGGATTTTGCCGCCGTACCAGTAGACGCTGAAGTCCAGGCCGTGCTTGGCCCAGACGCCGAGCGAGACCCAGATGAAGTAGCCCACGGCGGCGATGGCCAGGATGACGGAGAGCCGGAGCAGCAGCCCGACGGGTGAGTGCCGCGCCGGGTTGTGGTCGGAATCGGGCACTGACATGAATTCCCCAATCGGGCTGCTGGTGTAGACGCTGGCCGTTTGGTCGGTTCCGTCCAGGGCGGCGCAAACGCGCCCTCGCTGTCGGGTCAGTCTACAGAACAGCTACGCCGGGACCGGGACCGGCTCCGGCTTCCGGGCGTCCTTGCGCATGGTGGCGCTGATAACGGCGGCGATGGTGCACATGGCGGCGGCGGCAAACCAGGCGTAGGTGTACTGGCCGGTGGCGTCACGCACCGCCCCGGCCGCAAGGGCGGCGGCAGCGGCGCCGAGCTGGTGGGCCGCGAACACCCAGCCGAACACGACGCTCCCGTCGGCACCGAAGACCTGGCGGCAGATCGCGGCGGTGGGAGGCACGGTGGCGACCCAGTCCAGGCCGTAGATGACCACGAACACGATCATGCTGGGCTGGACGGTGGCGCTGAGCAGCAGCGGCAGGACCAGCAGCCCGATCCCGCGGAACTGGTAGTACACGGCGAGCAGGATCCGGGGGTTGAAGCGGTCCGTGAGCCAGCCGGAGGCGATGGTGCCGATGATGTCGAAGAGGCCGACGACGGCGAGCAGGCCCGCCGCGGTGGTTTCGGGCATGCCGTGGTCATGGGCGGAGGGGATGAAGTGGGTGCCGATCAGCCCGTTGGTGGTCGCGCCGCAAATCGCGAACCCGGCCACGAGGGCCCAGAAGGTACGCACCCTGCTGGCTCGCTTGAGGACCTGCAGGGCACGGACCGCGGCGTTCCGGCGCGGCTCCGCCGTTTCCGGCCCGGTTGATTCGGACGCTTCCGGCCCGGTGCTTGCAGCGGCGGCCGGCGGCGTCGCCCCGTACGGCAGCACGCCGACGTCGGCGGGTGAGTTCTTGAGGAACTTCAGCACAAGCGGCACCACGGCCAGCGCGCCGGCACCGATGAGGAGCGAGGCCTGCCGCCAGCCCGGGTCCTGGGCCAGGAGCGCGATGAAGGGCAGGAACACGAGCTGCCCGGCGGCGCTGCCGGCGGTGAGGATGCCGATCACCAGGCCGCGGCTCTTGGCGAACCAGGTGTTGGCGATGGTGGCGGCGAAGACCAGCGCCATGGACCCGGTGCCGAGCCCGATCAGCAGCCCCCAGGTCAGCAGGATCTGCCAGGACTGCGTCACGAAGACCGTCAGGGCGCTGCCGGCGCCGATCAGCACCAGGGCCACGGCCGTGACGGCGCGGATGCCGAAGCGTTCCATCAGGGCCGCGGCGAACGGCGCCGTGAGCCCGAACAGCACGAGGTTGATGCTGACCGCGGCAGAGAGCACGGTGGTGGACCAGCCGAACTCGTTCTGCAGCGGCACCATCAGCACGCCCGGCGCTGCCCGGAAACCGGCGGCGCCGACCAGCGCGAGGAATGCCACGGCGGCGACAGTCCACGCCGGGTGGATGCGGCGGCGGACGGGGGTCATGGTTTCGGGGGCGCTCATGCGGCCGTTCCATTCTGGCCAGGGGTCCCGGTGCCGGCCGAGGCCAGGGGCACGGGGTCCGCGGTGCGGGAGAGGCTGTGCCAGCTCGTGTTGGCGGCCGTCAGCGGTTCCCCGCAGGCCGTACACGTGTCCGCCGAGGAGGTCCGCTCCCCGCAGCCGCTGTGGATGACGAACATGTGCGCCTCCCCGGAAGGCGCCGGGAGGTGCTTCTCGGCCCAGATCACGACGGCGTTGAGCACCGGGAGGGCGTCCTCGCCCTTGGCGGTGAGGACGTATTCCTGGCGGGTGCGGCCGCCGTCGTCGTAGGGCCGCCGGGTGAGGAGCCCGGCATCCAGGAGCCCGGCGAGCCGCCTGGTGAGGACGGAATCGGCCGCCCCCAGCCGCTGCTTCATGGCCTCGAAGCGGCCGTTGCCGAAGAACACCTCGCGCAGCACCAGCATGCTCCAGGGATCGCCGAGGATGTCGAGGCCGCGGGCCATGCTGCAGGTCCGCTGGGACCAATCGGATCGAAGTGCCATGCGGCCACCCTAGCTGACTATCTTAGAGAAAGCTAGGGTGGCCGAGGCGCGGTTTTCTGCCGCTTAGTTGTCGCCCGCCAGCGAGGAGATCGCGGCGTCGAGGTCCGCGATCAGGTCCTCGACGTCCTCGATGCCGCAGGAGAGCCGGATCAGGTTGACGGGGACCGCCAGTTCGGTGCCCTTGACCGAGGCGTGCGTCATTTCCGAGGGGTAGTTCATGAGCGATTCGATCCCGCCCAGTGACTCGGCCAGGGTGAACACGGAGGTCGATTCGGCCACCTTGCGTGCCGCGGCCTCGCCGCCCTTGAACTGCACGGAGATCATGCCGCCGAACTTCTTCATCTGCTTCCGGGCCAGCTCGTGGCCCGGGTGGGACGGTAGGCCCGGGTACAGGACGGCCTCCACTTCGGGGCGTTCCAGCAGCCATTCGGCCACGGCCTGGGCGTTATCGCTGTGCCGGTCCATGCGCACGCCGAGGGTTTTCAGGCCGCGCGTGGTGAGGAAGGCGTCCATGGGACCGGACACGGCGCCGACGGCGAACTGGACGAAGCCGATCTTCTCCGCCAGCTCCGCGTCGTTGACCACGATCGCGCCGCCGACGACGTCCGAGTGGCCGCCGATGTACTTGGTGGTGGAGTGGACCACGATGTCGGCGCCGAGGGCGAGCGGGGTCTGCAGGTACGGCGAGGCGAACGTGTTGTCCACCACCAGGAGCGCGCCGGCGTCGTGCGCCACCTTGGCGAGCGCCTCGATGTCGGTGATCTTCATCATCGGGTTCGACGGCGTCTCCACCCACACCAGGCGGGTCTTGCCGCCACCGTCGGCGGTGCCGCCTGCTGCGACGGCGGCTGCGACGGCGTCGAGGTCGGACATGTCCACCGGGGTGTTGCCGATGCCCCACTCCCCGAGGACCCGGCTGATGAGCCGGTACGTTCCGCCGTAGGCGTCGTTGCCGAGCACAATGTGGTCACCGGGGCGGGTGAGGGCGCGGATCATCGAGTCCTCGGCGGCCAGGCCCGAGCTGAAGGAGAACGCGGCACTCCCGCCTTCCAGGGCGGCCAGCTGCTCCTGCAGCGAGTCACGGGTGGGGTTGGTGCCGCGGCCGTATTCGTAGCCGTCGCGCAGCCCGCCGATGCCGTCCTGGGCATAGGTCGACGAGAAGTGCACGGGGGGCACCACCGCCCCGGTGCGGGGCTCAAACGCCTGGCCGGCGTGGATGGCGCGGGTGTTGAAGCCCGGGTTTTTCGAGGAAGAGCTTTCAGGCAAAGACATGGGACTCCTTGAACTGGTCAGTTACTGAGGTACGCGAGGAGGTCGTGGCGGGTCAGGATCCCCACCGGAGCGCCGACAAACGTCACCATGAGGGTGTCGGCGTCGGAGAGGAGTTCGCGGGCGGTCGAGATCGATTCGAGCGAGCCGATGACAGGGAGGCGGGCCTCCATGTGTTCGGAGATCTTGTCCGAGAGTTTGGCCTCGCCGCGGAAGAGCTTGGCTGTGAGGGTTCGCTCATCGACGGCGCCAAGGACCTCGCCCATCACCACGGGTGGTTCCTGGGACAGGACGGGGATGTGCGAGACGCCGTACTCGTTCATGATGTTGATGACATCGCGGACGGATTCGTTCGGGTGGATGTGGACGAGGTCCGGGAGTTCACCGGTCTTGGCCTTGAGGACCTCGCCCACCGAGGCCTCGTCCCCGCTGGCCAGGAAGCCGTAGGAACGCATCCATTGGTCGTTGAAGATCTTCGCCAGGTAGCCGCGGCCGGAGTCCGGCAGGATAACCACCACGACGGCTTCCGCCGGGAGGTCCTTGGCGACCTCCATGGCGGCCACGACGGCCATGCCCGAGGACCCGCCCACCAGCAGGCCTTCCTCGCGCGCCAGCCGGCGCGTCATGGCGAAGGAATCGGCGTCGCTGACGGCAAGGACGTTGTCCGGGACGGACTTGTCATAGTTGGCCGGCCACATGTCCTCCCCGACGCCCTCGACAAAGTACGGGCGGCCCGTGCCGCCGGAGTACACCGAGCCTGCGGGATCCGCGCCGATGATCTTCACGACCCCGCCCTCAGCCGCGGGGCGCCCGGCGGAAACTTCCTTGAGGTACCGGCCGGTGCCGGTGATGGTGCCGCCGGTGCCGGCACCGATCACGCAGTGCGTGATGCGGCCGTCGGTGTCGTGCCAGATCTCAGGGCCGGTGGTCTCATAGTGGCTTGCGGGGGCGGCCGGGTTGGAAAACTGGTCAGGCTTGTAGGCTCCCGGGATTTCGGTGACGAGCCGGTCCGAGACGCCGTAGTAGCTTTGCGGGCTGTCCGGCGGGACGGCGGTGGGGGTGACCACCACTTCGGCGCCATAGGCCTGGAGCACGGCCCGCTTGTCTTCGCCGACCTTGTCCGGCACGACGAAGATGCAGCGGTAGCCCTTCTGCTGGGCCACGAGCGCCAGGCCAACGCCGGTGTTGCCCGAGGTGGGCTCCACGATGGTGCCGCCAGGCAGGAGCTTTCCCGTTCGTTCGGCCTCCTCGATCATCTTGGCCGCAATGCGGTCCTTGATCGAACCGCCGGGGTTCAGGTATTCGAGCTTCACCAGGATGGTGGCGGCGATGCCATCGGTCACGTGGTTGAGTTTGACGAGCGGCGTATGGCCAATGAGGTCCAGGATGGACTGGGCGTACTTCATAGGTACAAAGTTACCGTCTCCTACCCGGCAGGCACGTCGGCGCGGCCACGGCTCCGGCAGGTGCGAGGATATGGCGGTGAAGCGGATCGCCAGGCTGAAGAAGCTCAAGAGCTACGCGCTGCCCGCTGGCATGCTGCTGGCCGGCTGCGCGGCGCTGGCCACGGGGCTGCTGCCGGTCCCCGCTTTTCAGGAGTTGGCAGCACGGACCGTGCCGGTGCTGGCGTTCGTGCTGGCGATGTCCCTGGTCACGGAGCTGGTGGATGAGGCCGGGCTGTTCCGCGTGGTCACCGAGCGGCTGGCCGCCCTGGGCCGCGGCCGGGTCTTGTTGTTGTGGTTCCTCGTGATCGCCCTCGCCACCGTTTCCACAGTGTTCTTGTCGCTGGATACGACGGCGGTGCTGGTGACTCCCGTCGTCGTGCTGCTGGCCATTCACGCCCGCATTCCGCCGCTGCCGTTCGCGCTGACCACAGTGTGGCTGGCGAACACGGCCTCGCTGCTGCTGCCGGTCTCCAACCTGACCAACCTGCTGGCACAGGACCGGCTCAAGCTCAGCCCCGCCGCGTTCGCCTCGCTGGTGTGGGCCCCGGCCCTGGTGGGGATCCTTGTGCCGCTGGCGCTGCTGTGGCTGGCGTTCCGGAAGGACCTGCGCGGCAAGTACGGGCCGCAGCCGGTCCATAAAGTGCGGGACCGGGTGCTGCTGTACGCGGCATCCGGGGTCATGGTGGTCCTGCTTCCGGCGCTGGTTTCCGGGATTCCGGTGCAGATCCCGGCGCTCGCAGCGGCCGCGGCCCTGCTCCTGCTTTTCCTCTGGCGGCGGCGCTCCGTCCTGCGCTGGTCCATGATTCCCTGGCGCCCGCTCATGCTCACGTCCGGCCTGTTCATGGTGGTGGAGACCCTGCACGCCAACGGGCTCACCCGGTTCCTGACCGGCATCGCCGGCACGGGCGAGAGCCTGCCGGCGCTCCTGCAGCTCGCCGGCCTGGGCGCGGGGGCAGCCAACGCTGTCAACAACCTGCCTGCCTATCTGGCCCTGGAACCGGTGGGCGGCTCCCCGGCCCGGCTGGCGGCCCTGCTGATCGGCGTGAACCTGGGCCCGCTGGTGACCCCATGGGCTTCCCTGGCCACGCTGCTGTGGCACGAGCGGCTCCGTTCCCTCAACGTGGAGATCCGCTGGGGAGGCTTCGCCGTGGCCGGCGTCGTCGCCGTCGTCCTCACGGTCCCGCTGGCGGTCGTGGCACTGTGGCTCACCACGGGGATGCACTGACGCAGGCGCCGAGGTGAATGCACTGAGTTGGTTAGCTGAGGGTGCAAGCGCGCCCGTCAGGGATATCAGGCGCCGATGTCATCCGCCGCTGCGCCGGTGCCGCCTTCACGCGGGGCGTTCTGCCAGAGACCGACCACATTGCCTTCGGTGTCCCTGAAGTAGGCGGCCCAGCCCATGGTGCCGACCTCCTGCCGCGCCAAGACCGTGCTGCCGCCCAACGAGTTGATCTTCTCCAGCGCCGCGTCAATGTCATCGACATCCACGGTGACCACCGGGGACGTGAGGTCCCCTTCGCGGTGGAACATGCCGCCGTTGATGGAGCCCGCAACGGAGGGCATGCCCGTCGCATCCGTCGGCGTGGTCTTGATCATGGAGTAACTCATCTCCGGCACGACGCTGACCTCCCAGCCAAACGCCGAACTGTAGAACTCCCGTGCGCGGCTCTCGTCGTCTGCGGGGATTTCAAAATGTACAACGCCACCAGCCATCACACTCTCCCAAGAACAAGGATTCGGGCCACGATCCGGGCGCGGGCGCTCCACGCTCCACGCTCCACGCTCCACGCTCCAGCCGGAGTCTAGCCCCCGCAGCCCTGGAGGTTAAGGGTCCTACGGCCCATGCTCCGCGCAGGCCGATGCGGCCACTGTCAGGGGGACATGGGAACATGTTTGAATGACCGTTGCAGACGTCCCCGCGGGCCTTGCCGCCGCGGCAGACGCCTCACTGCGGTGGCACCCGGGTGGTCCGTTCGACCTGATGCAGACCATCGGCCCGCTGCTGCGCGGCCACGGCGACCCGGCCATGCGCACCGCCCCGGACGGAGTCTGGCTCGCATTCACCACCCCGCACGGTCCGGCCACGCTGCGCCTGGCAACGGCCGGGCCGCGGGCGGACCCGGCCGTGGACGCGCAGGCCTGGGGCCCTGGAGCGGTGGACGCCGTCGATTCCGTGCCGCGCATGCTCGGCAGCGAGGACGACTGGTCCGGCTTCGACGAGCCCGCGTTCCACGCCACGCTCCCGCGCATGGTGGTTGAAGCCCGACGCCGGAACCTCGCCATCCGGCTGCCGGCAACCGGCCGGATGATCGACTCACTGGTGCCGACCATCCTGGAGCAGAAGGTCACCGTCATCGAGGCCCGCCGCGGATACCGCTACCTGATGTACCGCTTCGGGACAGCCGCGCCCGGTGCCGGTACCGTGGCTCCCGCCAATCTGATGGTCCAGCCGACGGCCGCGCAATGGCTGCACATTCCGTCCTGGGAATGGCACAAAGCAGGGGTGGGGCCGCAGCGCTCGGCAACCATCATGCGGGCGCTGCGCTCCGCCGCCGCACTTGAACGGCTCGCCGCCCTGCCCGCCCCAGAGGCAGGGACCAAGCTGCAGACCCTCCCCGGAATCGGGGTGTGGACGGCGGCGGAAGTGGTGCAGCGCACGCACGGCTGCCCGGACTCGATCGCTGTCGGCGACTACCACCTGGCGGCATACGTGGGCGCCGCCCTGACCGGCCGCCGCACGGACGACGCCGGCATGCTCAGGCTGCTGGCCCCCTGGGCAGGGCACAGGCAGCGGGTGGTCCGGATGCTCGGGCTGAGCGGCTTCCGGAAACCGACCTTCGGCCCGCGCATGACCGTCCAGGACCACCGCGGCCACTGACGAACCAACGCGGGGTCACTTACGGCCCATCCGAAGCCACTTCATGGGCGCGATCTGACCCCGCGTTGGATTCGGCGGGTCAAGAAGGGGCGGAGCCTGCCTACGGGCGGAGCCGGGCCCGCCTGATCCGGGCGATGACGCTGTCGAAGCCCTCGGCAAGGTCATCGGCGTTGACTTTGAAATACGCCCATCCGGCGCTGCGGAAGGCTTCGTCCCGCCGGTTGTCCCGGGACTGCTGTTCCCGCGTGAGGTGATGGCCGCCGTCGTACTGCACGGCGATCCGGTACCGCCGGTAGCCCATGTCTGCAGCCGGCGAGCGCGGGTCTTCCGGGACGAGCCTCAACTGCAGCTCCGGCTCCGGCAGACGCGCATCCATCAGCGCCAGCCGCAGGAATGTCTCCGGGAACGAGTCTGCTCCCACCCGCATCTCGTCCAGCGCAAGCCGTGCCTTCTCGACGCCCTTCATGTTGGGATGCTGGCGGATGAGCAGCCGCAAGCCATCCTTGTAGGCGTACGGTTCCGACCTCGGTTCGAGGCTTGGCCGGGGTATGCGGATGATCTGGTCCCCCAGGGCAATGAGATAGTTCAGCGGCAGTTCCGAGGCCAGATCCAGCCACGTGCGGGGCGGAGCCGTGACGGGGATGCCGTCGACGTCGGTCAGCTCGCCGGCAATGAGCCGCACGCGGTGGCCCGTGACCCCGGCACGGCGGACTCGGGGCAGTTCGTGCGGCTTGCTGAGGTGGATGGTGGGGCATTCGCCGAGCCACGGAGGCAGCCCGAGCCTGGTCAGCACGGCCGCGGTTTCATGGGACGCCCAGGCACTCGGAGTAGCAGCGGCGAGGACCCGGGCCCGTTCGACGATCTCGAGATGCCGGCCGGCGGGGAAATAGATGAGGCGGCCGCCGTCGGACAAATCCTGCGCCCGCAGGCGTTTGGGCGGGATACCCAGGGCGCGCGACTCGTAGACGGTGAACGGTGTCTGGGCGAGGCCTTCGGGCAGCGGGACAATGCGAACCATGCGCATCATTGTGACCGCGGATCCGCCTGTGCGTTGAAGTTATCCACAGGCCCTCCGGAACCGCCACAACGCGGGGTCACTTACGGCCCATCCGGGGCCTCGGGATGGGCCGTAAGTGACCCCGCGTTGCTGTTAGAGGCCCAGCCTCGCCGCGGCCTCCTGGCGCATGTCCACCTTGCGGATCTTGCCGGAGACGGTCATCGGGAAGCTGTCCCGGACCTCCACGTAGCGCGGGATCTTGTAGTGCGCCAGCTTGCCGCGGCAGAACTCGGCCAGGCTGGCGGCGTCCATCGGCCCGGCGCCGGGATTCAGGATGACGCACGCCATCAGCTCCTCGCCATATTTGGCGTCCGGGACACCGATCACCTGCACGTCCTGGATGTCCGGGTGGGTGTAGAGGAATTCCTCGATTTCGCGCGGGTAAACGTTCTCGCCGCCACGGATCACCATGTCCTTGATCCGGCCCTCGATCACGATGTACCCGCCGTCGTCCATCCGGGCAAGGTCCCCGGTATGCATCCAGCCGTCGGCGTCGATCGCCTCCGCGGTCTTGTCCGGCTGGTTCCAGTACCCCTGCATCACGGCGTAGCCGCGCGTGCAGAGTTCGCCGATCCCGCCGCGCTCCAGCACTTCTCCCGTCACCGGGTCCACGACACGGCTCTCCAGGTTCGGCATGGTCCGGCCCACGGTCTCGGTCCGCTGGGTCATGGTGTCCACGCTCCGGGTCATGGTGGACACCGGCGAGGTCTCCGTCATGCCGTAGCAAATGGCGACGTCGGTCATGTTCATCTCAGTGATGACCCGGTTCATCACCTCGATCGGGCACAGCGATCCGGCCATGACGCCCGTGCGCAGGGTCGAGAGGTCGTAGGAGGCGAAGTCCGCGAGGGCGAGCTCGGCGATGAACATGGTCGGCACCCCGTACAGCGAGGTTCCGCCGAAGTCCTGCACGGCCTCCAGCGCCGAGCCCGGCGTGAACGCCCGGCCTGGGATGATGGTGGCCGCGCCGTGGCTGAGGGCCGCCAGGTTCCCGATCACCATGCCGAAGCAGTGATAGAAGGGCACCGGGATCACCACCCGGTCGTGTTCGGTGTAGCCCAGCTGCTCGCCGATCGAGTAGCCATTGTTCAGGATGTTGTGGTGCGTCAGCGTGGCGCCCTTCGGGAAACCCGTGGTGCCCGAGGTGTACTGCAGGTTGATGGGATCGTGCGGGTCCAGTTGCGCCATGCGCGCCTTCAGGGCGGAATGCCCGACGTCGTCGGCCCGCTTGAGCAGCTCGGCGTAGGTGCGCTCAGCGTCATTTTCGGGCTCGCCCGCGGTCAGCCCGTCCAGGCCCGCGCCCGGGAGGAAAACCAACTCGCGCAGGTCGGGGCACGCCGCCAGCGCCTGCCGCGCCATCCCGGTGTAGTCGCTGTTCCGGTCCGACGGCGCCGTGACCAGCATCCGCATGCCGTTCTGCTTGACCACAAACTCCAGCTCGTGGCTGCGGTAGGCGGGGTTGACGTTGACCAGGATCGCCCCGATCTTCGCTGTGGCGTACTGCAGGATGGTCCACTCGGCGCAGTTGGGGCTCCAGATGCCGATCCGCTCGCCCTTCGCGACGCCCAGGGCGAGAAGGGCACGCGCCAGGCGGTCGACGTCGTCGTTCAACTTCGAATAGCTCCACCGCCGGGCCTCTTCGCCCGGCACCGCGGCCGCCTCGATCAGGGCGTCCTGATACGGGAACCGCGCCGCAATCCGTTCGAAGTTCGCGCCAATGGTTTCCTCGAGCAGCGGGACGTCAGTGTCCCCGGCTGTGTAAGCAAGCATGATGTGACGCTACCAACTGACCGGAGGCAAAAGAAGAGCAAAGCTTGGAAGTCCTATGAAATCTTGGGTCATCTTCCGGCGCCGGCGCGGCGGCCCGGTAGGGTAATTGCCATGACTGCACCCGTTGACCTTCAGGCCATTTTCATCCCCAACGACGGCGAATTCTTCCGCGTGAAGCTCGCCCTGGACATCGCGATTGACGAGGTGGTCAACGAGCCCGGCTGTATCCGCTACGAGCTCACCGAGGCCAGCGAGGACAAGCTCGTGCTGACCGAACGGTGGGCCAGCCAGGCGGACCTGGACACGCACTCCAAGGGCACGGCCGTCCAGGACCTGAACGAATCCCTCAGCGCCCTGCTGGCCGAGCCGGTCAAGCTGGAAACGCTGTAGGTCCCCTTCAACCAGCGCCCGGCAAGACGACGCAAAAACGCGGGGTCACGCCGCGCCCATCCCCGAGGGGTTTATGGGCGCGGCGTGACCCCGCGTTGCTTTAATCCGTGGAATGTAGCCGCCGGTATAAGCCGTGTGGGTTCAGGCTTCCGGGATCTGGGTCCCGTCCTGGTTTGCCGCCGCGGCGGCCTCGGCCTGCGAGCGGGCCACGTGGGCGTGGACTTCTTCCATGTCCAGGGCCTTGACGGCGTCGACCACCTGCTCCAGCTGCTGCGCGTTCAGGGCGCCCGGCTGCGAGAACACCAGGACCTTTTCGCGGAAGGCCATCAGCGTGGGGATCGACGTGATGCCGGCCTCGGCCGCGAGCTGCTGCTCGGCTTCGGTGTCAACCTTGGAGAAGACGACGTCCGGGTGCCTCTCGGAGATCGCTGAGTACGTGGGGCCAAACTGCTTGCACGGGCCGCACCATTCGGCCCAGAAATCGACGAGGACAATGTCGTTATCCTCGACTGTCGATGCGAACTGTTCACCTGTGATGTCTACGGTAGCCATGAGTCAACGGTACGGGAGCAGCCGTGAATTGTCCCCGCCATTTCGCTGTTGGCACATCCGGGCAGGCCGGCGCGGAGGTCACGCCCAGACGTGCGGGGCCGGGCGCCTGGCACCGGGCAGCGCATTGGTCTCGCGCCACTCGTGGATCCACTCGGGCAGCTCCAACGCCGACGGCGGCGCGCCGAATTCGCGGATGATTTCCTCCTGGCTGACGGGCTTGCCTTTGCTGACCAGACGGGTGGCGATGTAGGCGCGCGCGTAAACCTCACCGTCCACCACCATCCGCTGCTCGAAGTATATGGCCTTCGAGTCGAGGCCGATGATCCTGGATTCGATGGTGTACTGCTGCCAGAGCTGCAGCGAACGGCGGAAGGCGATGGTCTCCCCCGCCGCCACCGGGGTCCAGCCCCGGCGGCGCATCTTTTTCCAGGTTCCGCTGCGGGCCATGAGATCGAAGCGGCCGAGGTCCATGAGCGAGAAGTACATGCCGTTGTTGACGTGCAGGGCGATGTCGATATCCGTGGGCAGGACCCGCAGCGGCAGTGAGGAGTTATCCCAGATGCTCAGGGGTGAGCGGCGCGAGGACGTGAACAGCAGGAGGAGGGTCCGGAACAGGAGGTGCATGCGTCAATGTTACCCGCGGGTAACAACCGTGCCAAGGGCACCGTGCCAAGGGGCAAGGCGGTGAACGGCTAGCTGGGCGCGGACAGAACCGAGACGGTGGCTTTGGCGCCGACGCCGCGAATCGTCCAGCAGTTCCCGGTGCCGATCACTTCCAGTTCCTCCAGGTCCGCCTGGTGTAGGACAAGGGCAGTGTTCTCATCCACGGCGGCCGCGCGGTCCACGAGGCCTTTCGCCACCGCCCCGACGGCCCGGCCGAGCGTTCCGGCCTGCGCGGCGTGCACGTCGACGGCGAAGGGCACCAGGCCCAGCCCGGCGCGGATCTCCACTTCATCGAGGCCCTCCGACCAATCCACCGGGCAGACCTCGGTGCCGCGGATTGCGTAGCCGCCCACGATCGCCCGTGCGGGCGCCACCATCGCGCCGGCGGAGAATCCCATGTACGGCACACCGTCAGAGACCGCCCGGCGGATGGCCTCCGCGGACGGCAGCAAGCCCTCCAGATAGCCCGGCGTCGGGCCGCCCCCGACGACGATCCCGTCGACGCCGTCGAATGCGGCAGGGTCCGCGCCGCGGGTGAAGCCGAGAAGGACCGGGACGATCTCGCAGGCCATCCGGGACTCCAGCGGCTCAAGATAGGCAGGCAGGAAATATTCCGAGCTGCCCTCGTGGTCAAAGACAACCACGGCGACGCGGGGAATCCTGCCGGGGGCCCGGTGCCGGAGCTCCTTGACGAACCGGTCGAAGACGGCAGGTGTTGTGACGGTGTCCGGGCCGCCGCCGACAAGGATGATGGTCATGGCTACAACGTACCCGGATCCGGGGCTCGCCATGGGCCCGGACAGAACTGAGTCGACGGCGGCGGCTCCAAAGTTTCTGCAGCGATTGACCGGTCCGGACTGCCAGGAACATAATCGGAATCGGTACTAGCTTCACCACACGACTGCGCCGACCATGAGGCCGACGGCAGAGCATTCAACGGAAAGCGGTCGGCACTATGAGTACTGCCCATCATCCTGTCGCTTCGACTGGCTGGACCGGTTGGGTCCGTTTCGCCGGAGTCATTCTGATCATCAATGGCGTTTTCAGCGGCCTTCAAGGCCTCGTCGCGCTCACCGGACCCGACACCTACTATTTGTCGACCCCGGGCACGCTGTTCCTCTTCGATGCGAAGGGGTGGGGCTGGTGGAATGTGGCTCTGGGGGCGCTCTTGATCCTCACCGCCGTCGCTCTCTTCTCCGGTGCAACGTGGGCTCGAGTCGTTGCTGTCGTCGTTGCGGGCGTCAGCGCTGTCGTTCAACTGATGCTCATTCCGGCGCAGCCGTGGTGGTCCTTGATCGTCATCGCCATCGACGTGCTGATCATCTACGCGGTCATCGCCCACGGCGAGGAACTTAAGGCTGAAAAGGCGCCTCCGTCAACCAACCCGTAGGGCACCGACCAAACCCGTAGGGCACCGACGCGTTCAGTCCAAGGCAATCAGCTCCACTTCGTAGCCGTCCGAATTCACGAGGTAGGCGGCGAAGTGGCCGGGGCCTCCGGCGTGCGGGTATTTCTCAGGAAAAAGCTCGGCCCAGCCGTGGCCGATGCTCTCGGCCGCCATTTCGTCCACATGCTCCCGCGTCCCCGCGCTGAAGGCGAGATGGTTCAGGCCCGGCGCGGTGCGCTGGTGCGCGGTTGCGCTCAGGGCCGGGGATTGCTCGACGACGATGTACGTGGGCCCGCGGCGCCAGCTGCACCCGTGCGCCCAGTCCTGGTAGGCCTCGTAGCCCAGTCGGCCCAGCAGCCAGCCCCACTGGTCCCTGGCCCGTGGCAGGTCCGGCACCCAGAGCTCAACATGGTGCAGGGCACCAAAGTTCGCAGGCCTCATCGGAACGGGTGCATCCGGAAGAGCCGCCATCAGTAAAGGATCCGCTGGAACAGGATGTGGTCCTGCCAGGAACCGGCAATCCGAAGGTACCGGGGGGCCAAACCGATCTCCTCAAAGCCGGCCCGCTTCAGGATCCGCTGCGACGCGGAGTTGTGCGGGAGCGTGGCGGCCTGCAGCCGGTGCAGGCCCAGCTCGCTCCGGCCGGTTTGGACGGCGAACTCCAGCGCTGCCGAGCCAATCCCCCGCCCGGTCATGTCTTTGTCCACCCAGTAGCCGAGGTGGGCGCTGAGGAACGGCCCCCGGACAATCCCGCTCAGGTTCATCACCCCGACGATCCGGGAACCTTCCGCTAGAACCCAGGGCACGTCCGATCCCGCGATGAACAACCCGAGCTTGGATTCAATGCTGGCGGCCTGTCCCTCGACCGTGAAGAATTCCTCGGACCGCACCGGCTCCCAGGGCGCCAGGTGCTCACGGTTCCGCAGGTAGGCATCGGCCAGGGGGCCGGCGTCGGGCCTGCGCAGCACGCGCACGCGCACGGTCTCCGTCAGGGCGATGCTGTTCTCGGTCATCAGGAGACTCTAACGGTCATCCCGAACGGCTTCAATCAACGTGCACGGCGGTTCGGGGATGGTCATCGTGCTTCATTGGCCAGGCTTGAGTTTGCGCCAGCCGCCGGCCCGGTTGTTCGCAATGATCTGCCGGAACATCGCAGTGAGGGCCCGGCCGGGGATGGCTTCCCCTTGGGTGAAAGCCACGGTGCGGGCGGTCTTGTTGTCGTGCCCGCCGGTGATGATGCCCTCCGGGTCCGGGACGATCCCGCCGTCGTACAGGAAGACGTTGACGTGGTCCGTGGCCGCGAGCAGGGCGCAGATGTTGCCGTCGAGGACGAAATAGGGCTGCGTGGTGCGTTTGATGGTCTCTTCGACTGCCGGGTCGGCGGCATGGACAAGGTCCCGCACCTGGGCGCAGATTTCCTGCTGCCAGTCCGGCAGTGCCGCGATGAACGCGTCAACCCGGGGATCCCGCCGCGCCAGGTTCTCAGGCGCTGTCGTCATCGTCGTCCTCGTTGGGGTCCGAGCCGAGCACGGTGACAGTCTTCACGCCCGGCACTTCCAGGAGCGACGGGACCAGTTCCTTCAGCGGAAGATGACCGTGGAAACGGATGTTCATGAGAACGATCGGTTTTTGTGCGTTGCCTGATTTCTTGGTGCTCAGGATCGATGAGCTGAACCCCATGGTGGTGGCCAGCTCCAGCACTTGCCTCAGCACGCCTTGATTGTCCGCGTAGCCCACATGCAGGACCCGGTTGGTGTCGGGGGTAGGGATTTTCCTCACCGCGGGCGAGACCACATACAAGGTGATGAGATGGAAGGCGGTCAGCGAAATTGCCAGGGAAAGCATACCGGCCCCGCAGGCCATGCCGACGGCGGCGGAAACCCAAATACTCGCGGCAGTGGTGAGGCCCCGGACAACGTTCCGCCCCTTGAAAATCACCCCCGCACCGAGGAAGCCGATGCCGCTGACGATTTGGGCTGCAATGCGGGACGGGTCCAGGGTGCCCCCGGGTCCCTGGACGGCGGCGAAGCCGTACGCGGAGATAAGGGTGAAGGTGCACGATCCCAGGCCAACCAGAACGTGGGTGCGGTAGCCCGCGCTCTTCTGCCGGACCTGCCGTTCGACGCCGATCAGGGAGCACAGAACAAACGTCGCCAGCAGGAGCCCGATTTCCACCAGAGTGGACCCGGTGAACAGCCCAAATGCGTCGTACATCCGCCCTCCGACTCGGCCGAGCGTGGCGCCCGGCCAACCGTGAGGTGCGCCACCGACTCTCGAAGTTGATACTACCGCCGCCTGTTGTTGGGGAGTAGGGCGGCGTTAGGCGCTTCGGCGGCTCTGTCCCTTGGTCGCCTGGCGACGTAGCCTAGCGAGCATGGAAGAAGACCCCTACGATCTTGCACGGTTCGTGGTCGCCCAAGACGCCGGCGGAACCTACGGGCACGCCCTGGCGGAGTTGAGGTCGGGATTGAAGCGGAGCCACTGGATGTGGTTCGTTTTCCCCCAGCTCGCAGGCCTGGGCCATAGCGAAACGGCCCGCAAATATGCCATCTCCTCCCTGGACGAGGCCCGTGCCTACCTCCGGCACGACGTCCTGGGCCCCCGCCTCCGGGAGGTGGCCGCCGCGGTGGCTTCCCTGGAGGGGCAGTCCGCGGTGCAGATTTTCGGCGGCATCGACGCGCGGAAGCTGCACTCGTCCATGACGCTGTTCCGGCTGGCGGCCCCCGGCGAATCCGTGTTCCGCAATGTCCTGGACCGTTATTTCGACGGTCTGGAGGACCCCGGCACGGGACAGCTGCTAGGGGAACGGTCAAGCGATCCGGGCCCGGCGGACGGCTAG
The DNA here is from genome assembly GCF_056396305.1 of Arthrobacter sp. 05T420. Classification (NCBI taxonomy): domain Bacteria; kingdom Bacillati; phylum Actinomycetota; class Actinomycetes; order Micrococcales; family Micrococcaceae; genus Arthrobacter; species Arthrobacter sp. 05T420. The sequence goes on along the minus strand of NZ_JBFTLG010000001.1, from coordinate 36,902 downwards.
CTGCTGGCCAGGGCCGTGATCATCCGTTCCATGCGGGCGACGCCGGCAAAGCGGCCGGCGTTGTCCGTCACCAGCAGGGGGTCAAACCGGCTGGCCTGAGCCCGCGTCATGGACCGTGCCAGGGCCTCGCTGATCGGGGTGTCCAGGTTGACGCACATGCCCGGGCTGACCACGCCCAGGGCCGCCGCCGCGGGGTCCAGCACCGCAACGGGCCGCAAATGCTCGCCCATCAACACCACTGACTGCAGGGCGGGGCTGTCATCAAACGCTGCGGCCGCCGTCGCCGTCGTGGTGGCCGTCGTCGCGGGTTCCACGATGTCCCGGATAATGCCCTGGTGGGCCACCGGTGGTTTGGAGGCGAGTCGGTGGGCAACATCGAGGTCGATCGGTTCCCACGCCGGCCCGGGCCGGGCCAGGCAATACCCCTGCACCAGCGGTACGCCGAGGGCGACGAGGGCGTCGAGTTCCTCCACCCGTTCCACTCCTTCGGCCAGGATCCAGGCATCCACGCGGCTGGCAAAGGTTCCGAGCATGGAGATCAGGGCGCGCTTGGCTTCGTCACGGTCGACATCCTGGATGAGTTCACGATCGATCTTTATCAGCGAGGGCCGCAGCGCCAAGAGGTGACGGAGGCCCGCGTAGCCAGCCCCGGCGTCGTCGATCGCGATCAGCGCGCCCGCAGCGCGCAGCTGGTTGAGGTCAGGCTCAAGCTCCAGATAGGAGTCGATCGGGGTTTGCTCCGTAAGTTCAACCACCAGTCCGCCAAGGTTTCCCTGACTGCGCCAGATCTCACGGATCCCCTCCGTCAGCAGCAGCTCCGGTGAGACGTTGAGGGTCAGGAAGCAGTTCGCAGGCAGGGTGGGGCGTGCCGAGAGCGCCACCCGCAAGGCCGCTGCCTCGAGCTCGGCCGCCAGGCCATGCGTGCGCGCGGCGGCAAACCACACTTCAGGATTTTTTTCGGCGAAACCCGGAAACCGGGCCAGGGCCTCATAGCCCACCACTGTGCCGCGGGCAGTATCGACAATGGGCTGGTAGGCCGCGGCAAGGCCAACACCTCGGCAGGCGGCCGCCAGCTGCTCGTTCCAATCCGGGCCGGGAACGGCCCCGGCGTCGGGCGGGAGGCCGCCTGCCTCGTGAATCAACTAACGGAAATGATGGCTTTGTGGACCGACTGCACGACGTCGGCCGGCAGCTCCTCCAGCCCATGGGCGGACGCAGCATGGGCCGCCACATTCACCAGAATTTCGTCTTCCGTACTGCACACCCAGCGGGCTTCGCAACCGGGAACCACATCACCACAGGCAAACGACTTCACGATCGCTCCTTCTTCTTCAACAGCGGACCGGACCACCCTACGTTGGCGCTGCCTCGAAAACTGAGATTTTGCTTTCAGAACATGGGGTGTTGCGGCAGCGTATCGCCGGCTAGGTTCGCCGGCCGCGTCTCGCCTGCCGCTATCGGCCCGCAATCGGACTGCGGTGTCGGCCTGCGCTGTCGGCCTGCGCTACCGGCCTGGCGTTCCGGCCGGGGCGGCGGCGGCGGCGGCGACGACGACGGCGGCCGCCTCGATGCGGGCCCGGTGCGCAGCCCACTCCTCGGGTGTGCGTACGGAGAGGTTCGGGTCCCCCGGGCGCTGGCCGGCCCTGCCGTCGATGAGCTCGCGCAGGATGTCCGCGTGGCCGAGGTGATGGGCCGTTTCCACGCACATGTGCACGAGAATCTGCTGCAGCGTCACGTGCTTGCGCTCGTCCGGCCACCAGGGCACCACGCCGGGTGCGTCCAGGGCAAGTTCATCGATGGTGGCGTCGCTGTGCACGGCAGAGAGCCGGTGCAGCTTCGCGATCTGCTCGCGCGTCTCGCCGGGGGCAGCCCACATGTCGGCGTCCGGCTCCGCATCGTCGGCAAACCACGGCAGTTCCAGGTCGCTGGGCCGGCCAAAAACCTCGCCGAAGTAGCCGAGTTCAACGCTGGCCACATGCTTGACCAGGCCCAGCAGATTGGTGCCCGTAGCTGTGAGGGGCCGGCGCGCGTCGTACTCGCTGAGCCCGTCAAGCTTTGCCAGCAGGCTGTCCCGCCGCGTCCGCAGGTAGGTGTGCAAGATCGCCTTTTCGTCCATGACCGGCACTATACCGAACCCGAGGAGCCCCTCCCTCGGAAAAGGCGGTGGAAATGAGACTTCATCAAACGTATGGAATAATCGGCTCCAACGGGCCTCGGGGGGAGGCCCCGAATGACAGGACACCCAGCGTGAGTCACGGATCCGGTGTAAAACGCGTCCGGCCGGCCGCCGCCGTCGTTCTGGCCGCGGTACTAGCCGGCCTGCTGACCGCCTGCGCATCTGGCGCGGAGGCCCCGGGCCGAACTCCGGCGGCCGCGGCTCACGGAACATCCCCGGCGGCCGCTGCAACCTCCCCGGCGCCCCCGGGCCTGCTGGGGACGACCGAACTGAACGGGTTTTACCAGCCGATGCGCTACACGGCCGTCGACGGCGACACCTGGGAAGGCATCGCCGCCCACTTCCGGATGACTCCCGAGATCCTCAGGAGTTTCAACGAATCGGCGTCCGTTGCCGCGGGAAAGGTCATCGACCTCAGAGGCGTGGACGTGCCGCAGCTCGGTGCCGGCGGTAGCGTGACCGGCCAGGACGGGCGGGGGCAGCTCCTGTACAGGACGAGCGCCGGAGATACTCCCGCCGGCATCGCGAGCCGCTACGGCGTACCGCTTCATGCATTGCGGATAGCCAACTTGAATTACCTGACCGGCGGCGAATGGATTCCGCCCGCCGGGACAACGGTGGCCATCCCCAATCCGCCGCTCGACTGAGCCGCGGACTTACTCTGCGCGGACTTTATTGGGTTGGCCCGAGGACTGTGGGTCCGGCCCCGCTGAACCCCGGGCAAAGAAAAAGCCTCCGGAACCGATCGGTTCCGGAGGCTTGTCCAAGGGTGGCAGATGAGGGATTCGAACCCCCGTAGGCGTTGCCAGCTGATTTACAGTCAGCCCCCTTTGGCCGCTCGGGTAATCTGCCGAACTTCAAAAGAAGATCACTCGCGGTTTCCAGTCCCTGAACGCCTGTTTCCAGTCCGTTCCGCTTCCAGCACCCGCGGGCAAGACAACTTTACAGAACTTCCGCCGAAGAATCGAATCGGCGCCTTAGCGGCCCAGAAATGGGCCAAAATGCCCGGAAAATCAGGCTTCTCCGAAAATGCGGCCGGCCAGCCTTGCCTCGAATCGTGCCGCCTGCTCCGGCGTGACCTGGTTCAGCTCGACGGCGCGGGCCAGGTCCGTGTGGATACCGTCCATGCGCGCTGAGGCATCGGGGGCCGGGCTCAGGATGATGGAGGCCGCCAATGCGGCGGCGGCAACGGAGGTCGCCGTCGCGGCCAGCGTGGTGGCAGCGACGGCGGTGGTGCGGGTGACGTAGCGGACGGCCTTATGGTGCATGTTCTTCTTGCCTTTCAGCAGCGGTTCCAACCCTTGCAACTCTTCCGGGCCTGGCTTCGTTCCCGCCGTGATTGAGCTATGAGCGGACTGTGAAACGTCGTCCCGCCCGGCCGCCCTCCAGAACGGGGGCATCCGTACTAGGCTGGAATGTAGACAACCGGCCTCACATCAGGCACCCGGCTAACCATCAGGAGGAAAGTCATGGCAGGCGAATCCACGTTCGACGTCGTCAGCAAGGTAGACAAGCAGGAGGTCGCCAACGCGCTGAACCAGGCGCAAAAGGAAATTGCCCAGCGCTACGACTTCAAGGGCGTCGGCGCTGAGGTTGATTTCAGCGGCGAGAAGATCCTGATGAAGGCCAACTCTGAAGAGCGGGTGCTGGCGGTGCTCGACGTGCTGCAGTCCAAGCTCATCCGCCGCGGTATCTCGCTGAAGTCGCTCGACACCGGCGAGCCCTACGCGTCCGGCAAGGAATTCCGGCTCGAGGCCTCCATCAAGGAGGGCATCGCCCAGGACCTCGCCAAGAAGATCAACAAGCTGATCCGGGACGAGGCCCCCAAGTCCGTCAAGTCGCAGATCCAGGGCGACGAGCTCCGGGTGACCTCGAAGTCCCGCGATGACCTCCAGGAGACCATGAACCTGCTCAAGGGCTTCGACGAGGCCGACCTGCAGTTCGTCAACTTCCGCAGCTAGCTTCCCGTCCGAGGCGCAAGTTTCCTCACGACGCGCAAAAGGGCTGGCGACACCGGTATTCGGGTGTCGCCAGCCCTTTTGCGCGTCACGGAACTATTTGCGCGTCGCCAGCGCCGCAGCTGGCTTCAGGTGAGCTGCCGGCCGGCCATCCGCTCCAGCCGGCCGATCCGCTCGGCCATCGGCGGGTGGGTGGAGAACATCTTGGCCACGCCTCCGCCGCGGAACGGGTTGGCGATCATCATGTGGGAGGCGTTGACCAGACGCTGGTCCTGCGGCAGCGGCGCCAACTGCACACCCTGCTCAATCTTGCGCAGGGCGGAGGCGAGCGCCAGCGGATCTCCGGTGAGCGCGGATCCATCCTCGTCGGCGTCGTACTCCCGCGTCCGCGAGATGGCCATCTGGATCAGGGACGCGGCGAACGGGGCCAGCAGCGCCATGGCGATCGCGGCGAACGGGTTCGCGTTGCGGCGGTCCCCGCCGCCGAAGAGCAGCATCATCTGGGCCACCGACGTGATGACGCCGGCGACGGCGGCGGCCACCGACGCCGTCAGGATGTCCCGGTTGTAGACGTGCATCAGTTCATGGCCCAGGACGCCGCGGAGCTCGCGGGCGTCCAGCAGCCTCAGGATGCCCTCGGTGCAGCACACCGCCGCGGTCCGAGGATTCCGGCCCGTGGCGAAGGCGTTCGGCGCCATGGTGGGCGAGATGTAGATCCGCGGCATCGGCTGGTCGGCCCGGCCGGACAGTTCCCGGACGATCTGGTACAGCTGGGGCGCCTCGGCCTCCGTGACGGGATAGGCCTGCATGGACCGGATGGCGAGCTTGTCGCTGTTCCAGTACCCGTAGGCGGTGGTGCCGACGCCGATCAGGGCCATGATCCAGATCGGCGCGGCGCTGCGGGTCCCGGCGGCGATGAAAGCCCCCAGACCAAGCAGGACCGCCCACAGGACTCCGAACAGGGCCGCGGTTTTCAGTCCGTTGTGATGCTGGTGCACTGTTCCTCCTGATGCCCTTGACCTCGATACGTACCAATAAAAACGAACCGCTACGGCACCGGGTTCCGCGCGTCGTAGCGCACGAATCCGAACTGCACGCGGGCTACCGTCTTGGCCACGGCCATGCACATCACGCCGCCGATCAGCAGAACCCATCCCTCGTTCAAGAGTTTAGTCGCGCCGCCAGCGAGCAAGTCCCCGATCCTGGGTCCGCCGGCCACCACCACCACAAACACACCTTGCAGCCGCCCGCGCAGGTGGTCCGGGGTGGAAGCCTGCAGGATGGTGGTCCGGAAGACTGCGCTTACTGAATCCGCGATGCCGGCCAGCGCGCAGCACAGGGCGGCCGGCAGCAGCCACGTCGTCACGCCGCCGTCTCTGGTCTGGCCCGCCAGGACCACCACCAGGCCGAAGGCCCCGACCGAGGCGCCCCAGCCCATCACGGACCACACGACGGCGGTGCCCTGCCGGCGAACACCGCCGAGCGGCCCCGAAAACAGGCCGGCCAGGAACGCCCCCACGGCCATTGAGGCCAGCAGGATGCCCACCGTGGCCTCGCCGCCGCCAATCATCAGAGCGCCGATGGCGGGCAACAGCGCCCGGGGCTGGGCAAAGATCATGGCCACGAGGTCGATCACGAACGTCATGCGGAGGTTGGGCCGGGTCCCAAGGAAACGGAATCCCTCCACCACGGAACGCAGCCCGGCCGCCCTGGCATGCTCCCCGGGCGGCATGGGCGGCAGCTTCAGGAGCGCCCAGAACGCAAACGCAAAGCTGACGACGTCGATCGTGTAGGTCCAGCCGAACCCGATCCACGCCACCAGGACCCCGGCCAGCAGCGGACCGGCAGTCATGGTCAGGCCGAAAATCATCATGCTGAGGGCGTTTGCGGCCGGCAGCAGTTCCTTGCGCACCAGGACGGGGATGATCGCGCTGCGGGCGGGCTGGTTGATGGCCTGGGCGCCGCTCTGCACCGCCACCAGCGCGTAGAGCAGCCACACATTGCCCAGCTGCATCCATGCCTGCAGGGCCAGCGCGGCCGTGGTCAGCCAGAGGACGGACGAGGCCAGGAGGGCCACCGTGCGGCGGTCGTGGGCGTCGGCGATCGAGCCGCCCAGGAGGCCGCCGATGACCAGCGGCACAAGGGCGAAGAGGCTCAGCAGGCCCACATAGAGGCTGTCCTGGGTCAGCCGGTAGATCTCCAGGCTCACGGCCACGAGGGTCAGCTGGCTGCCCAGTGCGGAAACGGCGGACCCCAGCCACAGGCGGCGGAAGGCCGGACTTTCACGCAACGGCGTGATGTCCGCCAAAAATTTCCCCACCCCGCAACTCTAGTGGCGAACCGCGGACGCCTTGGACGCGGCCGAAAATGTTAACCGCGCCTTATTGTGAGACAGTCATAATAAGTGCTTGAATGAGGGTATGACGGATTCCTCGGGCACCCACGATGCATGGGCAGCCGCCCTGCGTGCCCACGGCCGCCGGGTGACCAAGCAGCGCCTGGCCGTGCTGGCCGCCGTCGAACATCACCCGCATTCGCCGGCGGAGGCTATCCTTGCCGCCGCCCGGCATGAATTGCCGGACCTGACCGCGCAGTCCGTCTATGTGGTCCTGGGGGATCTCACCGATCTGCACATGCTGCGCCGGTTCGAACCCCCGCACTCCGCCGCGCTGTACGAAACACGGGTGGGAGATAACCACCACCATGCCGTGTGCATCAGCTGCGGGCGCGTGGAGGACGTCGAATGCGCCGTGGGCCACGCGCCCTGCCTGACCCCGCACTGGGACGCGAACGCCAAGCCGATGACCATCCAGATCGCGGACGTGCTGTACCAGGGCATCTGCCAGGACTGCCAGCGCACCCAACAACTTCCCTCCGAACGAAACTAAGAAACCCAACCAAAGGAGAACGATGACTGAGATCATCTCTGCGCCCGCCGTGTCCACAACACAGTCCGGTGCCCCCGTCACTTCCGATGCGCACTCCAAGTCCGTCGGCGCCGACGGCGCGATCATCCTGACCGATCACTACCTGATCGAGAAGCTCGCGCAGTTCAACCGCGAGCGCGTCCCGGAGCGCGTCGTGCACGCCAAGGGCGGCGGCGCCTTCGGTAGCTTCAAAACCACCGAGGACGTCTCGAAGTACACCAAGGCCGCGCTGTTCCAGCCCGGCACCGAGACGGACATGCTCATTCGCTTCTCCTCCGTTGCCGGCGAGGCAGGCTCCCCCGACACCTGGCGCGACCCCCGTGGTTTCGCCGTGAAGTTCTACACCACCGAGGGCAACTACGACCTCGTCGGCAACAACACTCCGGTGTTCTTCATCCGCGACGGCATCAAGTTCCCGGACTTCATCCACTCCCAGAAGCGCCTCCCGGGCACCCACCTGCGCGACGCCGACATGCAGTGGGACTTCTGGACCCTTTCCCCCGAGTCCGCCCACCAGGTCACCTGGCTCATGGGCGACCGCGGCCTGCCGGCCTCCTGGCGTGAAATGCAGGGCTACGGCTCGCACACCTACCAGTGGATCAACGCCGAGGGCGAGCGGTTCTGGGTCAAGTACCACTTCAAGTCCAACCAGGGCGTCAAGTCCATGTCCGGTGACGAGGCCGAGGCTCTTGCCGGCGCTGACGGTGACTTCTACATCCGCGACCTCCAGGAAAACATTGCCGCCGGCAACTTCCCGTCCTGGGACCTGCACGTCCAGGTCATGCCGTACGAGGACGCCAAGACGTACCGCTTCAACCCCTTCGACCTCACCAAGGTGTGGCCGCACGCGGACTACCCGCTGATCAAGGTCGGCACCATGGAGCTGAACAAGAACCCGGAGAACTACTTCGCGCAGATCGAGCAGGCAACCTTCGCGCCGTCGAACTTCGTGCCCGGCATCGCCGCTTCCCCGGACAAGATGCTGCAGGCCCGCATCTTCTCCTACGCGGATGCGCACCGCTACCGCGTCGGCACCAACCACGCCCAGCTCCCGGTGAACGCGCCGCAGAACCAGGTCAACAACTACAGCCAGGACGGCGCCGGGCGCTACCACTTCAACGCCCCGTCCGTTCCGGTATACGCACCGAACTCCGTGGGCGGCCCGGCCGCGGTTGAGCCCGCCATTGCCGGCGGCGGCTGGGAGAACGACGGCGCGCTCACGCACTCCGCGCACTCCCTGCACCCCGAGGACAACGACTTCGGCCAGGCCGGCACGCTGTACCGCGAGGTGTTCAACGACGGCGAGAAGGCCCGCCTGCTGGAGACCGTCACCGGCGCCGTCAGCGGCGTCAAGAACGCCGGAATCAAGGAACGTGCCATCCAGTACTGGACCAACGTCGACGCCGAGTTCGGCGCCAAGCTGCGCGCCAACCTCGGCGCCGGCCAGGTTGAGTCCGACGCAGAGGCCGCCAACAAGGTCTGATCTACGCGTCGAGGGTTGCCTGAACGGCCGGCCGATTCTAGGGCTGGCTGCACCGGTAACCGTCTGAGCCACTAGAACGCCCCGCCACGGACCTCCGTGGCGGGGCGTTCTGCCGTTATCCACATGGGCGCGCGGGCCCCTCGCCACTGTGTGCTGCGGCTCCGTAGGATTTGGGCATGACCGCATTTGCAGGCATTCCGGATGACGCCTTCCGGTTCTACGCCGATCTTGAACAGAACAACAGCCGGGACTGGTGGCTGGAGCACAAGCCGGTCTACGACGCCGCAGTGAAAGGGCCGCTAACCGAGCTGCTGGCCGAGCTGGAGCCACGCTTCGGCCCGGCCAAGCTCTTTCGCCCCAACCGGGATGTCCGGTTCTCGCCGGACAAGTCGCCCTACAAGACCGCGCAGGGGGCATTCGCGGCGCTGGACGAAGGAGTGGGCTTCTACATCCAGCTCAGCGCCGACGGCCTGCTGATCGGCGGCGGCTGCCACACACATACCCCGGCCCAGCTGACACGGTTCCGCGGCGCCGTAGATGATCCCGCCAGCGGCGAGGCCCTGCAGGAGATCGTGCGCAAGGTCGAGGCAGCGGGGTTCGCGGTGGAGGGCGAACGTCTGAAGACGGTGCCGCGGGGCTTCGAGAAGGACCATCCCCGGGCGGAGCTGCTCAAGCACAAGTCGCTCACGGCCGGGGTCAATGTGGGCCAACCCGGCTGGCTTGCCGGGCCCGGGGCGGTGGAGGAAGTGGCACGGCGCTGGGAGGATCTGCGCCCCCTCGTGGAATGGGAGGGCCGCTACGCCGCTCCCTGAGATTCAGCTCAGATGTGCTGTCCGTCGGTGGCCAGGCGCCTGTCGAGATTGTTGAAGAAGACCAGCATCATCAGCTCAAAGGCCTTGGTGGCTTCCTCGGGCTGGTTGTTGACGACGAAATCGAACTGGAGCCCATAGAACGCTGCGGTGAACAGGCGGGCGTCGGTGTCCGCGAACTCCGGCAGGATGCCCTGGATGATGAGCCAGTCCCGGGCCTTCTCGTGCAGCATCCGGAAGTGCTCCGGGGCGGTGCCGCGCGGCGCCGCGGCCACAACGTCCTGCGCAGTCGCCTCGAATTCAAGCCGGGCCAGGTGCCGGTTGCGCTGTGCCATGGTCCACTGCCAGGACTCCAGGAAGAAGGCCCGCCACGCATCCCTGTCGATGTCCCTGACGTCGGTGGCCCGGACGCTGTCCAGCCGGGATTCGATGCCGCGGATGATCTCGTTGATCAGCTGCTCGCGGTTGCCGAAGTGGTACACCAGGACGAAGCTGCTGACGCCCAACCCGTCGGCGAGGCTGCGGAACGTCAGTTCCGCCAGCGTCTTGTCCATGAGGTAGTCGAGAATCGCCGACAACAACTCTGATTTGCGTTCCGGTCTTGCTGGGCGGGCCATGTGTCCATCTTAGGGAGCGCATGCCAACGGGGAGCGCGGGCCCAAACGCCGAAGTCGCCGGAACCGTGCGAGCACGCCGGAAGTTTCCAGCGAACGCGGACGGTTCCGGCGACTTCGACGACAAAGAACCGAGGACCGACGGCTCCCCCGATCAGGAGCGGGTCAGGGCGTCCTCGTCGTTCTCCGCGGCCGGTGCGGCCGGGTTGACGGCACTTGCCGTGCCCGGGCCGTTCACGGAGGCGCGGGCCTCCGCGAACTTTTCGTTCAGCCTGGAGTGGCGCTGGCCGTAGGCGAAGTAGATCGCGACGCCGATCACCAGCCAGATGGCGAAGAAGATCCAGGTCTCCACGGCGAGGTTCGTCATGAGGTACAGGCACAGGACGGCAGAGACGATAGGGAGCACCTTGCCGAACGGGACGCGGAAGGCCGGCTTCAAGTCGGGACGCTTCTTGCGGAGCACCAGGATGCCAAGGCTGACCATCACGAAGGCGGACAGGGTCCCGATGTTGATCATTTCCTCCAGCAGGTCCACATTGGTCAGGCCGGCAACGAGGGCAACTCCGGCGCCGCAGATGATCTGGAGGCGGGCCGGTGTTCCACGCGCGGCACTGGTCTTGGACAGGGAGCGCGGAAGCAGGCCGTCGCGGCTCATCGCGAGGACCACGCGGGACAGGCCCATGAGCAGCACCATGATGACGGTGGTAAGGCCCACCAGGGAGCCGAAGGCGATGACCTTGGCGGCGTCAGTATTGCCAACGGCCTCGAAGGCGGTGGTGAGTGTCGGGTTCTTGGCCTCAGCCAGCTTCGTGTAGGACACCATGCCGGTCAGTGCCAGCGACACCAGGATGTAGAGGACCGTGACGATGGCCAGGCCACCGAAAATGCCGCGGGGCAGCGTCTTCTGCGGGTTCTTAACCTCTTCAGCCGACGTGGCAACGACGTCGAAGCCGATGAAGGCAAAGAAGACCAGGGCGGCGCCGGCGAAGATTCCCAGGGTTCCGTACTGGGCGGGGGCCGCACCGGTCAGGAAGCCGAAGAAGGACTGCTTGAGGACATCGGCGGTGCCGGTGCCTCCGGTCGGCTCGGAGGCCGGAACGAACGGGGTGTAGTTCTCGAACTTCAGGTACGTGAAGCCGACGACGATCACGAAGAGGACCACCGCGATCTTGATCAGCGTGAAGATGTTGCCGACGCGGGCAGAGAGCTTGGTCCCGAGGACCAGCAGCACCGTGAAGATGGCAACAATCAAGAAGGCGCCCCAGTAGAGGTCGACACCGCCCAGGGAGATCGACGGCGGAATGTCCACGCCCATGAGCGCAAAGACCTTGCTGAGGTAGATGCCCCAGTACTTCGCGATCACGGCGCCGGCGGTGAAGAGTTCGAGGATCAGGTTCCAGCCGATAATCCACGCGAGGATCTCACCCATGGTCGCGTACGTGAAGACGTAGGCGGAACCGGCCACCGGGATGGCCGTGGCAAACTCGGCGTAGCACATGATGGCGAGCGCGCAGGTGACGGCGGCGATCGCGAAGGAGATGGTCACGGCGGGGCCGGCGAAGTTCGCCGCGGCCTTGGCGCCGACCGAGAAGATCCCGGCACCCACGGCAACCGCGACCCCCATGATCATGAGGTCCCACGTGCTTAGCGAGCGCTTCAGCTTGCGTCCGGGTTCATCGGCGTCGGACATGGACTGCTCGATGGATTTGGTCCGGAAAAGGTTCATAGGAAAGTCCGCAATCTCGATAACTGGTTTGGAAACAGACCTATCTATCGTAGTGCCCATCCACTGGACGGCCCGATTTGTCCCGCATAGTGAGACGCAGCTCGGGGTGGGGGCGGCCGCGGACCAGCCCCGGACCCTTGCCAGGATGGGCGCGGAACAGCCCACGGAAACCCGTCAGATGAGCATCAGACGGGCCACTCCATCAGCGTCGAGCGGATCAGGAACCGCTTGCCTTCCGGCGCTTCGACGGAGAACCCGCTCCCCCGGCCCGGAACGACGTCGACAGTCAGGTGCGTGTGACTCCAGTAGTTGAACTGCTCCCGCGACATCCAGAATTCCAGCGGCTGGGGCTGCAGCCCGTCAGAGACATCGAACAGGCCCAGCAGGACGTCCGCGTCCCCCGTGATGAACTCCCCTGCCGGGTAGCACATCGGTGAGGACCCGTCGCAGCAGCCCCCGGACTGGTGGAACATCAGCGGGCCGTGCTGGAGCCACAGCTTTCGCAGCAGTTCCACGGCCTCGGGAGTGAGCGCCACCCGGGAGAAGTCCTCGCCGGGGCGGGTCACGGCGGCGTCGAGCCTGGTTTGCGTCATCGGGGTCTCCCTGGCTGGTCCGGAAAATGGTGCGGGCGGGACGGATCACTGCCGATCCGCCCCGCCCGGGTCAATGCGGCTTAGAAGAAGCCGAGCTTGTTTTCGTTGTAGCTGACCAGGAGGTTCTTAGTCTGCTGGTAGTGGTCCAGCATCATGGAGTGGTTCTCGCGGCCGATGCCGGAGGACTTGTACCCGCCGAACGCGGCACCGGCCGGGTAGGCGTGGTAGTTGTTGACCCACACGCGCCCCGCCTGGATCTCGCGGCCGGCACGGTAGGCAACATTGCCGTTGCGGGACCAGACGCCGGCGCCAAGGCCGTAGAGGGTGTCGTTGGCGATCCCCATGGCGTCGCTGTAATCACTGAAGCGCGTCACGGACACCACCGGGCCGAAGATCTCCTCCTGGAAGATCCGCATCTTGTTGTGGCCCTCGAAAATGGTCGGCTGCACGTAGTAGCCCCCAGCCAGGTCGCCGGACAGTTCGGCGCGGGCGCCGCCCGTGAGCAGCTTGGCGCCCTCCTGCTTGCCGATGTCGATGTAGGAGAGGATCTTCTCCAGCTGGTCATTGGAGGCCTGGGCGCCGAGCTGCGTCTCGGTGTCCAGCGGGTTTCCCTGGATGATTTTCTGCGTGCGGGCGATGGCGTCGGCCATGAAGGAGTCGTAGATGCCGTCCTGGACCAGGGCCCGGGACGGGCAGGTGCAGACCTCGCCCTGGTTGAAGGCAAAGAGCGTGAAGCCCTCCTGGGCCTTGTCGTAGAAGGCGTCGTTGGACTCCGCGACGTCGTTGAAGAAGATGTTCGGGCTCTTGCCGCCGAGTTCCAGGGTGACCGGGATCAGGTTCTGGCTGGCGTACTGGCTGATCAGGCGGCCCGTGGTGGTCTCGCCGGTAAAGGCGATCTTGCGGATCCGGGGGCTGGAGGCCAGCGGCTTTCCGGCCTCGACGCCGAAGCCGTTGACCACGTTGACCACGCCGGCCGGCAGGATGTCGCTGATGAGCTCCATCAGCACCAGGATCGAGGACGGTGTCTGCTCGGCGGGCTTGAGCACCACCGCGTTGCCGGCGGCGAGCGCCGGGGCGAGCTTCCAGACGGCCATGAGGATGGGGAAGTTCCAGGGAATGATCTGGCCGACGACGCCGAGCGGCTCGTGGTAGTGGTAGGCGGTGGTGTCGTCGTCGAGCTGGGAGAGCCTGCCCTCCTGGGCGCGGACGGCAGAGGCAAAGTAGCGGAAGTGGTCCGCGGCCAGCGGAATGTCGGCGTTGAGGGTCTCGCGGATCGGCTTGCCGTTGTCCCAGGATTCGGCGACGGCCAGCATCTCGGTGTTCTCATCGATGCGGTCGGCAATCTTGTTCAGGATCGCGGCGCGCTCGGCCACGGAGGTCTTGCCCCAGGAGGGCGCGACCTTGTGGGCGGCGTCCAGGGCCAGTTCGATGTCCTCGGCGGTGCCCCGGGCCACCTCGCAGAACGCCTTGCCGGTCACCGGGGTGATGTTCTCGAAGTACTGGCCCTTGACCGGGGCGACCCACTCGCCGCCGATCCAGTTTTCGTAGCGGTCCTTGAAGGTGACCTTCGAGCCCTCGGTACCGGGCTGGGCGTAAACAGTCATTGCTAGCTCCTTTGCTGTGCAAGATGGGGGCAGCAAGGCGCTTCCGGCCCCCGTTGCACCCAGCGTAGGCGCGCGAAGGTTGCAGTCAGGTTGCAACTGCGTGAGCCAGGTCACGGGCCGGGCGTCGCGGCTTGCCGCGGCATGCCGAGATGGTCAGGCGCTCAGTTCCCGGTCAAGCCGTTCCAGATCGGCGACGACGGCGGCACGCTTGGGCGAGCGCGGCGCCAGCAGCTTCAGCGCGGCGATGCGGACCTCGACGTCGTCCTTGGCCTCAGGGAGTGCGGCGTACTTCAGGAGCGATTCGGCGCTGCCGTCCGTCAGCAGGGCCTCCCGCATCAGTGCCGAGACCCTGCCCCGCAGCTCCACGATGCCGGGGGCCTCGGAGCGGGGCAGCACGGCGCCGCGGTAGATTTCCAGCGCTATCCGGTGCGCACCGCGCTGCAGGCAGTCCAGCACCTGTCCGGCGTCGGCAACCAGGTTCAGCGGCAAGCGGTACGGGCGTGATTCCGGGACGGCACCGGGATGGAGCTGCTGAAGCACCTTGCGCAGCCGCACCATCTCCGCGCGCAGTGTCATGGTGGAGGCCTCCCCGGGGTAGAGGAGGGCGCAGAGTTCCTCGGCGTTCAGCCCCGCGGGGTGGGTGCTGAGGAGGGCCAGGATCTCACTGTGCCGGGCGGACAGTGCCACGGTGCGCCCGTCAATGCTGAGCAGGGCCTGATCGCGGCCGAGCAGCTGGAGGCTGTCGCGGTAGAGGCTGTTGGCGGCCGGCGCCCCGGGCGTTCCTAGCTCCGGGCTCCGCCGCCGCGACGGCGAGGACTGCCCTGCCGCGGCCAGTTGCAGCCGTTCCACCCGCAGGTGCGCCTGGGCCGCGGCGACCGTCGCCTCGACGAGCGACAACGTATGCGGGGCCACGGCCGACTCCGTGCCGGTGATGTCCACAACCCCCAGCAGCGCGCCGGAATCCGGATCGTGGAACGGCACAGCCGTGCAGCTCCACGGATGCACCGAGCGCTTGTAGTGTTCGGCACCGGAGATCTGGATTCCCCGGCCGAGAGCCAGCGCGGTGCCGGGGGCGCTGGTGCCGACTGTCGCCTCGGACCAATCGGCGCCGGGGACGAACATCATGCCCTCGGCCCGGCGCTGCAGGGCTGCGTCGCCTTCCACCCAGAGCAGCCTGCCCAGCTCATCCCCCACGGCTACCAGCATTCCGCTGTCATAGCTCGGCAGGACCAGGAGCTTATGGATCACGGGCATGATGGCGGCCAGCGGGTGCTGGCGGCGGTATTCTTCGAGTTCCTCGCGGTCCATGGCCAGCGGCGCCTCGGGGTTGTCCGGATTGGCGTGCAGCTGCGCCGAACGCCGCCACGACTCCTGGATCACGCGGCTGAGCCCAGGCAGTTGCAGGTTCCCAGAGAAAGCGAATCCGCGCGAGTCCAGTTCCTCGTGCGCGGTGCTGGCATGCTGCTGGCGCAGCTGCGCGGTGACCCCGCCCGCGGGCGGTAACAGAGCTGCCGGACGGACCAGATTCCTCATTGAACTCCCACTGGACGGGCTCGACGGCGTACCGAAGGCCGCCACGTCCGGCCCAGTCTAGTGGGCCTTCCGCACCCCCGCCAGAGTGATGCGCCGTCCTGCCCACCGCATGCCCCCAGTGCCCGTGCTGCGGTGGCGGACAGCCCCGCGACGCGCCATCGCGTCCCCGACGCGCGAAAATACCCCCGCGGCCGGAATATCCTGCGCGCCAGGCATTTTGCGCAGCGTGGAAAAATTGGCGTAGCGCTGGCTACCCGCGGGAAATCTCGATCATGTCCTCGCGCGGCACAACTTTGATGCGCTCCCGCTCGATCCCGTCGGCGGACTGCGCCGCGGACCATTCGGCGCCGAGGGCGAGCTCATGGGCATCGAGCTTGATCCACCCTTCCCACGTGGTGAATTCGATGCCGCGCTCCTGAAGCAGGTCGATGATGGCCTGCGGGTCCGGGTTCTGCGCCGGAGGCAGCGTCAGCCGGTCCTCCAGCAGGAAGCCGATGGTTTCCAGCGCGTCGCCCTTGGTGTGGCCGATCAGCCCGACAGGCCCGCGCTTGATCCAGCCCGTGGCGTAGATTCCGGGCACCGCGTTCCCCTCGGCGTCGAGCACGCGGCCGCCTTCGTTCGGGACAACGCCGCGGCGGGCGTCGTATTCCAGCTCATCCAGCGGCGAGCCGTGGTAGCCGATCGCCCGGTAGACGGCCTGGACCGGGTAGTCGAGGAACTCCCCGGTGCCTTTGACGTTCCCGGTGCCGTCCAGCTCCATGCGTTCGAACTTGATCCCGGCGACCTTGCCAGGAGTCGCGGCGTCGTCATGGATCTCCACGGGGCTGTGCAGGAAATGCAGGTGAAGCCGGCGCGAGGACGGTTCCTCGGCCTCGGCGTGCTCCTCGACGAGCCAGTTCGTCAGGGTGTTGACCATGGTCCGGATCTGGTTGTTGCTGCGAATGGCCTCATCCGAGGCATCGTCGAACTCGAAATCCTCCGGATAAAGGACGATGTCCACGTCCTTGGCGTGGCTGAGTTCGCGCAACTCCAGCGGCGTGAACTTCACTTGGGCCGGGCCGCGGCGGCCAAAAACATGGACGTCGGTGACGGGCGAATCCTTCAGTGCCCGGTAGACGTTGTCCGGGATTTCCGTGACAAGGAGTTCGTCGGCGTGCTTGACCAGCATGCGGGCCACGTCGAGGGCCACGTTGCCGTTGCCGATCACCGCAATCTCCTTGGCCTCCAGCGGCCACTCCCGCGGCACGTCCGGGTGGCCGTCGTACCAGGAGACAAAGTCTGCGCCGCCGAAGGAACCCTCCAGGCCGATCCCGGGAATATCCAGGTCCGCGTCCTTGATGGCTCCGGTGGAGAAGATGACGGCGTCATAGAACGCCCGGAAGTCGTGCAGCGTCAGATCCCGGCCATAGGTGACGTTGCCGAGGAACCGGATGTCGCCGCGGTCCAGGACCTTGTGCAGCGCGTTGACGATGCCCTTGATCCGCGGATGGTCAGGGGCCACGCCGTACCGGATGAGGCCGTACGGTGCCGGATATGCCTCGAAGAGATCGATGCTGACCTGGAAGTCGCCGCCTTTGACCTCATTGGACTTCGTCAGGATGTCCGCGGCGTAGACGCCGGCCGGACCGGCGCCAACAATCGCGACACGGAGGGGACGAGTGGATGTGGATTCGGCCGAGGTGGACACCGGGAGCCCTTCTGAGTCTTAGGGACAGCGCCAGTAGATACAGCGCACAGGCCCCTATTCTAAATGTCGCCGGCTGGCTCGTGCTCCGATCGGCAGGAATAGGCGCCGCGGGGGTGGTGTTATTGATCTTGTGCCTAAGCCCGATGGATCTTTCTCCCCCGCCCCACTGACAGCGCCGAGCGCCGTAGCCGCTGCGGGAGGGGCCGCGCCGGCCCGGCCAGCTGGACTGGCACCGGTAGACAAGGACACGACGGCGGGGATCGTGTTTGGCATCGGCGCTTACGGGCTCTGGGGGCTGCTGCCCCTGTACTTCTTTGTGCTGGCACCCGCCGGCGCCGTCGAGATCGTGGCCAACCGTGTGGTCTGGTCCCTGATCTTCTGCACCTTGCTGATCACCGTGACCCGCTCCTGGCGGGTGCTCGGAGCCGCGTTCCGGAACCGCACGGTGATCGGCCCGCTGTCCATCGCCGCAGCTCTGATCGCGGTGAACTGGCTGACGTATACCTACGGCGTAACCACCGGCCAGGCCGTCGAGGCCTCTTTGGGCTACTTCATCAACCCGCTGGTCTCCGTATTGCTGGGGGTCTTTGTCCTGAAGGAGAAGCTGCGCCCGCTGCAGTGGACCGCCGTCGGCATCGGTTTCGTTGCCGTCGGGGTGCTGACGGTCTCCTACGGCAAGCTCCCCTGGATCGCGCTGACGCTTGCGCTGAGCTTCGGACTGTACGGATTCGTCAAGAAGCGCGTCGGCCCTCGGGCGGACGCGCTCACCAGCCTGACCGTGGAGACGATCGTGCTGGCGCCGGTGGCCGCGGCCACGATGATCGTCCTGGCGGTCAGCGGGGCGGCAAGCCTGGCTTCAAACGGTGCCGGGCATTTTTGGCTGCTGGTGGCCTCGGGCGTCATCACCGCCGTGCCACTGCTGTTCTTCGGCGCCTCTGCCCGCCGGCTGCCGATGACCACGATCGGCCTGCTGCAGTACTTCGCACCTGTCCTGCAGTTCATCGTGGCCCTCGTCGTGTTCAAGGAAGCCATGACGCCGGACCGCTGGGTCGGTTTCGGCGTCGTCTGGCTGGCGCTGCTGGTCCTGACTGTGGACATGCTGCTCGCTGCCCGGAAGAACTCCGTGACCCGGAAACTGGCCCGCGCCGCCGCCTAGGGTTACTGCCGCGCGATACTGCCCTGCGCTTCTGCCTTTGGGGGCTGCTGCCTGCGCACCACGGCCGCTGTGCATTAGTGTCATCATGAATGCACACGTCGGGGCGAAATTGAGGATTGCTGGTGCCAGAAGAGGATCGTGAAACTCCGGGCGGGCGGGACATCTCGTCCCTGGACTTCGACAGCAGCGGCATCTTGCGCCTCGAGTGGGCCCGGGGCGTTGTGATTGATGCCCCCAACGCCCAACTGGCAATGGACCGTGTCAATGAATTGTGCGGCGGCCGGCCCACGCCGCTGCTGATCGACATGGCCACCACACAGTCCGTCAGCCGGGCCGCCCGGGCTGTGTTCGCCAAGCGCTGCGACGCCTCAGCAATAGCGCTCCTCGGCTCGTCCGCCGTGGACCGGGTTCTCGCCAATTTCTTCCTGGGCGTCAATTCGGCGCCGGTTCCCACACGCTTTTTCACCGACGGCGATGAGGCGGTCCGCTGGCTGACCGCGCAGGGTCATGACGGGGCCTGAGGATGACCGCCGCCTCGAGGAACTCGTGGACGGCATCGTCGTACTGTCCGCGGGCGATCTCTCGAACCGCCTGCCGGTCTCACCCGCACGGGACGGCATTGACGCCGTCACCACGGGCATCAACCTGCTGGCCGAAGAGCTCCAAAGCATGTACGAGGACCTGGAAGTCCGGGTTGCTGAGCGGACCGCGCTCCTGGAGGCGGCCAAAGCCGAACTCCGCCGCGTCATCAACACCGACGAGCTGACCGGCCTGGCCAGCCGCTCGCTGTTGCGGGAAAAGGTGGCCGAGGCCGTTGCCGGTGCCGGCGCGGGACACCAGCCGGCCCTCATCCTGCTGGACCTCGATTCCTTCCGGCTCATCAACGACAGCCTTGGCCATGCCGCGGGAGACGCCGTGCTGCGCGAGGCGGCCCTGCGCCTTCGCGCGGCGGCCGGGGCCGGCCACCTGATCGCGCGCCTCAGCGGCGATGAGTTCGCGGTGCTTGTCGCGGGCCAGGACACAGAGGCGGTGCTGCAGATCGCGGCCCGGCTCGGCGAATCGCTGAAGGACAGAATCGTCGCCGGCGGTGTCGCGGTGGCCCTCACTGCCGGAACCGGTGTCCGGCTGGGGGAAACCGGCCTGCGCAGCGAGGAGCTCATCCGCGATGCCGACATCGCCATGCACGAGGCCAAGAAACGCGGGCGGGACACCCTCCAGGTCTTTTCCGCGGCCATGCACGAGGCCGCCAAGCAGCGCGTCCACCAGGTGGCGGAGCTGAGGACGGCGCTGGCGATGGACCAGCTAGAGCTGGAATATCAGCCCATCATGGACCTGCGCACAGGAGCCATTGCCGGCGCCGAGGCTCTGATCCGCTGGCGTCACCCCGCCTTGGGCCTGCTGGCGCCAGATAAGTTCCTCGATGCCGCCGACGAGGCCGGGCTCACCGTGGAAATCGGCCACTGGGTACTCCGGAACGCCATCGCGCAAACCGGCCGCTGGAAGTCCGATCCCGGGCTTCCGGCAGACTTCAGCACGCACATCAATCTCTCCCCCGCTGACCTGCACCACGTCGATCTGGCGCCCTATGTCGAAAGCCTGCTGGCCCGGCACGGCGTCGAGCCCTGCCACGTCTCAATCGAGATCACCGAAACCGCGATCATGCGCGGCGGCCCGGAAGTGGCAGCCACCATGCAGTCGCTCAATGACCTCGGTGTCCGGATCGAGATCGACGATTTCGGCACGGGCTATTCGTCCATCAGCTACCTGCGCACCCTCCCGGCCGCGCAAGCAAAGATCGACAAGTCCCTCCTCGACGGACTGACCACAGACCGGCAACAGGAGACATTCGTCGCGGCCATCCTGCAACTGATCCATTCGGCCGGACTGGGCGCGGTCGCCGAGGGCATCGAGGACAGGGAGCAGGCGAACAGGCTGCGGCAGCTGAACTGCGAATTCGGTCAGGGGTACTTCTTCAGCCGTCCACTGTCGGTGCCGGCCATGACGGATCTGCTCGCGCACAAGGACGGTGCCGTCGCGTGAGCGGACCGGTTCCGGCGGGCACGGACAAAGCGGGTACACGCACACTGGGCATGGATAAGGCGGCGGACACGCTCCGTCTGGTGGCCAAGGTTGCGGCATTGTCCCTGCACCGTCCCAGCCGCCCGGACCGGCGCTGGGACGCCTTCTGGCGCGGAGTCTCCCTTGGCTCCCTTAGCGAACCGATCATCTGGGATGCCGCCCCCGGCGCCGGGAACGAAGAGATCCGACACCACCTGCAGGCCATGGCCAACGCGATGGATACCAGCCTCCCCTTGATCGATCTCGGCTGCGGGAACGGCGCCATCACTCGGCGGCTGACCGAGATCTTTCCGTCGGTCCTGGGCGTCGACGTCTCACCCGAGGCCGTAGCAGCCGCGCGGTCCGCGCACCCGCACGTTCCGGGCCTCAGTTTCCGGAGCCTGGATGCCACGCAGCCGGCTGCGGCGGCCGGGCTCTGGCGCGAACTCGGCGACGCCAACGTCTTTGTCCGCGGGGTGTTCCACGTCCTCAGCCGGCGACGGCAGGCACGCCTCGCAGGCTCCATCGAAGCCCTCCTTGGTGCCCAGGGACGAATCTACGTCGTCGAGACGAACGTCCCGGGCGGCGCGCTCAGCTACCTGCGGGGCCTGGGCGCCACAGGCGAAAAGATCCCCGGACCGCTCCGCCAAGCCATTTCTGCCCTGCCGAAACCGGGGCATTTCGGCGCGAGGCAACGCTCGCGCGTGTTCCCCTCGGGCCGCTGGACCCTCATCACGGAGGGTGCCACTGTCCTGAAGACAGTGCCGATGGAGACCGGTGGACCGCCCGGCAGCATTCCCGCGTACTGGGCGGTCTTGGCCCCGCGGCCCCAGACCTCCAGGCCTCACACCTCCGGGAAGGTATCCACCCGCTGGTAGTCGCGCGGGACCACGACCATCGGAACTGGGAGCGCCCGCAGCACCTTGAAAGCCGTGCTGCCGATGAACAGCTTGTACTTCTCCGCCAAGCGCGAAGACCCGACGATCATCACCTCGCCGTCGTCCCATTCCAGATCGTCGATTGCTTCCTCGATCGTGCGGCCGTGCGCGACCTCCACGCTGACGCGGTGGCCCTCCGGCAGACGGTGCGCGGCGGCGGCCAGAATGGTGTTGGCGTGGATATGGGCAGCGTTGACGTTTTCCCCGCCGTCCCCCTCGACGTCCAGTTCCACGAGGGAGACCAGCCGAAGCGGCACCCCGCGGCGCTCGGCGGATTCAATCGCGACGTCGATCGCCGCCTCCGCTCCCACGCGCTGGCCCACGGCGAGGGTCAGACGCGTGATGGCTTCGGTCCGGCGGTAGCCATGCGGCGCCAGTGCCACCGGAACCGGGGCGGCGTGCAGCAGGGCGTTGGCCACGTTGCCCACGGTATGGCGCTTAAACAAGCCATGGCTTGCGGCACCCACCACAATCAGGCCGGCCCGGTACTCGAGGGCGGCGTCGATCAGGCCAGCTGCGAACGATTCCGCCTGGCGGACATGGAAGTGCGCTTCCAGCCCCTCGGGGACCAGGTCCATTCCCTGGCGCTCCGCCGCGAGGACCTGCTGCTCGGCGGCACTGACCCGGTTCCCTTCCGGGTTCATCGCTACATAAGGCGTGTGCCTGTCCACCACATAGACCAGGTCGAGATGCGCTCCCTGCGCGCGGGCCATGGCCGACGCCAAGGCGACGGCGTCCGCGCCGCGTTCGGTGGGTGTATAGCCGACTACGTATCGCATGTGTGAACCCCTTATGGGTCTGTGGCAGACGCCAGCTGCGCCCCGGGGGTTCCGGGCGACGTCGGCCGGTCTGCGCTCCTGCAGTGGATAGGAACGACTCTAGTCCAGCGGGCCCCGAAAGGTGGTGACTATCGACCCTGAGCAGGACAAACTTCTGCTGGGATGGTCGAGGGGAGCCCGCCATGAACGCCATCCTCAACCGCAGGACCGGGTCGCGCACCGCGGGAGTGGGCACCCTGGCGCTCCTGCTGGTCCTGACCGCCTGCGCGCCGCCGGCCCCGCCGTCCTCGGCCGGCAGCCCCGCCGTCCTCGGCCGGCAGCCAGCCGCCGTCGCAGTCCCCGTCCGTCAGCGCGGCGGCCAGCGTGTCGCCGTCGGCAGCCGGCGACGCCGACGAAACGGCGAAAGAACGGGAACCACGGAAAACGGAGGAGCCGCGGACGATGTGTCCGCGGCTCCTCCGTTGTGTCCCCCGCTGTTCGGGAAAGACCGGTCGCCGGGAAGGGATTGCCTTCCCGGCAGCCCGCTGGGCCGCGCGTTGGCCCGTGGGCTAGGCGTTGGCCTTGATGGCCGCGGCCAGGACCGCGAGGCCGTCCAGCAGCAGCTCGTCGCTGATCACCAGTGGCGGCAGCAGCCGGATGACGTTGCCGTAGGTGCCGCAGGTGAGGATGATGACACCCTCCTTGAGGCAGGCTGCGGCCACGGCCTTGGTCAGCTCCGGGTTCGGCTCCTTGGAACCGGGCTGAACGAGTTCAACGGCCAGCATGGCGCCACGGCCGCGGACGTCACCGATCACGGGCTGCCCAGTTGCGAGTTCGCGCAGCTTGCCGAGGGCGATCTCCTCGATGTGCTTGGCCCGGCCGTTGAGGTTGTACTGCTCCATCGAACCGATCGCGGCCAGCGCGGCCGCGCACGCCACCGGGTTGCCGCCGTACGTGCCGCCGAGGCCGCCCGGGTGGACTGCGTCGAGGAGGTCGGCGCGGCCGGTGATGGCCGAGAGCGGCATGCCGCCGGCGATGCCCTTGGCCATGGTGATGATGTCCGGGACAACACCCTCGTGGTTCACGGCGAACCATTCGCCGGTGCGGCAGAAGCCGGACTGGACCTCATCGGCGATGAAGACGATGCCCTTGTCCTTTGCCCAGTCCGCCAGCGCGGGAAGGAAGCCGTCGGCCGGGACAATGAAGCCGCCCTCGCCCTGGATGGGTTCGATGATGATCGCGGCAACCTGCTCGCCGCCGATCTGCTTCTCGATCATGGTGATGGCGCGCTTGGCGGCCTCGGCACCGGTGATCTCCGGGTTTTCCTCGCGGAACGGGTAGCTCATCGGCATGCGGTAGACCTCGGGCGCAAACGGGCCGAAGTTGGTCTTGTACGGCATGGCCTTGGCGGTCAGCGCCATGGTCAGGTTGGTGCGGCCGTGATAGGCGTGGTCGAACGCGACGACGGCGTCCCGGCCGGTGGCCAGGCGGGCCACCTTCACGGCGTTTTCGACAGCCTCGGCGCCGGAGTTGAACAGCACTGTGCGCTTTTCGTGGTCGCCCGGGGTGAGGCGGTTCAGCTGCTCGGCGACGGCGACATAGCCCTCGTACGGGGTGACCATGAAGCAGGTGTGGGTGAAGTGCTCCACGGCTTCCTTCACCGCGCCGACGACGGCGGGGTCCGAGGCGCCGACGCTCGTCACGGCGATGCCGGAGCCGAGGTCGATGAAGGAGTTGCCGTCGACGTCGTGGATGATGCCGCCGTCGGCGTCGGCCACGAAGACCGGGACGCTGGACGCGACGCCGGCGGCGACGACCGCCTTGCGGCGCTCGGTCAGGGCAACGGACTTGGGCCCCGGGAAGTCGGCCTGGACGCGGCGCTTCTGCTCGAGCCGGTAGGTGATGTCATGTGCGGTGGTGGTCATGGGAAGGCCTTCCTAAGCGTGCGGTTGAAGCGCGCGAGTTATGCGTCAGGGTGAGCTAGGCAGCCGCGTTATGCATCCGCTTTAGGCGGCTGCGCTATGCGGCTGCGTTAGGCGTCCAACGCAGACATAACGTGCTTGATGCGGGTGTAGTCCTCGACGCCGTACATCGACAGGTCCTTGCCGTAGCCGGACTGTTTGAAGCCACCGTGCGGCATTTCGGCGGTGAGGAGAATGTGGGTGTTGATCCAGACGGCGCCGAAGTCGAGGTCGCGGCTCAGGCGCATGGCCGTGCCGTGGTTGGACGTCCAGACGCTGGAGGCCAGGGCATACTCGACGTCGTTCGCCAGCTCCACTGCCTCGTCTTCGGTGCTGAACTTCTGCACCGTGATGACCGGGCCGAACGTTTCCTTCTGGACAATGTCATCGGTCTGCTTGGCGCCGGTGACAATCGTGGGCTCGAAGAAGAAGCCCTTCTCGCCCGCGCGGTGGCCGCCGG
Source organism: Arthrobacter sp. 05T420 (assembly GCF_056396305.1). Lineage (NCBI taxonomy): Bacteria > Bacillati > Actinomycetota > Actinomycetes > Micrococcales > Micrococcaceae > Arthrobacter > Arthrobacter sp. 05T420. The sequence goes on along the minus strand of NZ_JBFTLG010000001.1, from coordinate 12,461 downwards.
TCTCGATCTTGCAGTTCGCCGGCAGCTGCTCCACAACGGAGGTGACCGCGTTGAAGTGGTTGACGTTGTTCAGCGGGCCGAAGTAGTTGTCTTCGTCGTTCTGCGAGCCCGTATGCAGGGTCCTGGTGTGCTCCACCATGGCGGCGACGACGTCGTCATGCACCGAATCCTGGACCAGGACCCTGGTGATGGCCGTGCAGTCCTGGCCGGCGTTGAAGAAGGCGAACTCGGCGATCGCCGCGGCGCTCTTCTTGATGTCGGCGTCGGCGAAGACGATGGCCGGGGCCTTGCCGCCGAGTTCCAGGTGGGCGCGCTTGAGTCCCTTGGCGGCGCCGGAGGCGACGGCGATGCCGGCGCGGACAGAACCGGTGATGGAGACCAGGCCCGGGACCTTGTGCTCCACCATCATGGCGCCGGTCTCGCCGGTGCCCAGGACGACGTTCAGGACGCCGGCTGGGAAGATCTCACCGGCAAGCCGGGCCAGCACCAGGGTGGATTCCGGGGTGGTGTCCGAGGGCTTGAGGACCACGGTGTTGCCGGCGGCCAGGGCGGGACCGATCTTCCATATGGCCATGAGGAACGGGTAGTTCCACGGGGCAACCTGGGCGACGACGCCGATCGGCTCGCGGCGCACGTAGGAGGTGTGGCCTTCGAAGTACTCGCCGGCGGACTTGCCTTCCATGATGCGGGCGGCACCGGCGAAGAAGCGCAGCTGGTCAGCGCCTGCGGCGACTTCCTCGGAGGCGATCAGGGACCGGACCTGGCCGGTGTTGCGGTGCTGGGCCTCCACCAGCTCGTCGCTGTTGGCCTCGACGGCATCCGCGAGCTTGAGCAGCATGAGCTGCCGCTGCCCGGGGGTGGTGTGCTTCCAGGTCTTGAACGCGTTTTTGGCTGCCGTCATGGCGGCGTCGACGTCGGCCTGCACCGAGATCGGCGCCTGCGCCACCACATCGCCGTTGGTGGGGTTCACAATGGGCAGCAACCCGGTGCCGGCGGGGGTGACAAACTCGCCGTTGATGAAGTTCTGCAAGGTTTGAACCACGGTGTACAACCTCTTTCTTACTGCCAATGACGGATGTGTGACTGGTCACGAGCCTATGCCAGCTGTGCAAGTCAGGGAATAGGCACCTGCACACCATGTCCGCCACACTTTAGTGCGCTTGACCAGCACCCGGTTATCCTAAATCCATGGCCATTTCACTCGCTGCCCTGCTGGGGGTTCCGTCCCTGAATCTCACCAAGGCCGGCCTCGCCGAAACCACCTGGCATCAGGACATCCTTTGGGTTGCGGTCACCGAACAGGAGGATCCGCAGCGCTTCCTCAACGGCGGTGAACTGATCCTGACGACGGGGATGCGGCTCAAGAGCGCCGCGGAGCAGCGCCGGTTCGTGCGTCAGGTGCAGCGGGCAGGGGCGGTGGGAATCGGGTTTGGGGTCGGGCTGACGCACGACGCCGTGCCGCCGGCCCTGATTGCCGAGGCCAACCGCTGGGGGCTGCCGGTAGTGGAAGTGCCGTACGAAACGCCATTCATCGCGATCGGAAAGCTCGTGGCCGACGCCCAGTCTGCGGACCACCTGGTCAAGCTCGAACGGCTCATCGCGGGGCACCAGATCCTGGCCCGCGCCCTGCTGACCGGCGGCGGCCTCGCCGAACTCCTGAAGCACCTGGGCTCGATGCTGCGCACCGAGATCGTCCTGACCCAGTTCACCGCCCAGCTGTACAACAGCGTGTCCGGCCACCCGCCGCCCAAGGCCGAGGGCTGGGCGTCCTATCCCATCCCCACGGGCCGCCGCGATGCCTGCACCCTGTGGGTGAAGCAACCTTTCGAGGACTCGGGCATCGTGGGCTACGCCCAAAACCTGATCAGCGTCGAGCTCAACAACATGGTCAAGCAGCGGCAGGCCCAGCGGGCGCTGGCCGGCCAGGTCCTGGACGACGTCATCCACGGGACGCTGGAGGCCTCCGAAGCCACCCGGCGCCTCGCCGGCGTCGGCATCAACAGCACCCGCAAGAACGTGGTCCTGCTCGCCGAATCGGCCGCCCACCAGAAACAGCTAGGGAGTTCTTCCCTGCCCCAGCCGCTCGAGGCGGCGGTCAGCGCCGTCGTCGGGAAGGACCTCGTGGTGGTGATGCCCGACGACGGCAGCGGCGCCAGCGCCCTCGCCCGCAGCCTCAGCGACCACCTGGCGGAGGCCGGGATCCACGCGACGATCGGCATCGGCGGGGCCTACACCAAGCCCAACGGCCTGCGCTGGAGCTACTTCGAGGCACGCGACGCGGCCAGCCACGGCCTGCCGGTCAACGAGCCCGAGCGCCTCAGCCTGACCTCGCTGCTGCTCGCCAGTGAGGACGTTCCGCTGGCGGACATGGCCAACGAATCGCTGAACCCGCTGCGGGCCTTTGACGTGGCGCACGGGGCCGAACTCATGGCCACACTGGAAAGCTATCTCGGCAACAACGGTTCGGTGGCGGCCGTCGCCGAGGAACTCACCCTGCACCGCAACACGGTCCGCTACCGGCTGGCGCAGATCACCGAACTCACCGGCTACGACCCCGCACAAACGGCGGACCGGGTGCAGCTCTGGCTCGCCCTGGCGGTGCAGCGGCTCAGCGCCCGGCACCCGCGCTGACACCCACCGCGCCGGCACCGGCATCGCCCTCCGGAACGCGTCACTTGCCGAGATATTCGCCACTAAAGGCTGACCCCCAAACATCAAACGTCTAACCTTTAGACATGGCTAGCAGCACGGCGGTTTCCGCACTTTCCCAGACAGCTCCACCCGGTGAGGCCCGCCCGCGCGGCGTGATCGTGGCCGGCGTCGTGGCCCTCGTGCTCATCGGGCTCAACCTGCGCGCCGGAATCACCGGCGCCGCCGCGCTCTTCCACGACCTGCAGGCTGTCCTGGGCTACGGACCGCTGATCGCGGCCTTGATCCCCTCGATCCCCACGCTGTGTTTCGCGGTGGCCGGAGCTGCCACGTCCTGGCTCACCCGGCAGTTGGGGCTGGAAAAAGCCATCCTGCTCTCCCTGGTGATGCTGGCGGCGGGGCTGCTGCTCCGCGGAGTTCCGTCCACCGGGATGCTGCTGGCCGGCACCGTGGCGGGGATGTCCGGGCTGGCCATCTGCAACGTGGCCATGCCCTCCTTCATCCGGGTGCACTTCGCGGACCGCACGTCCCTCATGACCGCCGTCTACACGTTGACCATGACCACAGGTGCCACCGTCACCGCCGTGCTGATCGTTCCGGTGGCGCACGCCCTTGGCTCTCCCTCGGCGGGCGTCGGTTCGATCGGCCTCCTGGCCTTGGGCGCCTGCCTCGGCTTCATTCCGATTGCGGTGCACGCCCACCGCAACGCGTCCACCGGCAAGGCCGCCCGGATTTCCCCCTGGCCCCTGCTGCGGACCCGCACCGGGGCGCTGATCACCCTAGGTTTCACCGTGCAGGCACTCCTTGCCTATGCCGTGCTCAGCTGGTTCCCCTACATGCTGGTCACGATGGGCCTCACCGCCTCCGATAGCGGGCTCATGTTCGGCCTCATGCAGCTCGTCTCCGTCCCCGCCGGCATGGTGTTGGTCGCCATCGGCTCACGACCCCGGATGCTGCGGACGGCGTTCTACCTGGCCACCGTGACCATGGCCCTCGGCGTCCTGGCCATGCTGGTCCTGCCAGCCGCCTGGGCTTCACTGACCGCGGTGCTGCTGGGCTTCGGTCTCGGTATCTTCCCGCTGGTCATGGTGATGATCAGCCGCAGCGGCCGGACCACGGCCGAGACCACCGCGCTGTCCACCGTGGCCCAGTCCGCCGGGTATCTGCTCGCGACCCTCGGGCCGTTCGGCATGGGCCTGCTGCACAGCGCCACCAACTCCTGGACGCTGCCCCTGGCCCTCCTGCTGGCAGTGGCCCTCGGCCAGATCGCGGTAGGCCACCTCCTGTCGGCGGGACCAAAGGAGCTGCGCGCCAAGGAACTGCGGGCCGCCGAGCTGCGGGGCGCCGCTGCACACTCGTCAGAAGGACCTGCGAACACTTCCGAAGGAACGGCGCACTCTGCAGAAGGAACACTGCGATGACACTCACTGCCTCGCACCGGCCGCCGCTGGCGGAGGAAATCACCGCCAAGCTGCGGTCCCTGATCCATTCGGGTGAGTGGCCCCTGCAACAGCGCATTCCGGCCGAACCTGAGTTGATGGCCGCATTCGGGGTCTCCCGCGGCACGCTGCGCGAGGCCATCAAAGCGCTCGCCCACAGCGGCATGCTCGAGGTCCGCCGCGGGGACGGCACGTACGTCCGCGCCACGAGCGAGATCGCAGGTGCCACGCAGCGGATGTATGAGGACCACTCCCAGGAACACATCCTCGAGGTCCGGGTCGGGCTGGACACCCAGGCAGCCCGGCTTGCTGCCCGTCATGCGACCGACGACGACCTCGCCGCCCTGCGCGGTTTGCTCACCGCACGCCGTGCCGCCTGGTTGGCCGGGGACTATCCTGCGTGGGCCCGCGCCGATTGGGATTTCCATGTGCGCGTGGCGCACGCGTCCGCCAACCCGCTGCTGCATGAGCTGTATGTCAGCTTCGGCAGCGTTTTCCACAATGATCTGCTCCGCCAACAGCGGCGGGGAGGCTTCAACGGCCTGCCGCTCGAGGGCCACGACGAACTCGTGGCCGCGATTGCTGCCCGGGACGAGGCTGCCGCCGTCGAGAGCGTCACCCGGAACCTGAACTCCTGCGCGGAGTGGCTCCAGGAGTAGTCCCTAGGGTTTTCCCAAGGTGGCCAGCAGATGCTCTGTCTCAGTGGCGGCCGCCACTCGCGCACCGGCTCGCGGCCAGGCTCGCGATCACGCGGATTCCCGTCATGATCGGCGTCAACGCCGACTCCAGACGGCCGGCCCCTGCGCCCAGCAGCAGGGGCCGGCTCGGCCGTGGGGCGTGGTTCCTCGGGCACGCCAATAGGGTCTTAGTGCCGTAGACCGGGCTCCGACCTCGGTCAACACTAAGAGTGGTAGGACGCTATACGAAGGTGCCCGCGACAGGGTGCCTGCACTTCAGGCCCTGTCCCCGGGGACGAAGGTGCCGGCCTCATCGAATGACAGTCTCGTCGGGTGCCAGTCTTGCCGGGTGTTGTGAATTGCCCCAGCAAGTACGCCGCCAGGAGGTCGATAGTGGGCAAGAAGAAGAAAAAGAACAAGCGCGCCGACGGACAGGACGAGCGAGCCGGGAAGAAAATGCCCCGCAAGAAGTACGAAGCGGAGATGGCCGTCCTGCAAGGTGAGCTGGTCGCCATGCAGGAGTGGGTGAAGGCCACCGGAGCCAAGGTCTGCATCGTCTTCGAGGGCCGCGACACGGCCGGCAAGGGCGGAACGATTAAGCGCATTGTCGAGCGGGTGAGCCCCCGGGTGTTCCGGGTGGTGGCGCTCCCCACGCCGACCGAGCGGGAGAAATCGCAGATGTACCTCCAGCGCTACATGTCCCACTTCCCGGCGGCCGGCGAGGTGGTGATCTTTGATCGCAGCTGGTACAACCGTGCGGGTGTGGAGCGCGTGATGAACTTCTGCACCCCGGAGGAGACCCAGCGATTCCTCAACATGACTCCGATATTTGAGAAGGCGATGGTCGACGCTGGAATCATCCTGATCAAGTACTGGCTCGAGGTCAGCGCTGACGAGCAGACCCGGCGGCTCAAGAGTCGCATGGATGATCCCCGCAAAACCTGGAAATTGTCTCCAATGGATCTCAAGTCCTACAAACGGTGGTACGACTACTCCCGGGCCAGGGACGCCATGTTCGAAGCGACCGACACCGCCTGGGCACCCTGGTACGTCGCCAACAACGACGTGAAGAAGCGCGGCCGGCTCAACATCATCAGCCACTTGCTCAGCCAGGTGCCCTACGAGCCGTACCCGGGGCTCGACGTCGAACTCCCCAAGCGGCAGAAGGCCGGCGACTACCGTGAACTCGCGCTGGCAGTCCGGCACATCCCGACACCATTCTGAGCAGCGTCCCGGCGATGAGGAGGAAGTCATGACCGACAATCCCGGAGCGGCAGCAGAGTTGGCTGCACCCGACGCGGACGCGACCTGGTACGCGCTGGCCCCCGCGGAGGTGGCGGCCGAGCTGCAGGTGGACCCGGCCACCGGGTTGAGCGCGGCAGAGGCGGAGCAGCGGCTGCAGGAGTACGGCCCGAACGCCCTGGCCGCCGCGAAGCCGGAACCGGTCTGGAAGCGGTTCTTCAAGCACTACCGGGATTACATGCAGATCGTGCTCGTGGTCGCCGCCCTGGTCAGCCTGTTGATCGGGGAGTACGGGACCGCCATCGGGCTGGCCCTGCTGACGCTGTTCAACGCGTGGCTGGGCTACCATCAGGAAGGAAAGGCCGAGGCGGCCGCCGCTTCCTTGGGGAAGATGATGAAGTCGATGGCCAAGGTGCGCCGCGACGGTGACATGGCGGAGATCCCCGCCGAGCAGCTTGTGCCGGGCGACATCGTGGTGGTCGATGCCGGTGACCGTGTCCCTGCCGACGGCAGGATCATCCTGGCGGCGACCCTCCAGATCGAGGAGGGCGCACTGACCGGCGAAAGCGTCGCTGTCGAAAAGGACACCGCAGCCATCAGCCGGCACGAGGTCGGCATCGGGGACCGCGTGAACATGGCGTTCATGAACACCAACGTGACCCGGGGCCACGGCGAAATCCTCGTGACCACCACCGGCATGGGGTCAGAGGTCGGCCACATCGCCCACATGCTGTCCGGCCAAAAAGAGGAGAAAACCCCGCTCACCAAACAGGTGGACCGGCTCACGATTTTCATCATCATCGCGGCCCTCTTCGCTTTCCTCGCGATCGTCGTGATGGGCCTGGCCCAGGGCGAAACTTTTGCGGTGCTCTTCGGGATCGGCGTGGCCCTGGCGGTCGGCTCGATCCCGGATGCGCTGCCCGCCGTCGTCACCACCATCCTGTCGGTGGGCTCGGTCAACATGGCCAAGAAGAACGCCATCATGAAGGTCCTGCCTGCGGTCGAGACGCTGGGCTCCACATCGGCCATCAATTCCGACAAGACCGGCACCCTGACCCTGAACCAGATGACGGTGCGGGAATTCGTGACAGTGCAGCACCACTACACGGTCAGCGGGGAGGGCTACAGCTTCAGCGGCCAGATCCAACGGACCGCCGGCGACGCCGAACGCGACTTGGACTACGTGATGTTCCCGTGCGCGCTGTGCAACGACTCGGACATCGAGGACGGCGAAGTGATCGGGGACCCCACGGAGGCGGCGCTGTACGTGCTCGCGCAGAAAGGCGGCGTTGACGTCCGGGAGTTCCGCAGGAACAATCCGCGGGTGGCGTCCGTACCCTTTGACTCCGACTACAAGTTCATGGCCACTTTCCACCGGATGCCCGGCGCCGACGGCAGGCCCGTGATCCGGGCCTACGTGAAAGGCGCGCCCGACGTCGTGCTCAACAGGTCTTCATCCGGGCGGATGCCGGGCGGACGCACCGAGACCCTCACCGATGAAATGCGGGGGAAAGTGCTGGCCGCGAACGAACGCATTGCCAGCCAGGGCCGGCGGGTGCTCGCCCTGGCGCAGCGCGAGTTCGACCCCGCGACCTTCCAGCCGGAGGGCGATCTGATGGCGCTGATGCAGGACCTGGAAATTTCGGCGCTGATTGGCGAGGTAGACCCGCCGCGGGCCGAGGCCGTGGCCGCCATCGCCAAGGCGAAACACGCCGGCATCCGGGTCCGGATGATCACCGGCGACCACGCCATCACCGCGGCGGCAATCGCGGACGAGCTGGGCATCCGCGGGCGCGCGGTCACCGGTGCCGAGTTCGCGGCCTTGAGCGACTCCGAGGCCGACAGCCAGGTGGACGGGATCGGGGTGATCGCCCGGGTGGCGCCGGAGCACAAGGTCCGGCTGGTCGAGGTGCTCAAACGCAAGGGCAACGTGGTCGCGATGACCGGCGACGGCGTGAACGACGCACCGGCCATCGCCGCGGCCGACATCGGGATTGCCATGGGCATCACGGGCACCGACGTCGCTAAGGGAGCGGCGAAGATGATCCTCGCCGACGACAACTTCGCCACTATCGTGACCGCGGTCGAGCAGGGCCGGCTCGTGTATGACAACCTGCAGAAGTTCATCCGCATCCAGGTGGCCAACCTGTACATGTTCATCCTGGCCTTCATCGGCTCGTCGGCGTTCGCGATCGCCGGCACGGCGCTGCTCAGCCCGGCGCAGGTGCTGTGGATCCACATGGCGATCGTGGCCCCGATTGGGGCCGTGATGGGCCTGGACCTCGCGACGCCGGGCATCATGGACCGCAAGCCGCGGCCGTTCAACCAGCCCATCATCGTCCGGTCGATGATGGTGCGCCTGTTCGTCGTCGGCCTATTCATGGCGGCCGCCACGCTGATCCTCGTGCAGATCGGCAAGGCCAGCTACGGTTCTCTGGAGGTCGGCCAGACCATGGCCATAGTTGGCCTGGGACTGATGAACATTTCGGTAGCGCTCAACCTGCGTTTCCCCGAGGAAAGCGCGTTCGGGCCTTCCACCCTGTCCAACCCGAAGCTGCTCTGGGCTTTTGCTTGGGCATTTGTCGGCTCGATGCTGATCACCCAGGTACGCGTACTGCAGGAGCTGTTCGGCACCGTTTCGCTGACCGGCGCGCAGTGGCTGATCTGCCTGGTGCCGGCCGTGGTGCTGCTGCTTCTTGGCGAACTGTTCAAGCTGATTCTGCGGGCCGTGCACGCGGGCGAAAAGGCCAAAGTCCAGGCTGCCCCGGTACCTGCCTGAGCGCGTCACATAACGTTGAGGGCCGGAACGCGACGTTCCGGCCCTCAACGTTATGTGGTGGTTCTGGAGTGCGGGTGCTAGCGGACAAGGCCCATGAGGACGTTCTTGGGGCGCTGCATTTCGCCGTGCTTTGCGCCGAGAACAATCACCCAGCCGGCGAACACGGGGATGACCCACTGGAGGATCTTCAACTGCTGCTGCGCGGAACGGAGTTCGTCGGAGGCCTGAGGCTTGGGCTCGGTGGCGCCCTTGGCACCCTCGGCGGCCAGCTTCTCCACCTTGGCTCCCTGCAGGCCGGCGTATAGGGTCACCGCCGCACCGGCCAGGGTGACGGCGGACTTGTAGACGCTCAGCCGCGTGACGCCGTCCTGCTTGGCCATCCGCCCCTTGTTCTCCCAGATGATGGCGAGTCCCGAGAGAAGATGCGCCCCTAACGCCGCTCCCTGGTACGGCGCCCACTTCTTCCAGCCGAGGCTTGACAGGCGCGCCCGTTCCGCCGGGTCCTTGGCCTCAGCCGTAGCACCGTTAAGTCCGATGGCACCCATCAGAGAACCGCCGAACCAAGCGGCTGCCGTCAGGTCGTGAATGGATCGGGCAACAAGATTACCTGCCATGTTGAACTTCCTATCGTCGGTCTTCGAATCCGAATAGCGGGGGCAGCGAGGCTGCCGGTCCGCGGCATGTCCACAAGCAGGGCCATGCATGACTCGGCTATGGTAAGCACACTTAGCAACAAGGTGATAGTCCAAGCAGTTACCGGCTGGCCCCGCGTAGAATCGGCCCAACATTAACACCGCCACGGGCAGAACACGGTTCCATCAGACCGGATGAGGATTAGCAGCATCGACATGGCAAAAGAAGACTCCGGGATCGAAGCCGCCATCGGCGACGCCGCCGACGCCGCCGAGGCGGCGTCGGACAGCATCTGGCTCGACGTCGTCGCACGTTCGGGGTTCGCCGTGATGGCACTGCTTCACATCGTGATCGGGGCCATCGCCGTCGCGCTGGCCCTAGGCGCGCCCGGCCAGGCTGAACCCTCCGGCGCCATCGAACAGCTCGCCGCCAACCCCTGGGGCCCGGCGGTGATGTGGGCGGCCTGCATCGCCTGTGCAGGGCTGGCGCTGTGGCAGCTGAGCGAAGCGACCCTCCGGGCCCGCCACCTGCCGCGCGGCGAGCAGCTGGGCAAACTCATTTCCTCCGGCTTCCTGGCCATTGCGTACGGGAGCGTCGGGCTGAGCTTCGCGGGCTTCGCGCTCGGCCAGCGCGGCGATTCGGGCGACTCGACGCGGGACTTCAGCACAGCCCTGGTCCAGTCGCCGTTCGGGGCGCCGGCTCTGGTGGGCCTCGGGCTGACCATCATCGGGATCGGCGTGTACTTCATCGTCAAGGGCTTCGGAAAGAAGTTCAAGGAGGAACTGCACCACTTCGAAGGGACCCACCGCGGCAGGCTGATCAGCGTGCTTGGAGTCACCGGACACGCGGCGAAAGGGCTGGCGCTGATCCTTACCGGGCTGCTGTTCGTCATTGCCGCGGCGACCAACAACCCCGGTTCTTCCACCGGTCTGGACGGCAGCCTCAAGGCACTCCGGGACCACCCCTTCGGCCCGTACCTGCTTCTGGCGATCGGGGCAGGGTTCATCGCCTACGGGGTGTTCGCCCTGGTCCGGGCGCGCTTCGGCCGGATGTAGCGGAACGTCGCTGTTGCGGTTCCCTTGATGGAGGCAACGCGCAGCCTTATCGTGGAGCTACTCCCGGGCGGGGCTGGTACGGCCACCGTTGGCAGGTCCCGCGGAGGTATGCCATGAGTTACATCCCGGTCAGCAGACGCACCCTCAGAAGGCACCGAGAATCCGAGCGGTCCACGCGGCGCCTCGTGTTCGGCCTGTGCCTTGCGGCCGTCGTGGCCTGGCTGTTGTCCGTCACGCTCTCCACCGCAGTCCACGTTGACACCTTTGTCCACAGCATCGCCGTCGTGCTGCACGTACTGTTCCTGGTGGTGGCCTTCGGCGCCATCATCCTGGTGGACTGGCATGGCTTCCTGTGGCTCCTCGGCCGGCGTGAATTGGCCGAAATAATCCGGCTGGACGGGGCAGCCACGCCGCTGATCTGGGGCGGGCTGGCGGGCCTGCTGGCCACCGGCGTGTTCTTGAACCCGCACCTGACCAACCCGATGACCGACATCAAGCTCGCGGCCGTCCTCGTGCTCAGCCTGAACGGGATCATGCTCATTCCGCTCATGCGGCGGCTTGCTCGGCTCCCTTCTCCTACCGCATTCGGGGACCTGTCTGCCGGCCAGCGCATGCACTTGGTGTCTTGCCTGCTGATCTCGCAACTGTGCTGGTGGACGGCGATCATCATCGGGTTCATCAACGGGCAGTTCTAACGAGGCGGGGAAACCCGCGGTGCGGACGTACTAGCCTGCGGCCTTCCGCAGCGGAACCACGTCGCCCTCCTGGTACAGCAGGGCGCGGATCTCGGACTCGGCGGAATCCGGCCGCTTCGGGTCGATCGTCTCCCCCTCCGCGAAGTGGTCCAGCAACCGCGGATCCACATAGCTTTTCCGGGCGATCGAGGGCGTGTTGCCCAGCACAGAGGCCGCGTCCTGCATGGCGCGGCTCACCGCGTTCTTGCGGGCCGCGACTTTCGGCTGCGGGCCGCTCTGCGCCAGGCTGACGGCTGCAGCCGCCGTCCCCCGCAGGGTACGGAAGTCCTTGGCGGTGAAGTCCTCCCCCGTGCGCTCCTTGACGTACTCGTTGATGTCCGCGCTGGAGACCGGATGCCAGCTGCGGCCTTCCTTGTACGCCAGCAGCCGGGCCTTGCCGCCGCGCCGCTTGAGCAGGCGCACCACGGCGGCGAGGTCGGCGTCGGCGATCCGCGACTCCCAGGTCTTGCCGCTCTTGGCAGGGAAACTGAGCCGGAGTTCGTCCTTGCGGACCTTGACGTGGGCGCAGAGCAGGGTGGCGAGGCCGTGGCTGCCGTTTTCGTTCGTGTAGCGCTCCGAGCCGACCCGCAGCGACCCGCTGTCGAGCATCCGGAAGGCGGCCGCCAGTACCCGTTCCCGGGTCAGTCCTTCGGAGCGCAGGTCCATGGTCACCAGGCGGCGTGCGGCCGGCAGGGTCTCGGCCAGCTGGAGCGAACGGTCGAACTTCAGCCGGTCCTTCCGCTCCCGCCAGCTCGGATGGTAGATGTACTGCCGCCGGCCCACCGCGTCGACTCCCGTGGCCTGGATGTGCCCGTTGTCGTACGGGGCAATCCACACGTCCGTCCAGGCCGGCGGGATCCCGATGCCCTCCAGCCGCTCCCGCACGGGTCCCGGCGGCAGGGTGGACCCGTCCAGGTCCTTATAGCTGAACCCGGTCCCGGCGGGGACCCGGCGGTATCCGCGGCCGGATGCGTTGCTGTGACGGAGCCTCATTGGCCGGTCCCGGGCGAATCGTGCTCATCCATGACGATAAGCCTACTGACTACCGCACGGGTTTCCACCCCCAACAATCAACGCGGGGTCACTTAGCGCCCATAATCCCGTGGCAAAGTCAATCAGTGGGAGCAACGCAGGGGGTTAGGCTGCGTGCAGCAGCTGGTTCAGCCGGTTGGCTGGGGTTTCCAGGTTCAGGGTGGGCCGGGGCCGGCGGTTGAGTTTCGCGGCGACCTGCCGGAGGTCCTCGGGGGTGTGAA